>JBMSXD010000105.1:0-5339 GCA_049425265.1 Solirubrobacterales bacterium
AGTGGAGCCAGCCGGGATCGAACCGGCGACCTCCTGCTTGCAAAGCAGGCGCTCTACCAACTGAGCTATGGCCCCAGGGGGTCTCGCCATCTGGCGGCGAACCGGGGAGCGATTCTAGGGGGCGCCGGGAGCCTGGCGGCTCAGTCGCCGAAGTCGAAATCCTTTGGTTCGCCCTGCTCGAACCAGAGCTCGTCGGAGGCCGGCGCCTCCTCGAGGAAGTCGGGGGTCTCCTCAAGGGGGCTCGAGGCGTCCGGATCGTCGAGCGGAGGCTCGTCGGCCGCATCGTCCCCGACCGGTGGCTCCGGCGCTTCCTCGACCTGCTCTTCCACCTCGACCTCCTCCTCGACGACCTCGGATGCAGGCTCAGGGGTCGGCTCGGCTCCCAGTCCCTCCGGAAGCCCCGCGCCGGGATCGCCCAGTGCCTGGTCGAGTTCCTCGGAAAGGCGGCCTTCGCTGAGGAGGTCGAGCTCCTCTTCCTCGGCGATCGCTGCGTCGACGTCGTAGTTCTCGGTCGGGTGGCCAGTCAGGTTGGCCCGTTCGGCCTCGAGCAGGTCACTCGCGTCCGCCTCGTCGCCCAGCTCGACCGGTTCAGGGGTCGGGGTCGGTGGAGCCTCGGCCTGCTCGGGCTCGACTGCGGGCGGAGGTGGCTCAGGCGCTGCGGGTGGTTCCGGCGTCGGGGGTGCCGGTGCCGACTCCTCGACCTCGACCGTTCCGGTCGCCTCCGCAAGCAGTGCCTCGGCTTCAGAGGTGTCGATCACCTGGGTCTCCTCGACCTCGGCGACCTCGACCTCGGCGGCAGGCTCCCCACCGCCGGACTCAGGCTTCAGCACGGTAGTCGGAGGGGCCTCGTCCGTCGCCCCCTCGCCCGAGAAGACCTTGTCGAGCTGGTCGCCCTCCCCGGCCGGAGCGGTAATAGACGCCCCGGGAACTTCGTCCTCGCCCGGGCCAAAGGCTTCGGCCTCGGCCTTCTGGATCTCGTCCTCGCCGGCGCCCTGGCGCCGCTTGAGCTCTAGGTGCTCCCTGATCGCTTCGTCTAGCGTTCCCAAACTTTTCTCCGGGTCCCGGGTCCGACAAAACCTTCTAGCCGGGTGCCCTCGACTCCTCCTCCGACAGAGTAAGAGTTTTCCCGGTCCCCGTGGGGATAAGGGGCCTCCAGGGGCAAGCGAGGCCGTATCCTTCCCGGCGCGGGGCTATAGCTCAGTTGGTAGAGCGCCAGGATCGCACCCTGGAGGTCGCCGGTTCGACTCCGGCTAGCTCCATCTCTCATCCCTTGTCCGCTCGCAGCCCTCGATCAGGGCCTCGCGGCTGAAGTCGCCGAGGAGGTCGGGGGCGAGGCAGGATGTGCCCTCCGGGGCGAGGCCGATCGAGGCCGCAAGGCTCCCCACAACCTCCGCTGCGGTACCGCCCCCGGCCTCCACCTGCTCGAGGGTGACCGAGCCGTGGCGCTTGGCCAGGCGATCACCGTCCGGCCCCCGCATGAGCGGGAGGTGGAGCCACTCCGCAGGAGGGGTGAGGTCGAGGGTCCGGTAGAGCCAGAGCTGGCGGGCGGTCGAATCCAGCAGGTCCTCGCCCCTGACCACCTGGGTCACACCCTGGGCCGCGTCGTCGACCACGACGGCGAGGTTGTAGGCGTAGTCGCCGTCGTTTCGCCGGACCACGAAGTCGTCCAGCGCCACCTCGAGCTCCCCGTGGCTCAGGTCGCGAAAGGCCCCCCTGGCCCCATCTGTCCGGACCCGGAGGGCAGGGGGCCTGCCGGAGTGACGGCGCTCCTCCCGCTCGGCCTCGGTCAGCTCCCGACAGGTGCCCGGGTAGGCGTCGGCCGGCAGGTCGGAGTCCGGGTGGGGTGCCGATGCTGCCTCCCGGACCTCCTTTCGGCTGCAGAAGCATTCATAGAGGAGGTCGTGTTCCGACAGCCGGTCGAGGGCAGCGGAGTAGAGGGCGCCCCTTACGGACTGGCGGATCGGCTCACCGTCCCAGTCGAGGCCCATCGCACGTAGCTCACCCTCCTGGACCGCGATCCACCCCTCTCTCGCCCTGTTCGAATCGAGATCCTCGATCCGGAGCAGGAACTTGCCGTCGGCCGAGCGGGCCGAGAGCCAGGCGACAAGAGCAGTCCGCAGGTTGCCCAGATGGAGCTCCCCGGTAGGCGAAGGCGCGTACCGGCCGACCACCTCGGTCACCTGCCGCGACCGATCGGGTTGGGACGGGGCCCGGTCATGCCGGGATGGTCGCAGGGCCACCCGGCGGGGAAGCACCGATTTCTGTCGGCAACCCGTTCCTGTGGAAGGATGCCGCAAGGGAGATGGGGGAGAGCACTTCTTCAGCCGGTCACGCAAAGCGGAACGTGTACGTCACGGCCGCGATCGCAGGGCTCGCCGGGCTGCTGTTCGGCTACGACACCGGGATCATCGCCGGGGCACTGCTCACGATCGAGTCCGACTTCGGGCTGGGCAGCCTCGAGTCGGGAATGGTGGTCGGAGCGGTCCCGGTAGGGGCAGTCTTCGGGGCCTGGTTCGCCAGCAGCCGCGCCGACAGGCTTGGCCGGAAGAAATTGATCCTGGTCTCGGCAGCGGTCTTCATCATCGGGGCGGTCGGCTCTTCAGTTGCCGGCGGAGTAGGGCTACTGGTCATCGCCAGGGTCGTAATCGGACTGGCGATCGGGGTCGCTTCGGCGATCACTCCCGTCTACATAAGCGAAGTCGCACCGCCCGACATCCGCGGCGGACTCGTCACCTTCTTCCAACTCGCGGTGACGATCGGGATCCTCGTCGCCTACCTGGTCGGGCTGGCCTTCACCGACGTCAATGAAGGCTGGAGGTGGATGCTCGGGCTCGGGGCCGTCCCGGCGATAGTCATGGCGCTAGGGGTAATCCGACTGCCCGAGAGCCCGCGGTGGCTGGTAATGCAGGGGGACACCGAGGGCGCCAAGGAAGCGCTCTCGACGATCCGGACCGGTGGCAACGAGGCGATCACTGCCGAGGTGACGGAGATCCAGGGAGGGCTTGCGACCGAGGAGTCGGGCAGCTGGCGGGACCTGCTCCAGCCGGTGGTCAAGGCGGCGCTCCTGGTCGGGATCGGCCTGGCGATCCTCCAGCAGATCACCGGGATCAACACCGTCATCTACTACGCGCCGACGATCATCCAGCAGGCCGGGATCAGCTCGGATTCCTCGGCGATCTTCGCCTCGCTGGGGGTCGGGATCATCAACGTCCTGATGACCGTGGTCGCCCTCCGCCTGCTCGACCGGGCCGGCCGCAGGACGCTCCTGTTCATCGGTGTATCGGGAATGAGCTTCTCGCTCTTCCTGCTCGGGGCGGCCTTCCTCGGTTCGACCGGAACGCTCACCTCGGTGATCGCAATCCTGAGCCTGATGCTGTTCGTCTCCTCGTTCGCGATCTCGCTCGGCCCGATCTTCTGGCTCTTGAACGCCGAGATCTACCCGCTCAAGGTGAGGGGCAAGGCGGCATCGGCCGGAACGATGACCAACTGGTTCTTCAACTTCCTGGTCTCGCTCACCTTCCTGCCCCTGATCGACCTCCTGACCCAGAGCGGCGCCTTCTGGTTCTACGGACTGATCGGGCTGGTGACGCTCTGGTTCTGCTGGAAGTACGTGCCCGAGACGAAGGGCCGTTCCCTCGAGCAGATCACGGCGGTATTCCAGCGCCGGGTGGACGACCGGGGCCGGAAAGCTGCCGGATCGCCCTAGGATCGTCGGGTGTCCGACGAGCCCCAGGCAGAGGAAGCCCCGGTATCGATCCGTCCGTTCGAGCCGGGTGATGCACCGGCGGTCCACCGCTGGTTCAACAACCCCGAAGCGGTCAAGACGCTGATGGAAGTCCGGGACTCGTTCTCCGAGGAGGACGCCCGGGGATGGACCGAGCGGGCGTGTGACGACTCGGGTGAGGACCGGAAGTTCGCGATTCTAGTCCCGGATCGGGAGGAGCCGGTCGGCTTCACCGCGCTCTACGGGCTGTTCCGCCAGACGGCCCCGGAGCTGGGTGCCCTGATCGGGGACGAGATCCGGGGACGGGGCGTCGGGCGGTGGGCCGAGCGTCTTACGGTCGAGAAGGCCTTCAACGAGTTCGGGGCGCACCGGGTCTACGGCCGGATTCCGGCCTTCAACGAGGCCGCGAAGAAGGCGGTCCAGTCCCAGGGGTGGCGCTACGAGGGGACTATGGTCGGCCACATCGCAAGGGACGGCGAGCTGATCGACCTCGAGGTCTGGGGGGTCTCGCCCGAACAGTTCTTCGAGGCGATCGCCAAGTGGTGAACCGGGCGACGGTGACCGAGGACGGCGGCAGGGCCTCCTCGGGGATCGACTTCTTCCGCTGCCCGGTCTTCCTCGAGGCAGAAGGGGTAACCCACACGATCGAGATCGGCGAAGGGAACGACCGGATCGCCGGACCGCTGGTCGCCCGGGAGATCCCGGGTGGCGGCCTCGATGCGACCTCCCCCTACGGATACCCCGGCTTCTCGCTTGCTGACGTACCGGAGAACCTGCCACTCGACATCAGCGGAATCGACTTCTCGGGAACCGGGCTGGTCTCGATCTTCATCCGGCACTGCCTCGACCCCGACGGTGAGCCGCCACTCACCGGGGCGACAGCGAGGAACGTATGCCTGGTCGCCGACCCGGCGCTCCCTCCGAAGAGCCGGATGTCTGACCGTCAGCAGGTGAGAAAGAACGAGAAGAAGGGGTACTCGGTCCGGATCGTCCCGGGTGAGGAGGTGGCGGCCGGGGAGCTCGACGGGTTCACCCGGGTCTACACCGAGACGATGGAGCGGACCGGGGCCTCGGAGCGCTACTTCTTCGATGCCGATTACTTCCGGGGGCTGCTCGGCTCGGGGATGGCCTGGTTGGCACTGGCCGAGGACGGCGACGGGGAGATCGCCGCCGGATCACTGGTGGTCAACTCGGACGGCCTGCTCCACTACTACCTCTCGGGGACCGGTGACTCCCACCTCTCCGATTCACCGATGAAGAGCGTTCTGAGCGCCCTGGTCGGCTTCTCGGCAGACCGGGAGACCGCACTCAACCTGGGCGGCGGGATCACCCCCGGCGACCGTCTGGAGGAGTTCAAGCGCGGCTTCGGGAACCGGGAGGTCCAGTGGTACACCCAGGAGATCGTCTGCGACCCCGACGCCTACCGCGAGCTTTCCGAGGGGAAAGAGGCCGGGGAGTACTTCCCGGCCTACCGTGCGCCGTAGGGGGCCCGGGTCAGGAGCCGACCTGCCTGGACTGACCCTTGCCGCCCCGCCAGGGCTGGGCGGCACGCAGCGCGCCGAGCACGGCCCGGGTAGCCGGGGCACGGTTCAGCGCGTAGAAGTGGATGCCGGGC
>JBMSXD010000106.1:0-5274 GCA_049425265.1 Solirubrobacterales bacterium
CTGGGGCAGATTGACCAGGGCCCTGGCGAGGGCGACCCGCTGTTGCTGACCTCCAGAGAGCTGGGCGGGCTTCCTCTTCGCCTCGCGACCGAGGCCGACCCGCTCCAGTTCCTCCGAGACCCTCCGCTGGATCTCGGCCTTCGGGACCTTTTTCCGCTTGAGTCCGAAGGCGACGTTCTCCTCGAGCGTCATGTGCGGGAAGAGAGCGTAGTTCTGGAAGACCGTGTTGGTCGGGCGCTTGTAGGGGGGCTCGCCGGCGACGTTCTTGCCGTCGATCAGGACCTCGCCCGCAGTCGGCTGCTCGAAGCCGGCGATCATTCGAAGGGTCGTCGTCTTGCCACACCCGCTCGGCCCGAGCATCGTGAAGAACTCGCCATCGGCGATGTCTAGATCGATGTCATCGACCGCGGTGAAGGCCCCAAAGGCCTTGGTCACCCCCTGGAGACTGACGTCCCCTTCTCCACCTGAACCCTTATCGGCGGTATCGACGTTCTCCGGTTCGCTCTCCAACTCTCTCCGGTTGCTCCTTCCCGTCCAGGCGATCGGACGGTTCGAGTCCGGGGGCCATCTCTCTTCGGACCCTCGCAGACTGAGAAATCTATGGGAAAAACGTGACCAGCGTCACTTGGCGCCGAGGGGATTCACCCAGAGAACCACCGGGCGACCGCCCAGACCCGGATCGCAGCCCCTGGGAAAAACCGCTCCTCGGCAGGGTTTCCGGTCCCGTCGGCTAACCTTGAGGGGAACCTGAAGTGGGATTACCGCCCACGAGGAGGAACGATGGAACCGACCGCCGTCACCGAGACCGAACTCGACGTGGAACGCCTCCAGGAGGAGGCCCGCAGGCATCTCTGGATGCACTTCTCCCGAATGGGGTCCTACGACGCCGAACACGAGATCCCGATCATCGCCCGCGGTGAAGGGGCCTACGTCTGGGATGCCCACGGCAATAAGTACCTGGACGGACTCTCGGGGCTCTTCTGCGTGAACGTGGGCCACGGACGGCCCGAGCTGGCCGAGGCAGCCGCCCGCCAGTTCGAGGAGCTCGAGTTCTACGTCCTCTGGAGCTACGCCCATCCCCGGGCGATCGAGCTGGCGACCAAGATCGCATCGCTGGCTCCCGGCGACCTCAACAGGGTCTTCTTCACCAACGGCGGGGCCGAGTCGGTCGAGTCGGCACTGAAGCTCGCTCGTAACTACCACCGGATGCACGGCCACGGACAGAAGACCAAGGTGATCGCCCGCCAGATCGCCTACCACGGGACTACCCTGGGCGCACTCTCTGCGACCGGGGTCACCGAGATGAAGGTCCAGTTCGAGCCGGTGGCTCCCGGAGCGATCCACGTGCTGAATACCAACCTCTACCGTTGGCCGGAGGATCGCGACCCGCTACAGCTGGCCGACGCGATCGAGGAGGCGATCCTGTTCGAAGGACCCGAGACGGTCGGGGCGGTGATCCTGGAGCCGGTCCAGAATGCAGGTGGCTGCTTCGTTCCCCCGGACGGCTACTTCCAGCGGGTCAGGGAGATCTGCGACCGCTACAACGTCCTCTTCATCTCCGACGAGACGATCTGCGCCTGGGGGAGGCTCGGCCACTTCTTCGGCTGCGAGAGGTTCGATTACCAGCCGGACATCATCACCACGGCCAAGTCGATTACCTCGGCCTATGTTCCGATGGGAGTGATGATCGTCTCCGACCGGGTCGCCGAACCCTTCATGAAGCCGGGCAACGAGATGTTCGCCCACGGCTACACCTTCGCCGGTCACCCGATCGCTTCCGCGGTCGCCCTGGCCAACATCGAGGTGTTCGAGCGTGAAGGCCTCTGCGAGCACGTCCGCGAGAAGGAAGGGGAGTTCCGCGAGATGCTCGAGAGCCTCGCCGACCTGCCGATCGTCGGTGACGTCCGCGGGACCGGGTTCTTCCAGGCGATCGAGCTGGTCAAGGACAAGGAGACGAAGGAGACCTTCAACGACGAGGAGGCCGAGTTCCTGCTGCGGGGCTTCCTCTCGGGCGAGCTTTACTCGCGGGGCCTGATCTGCCGGGCCGACGACCGGGGGGACCCGGTCATCCAGCTTGCGCCTCCCCTGATCTGCGATACCGAGCAGTTCGAGGAAATGCACGACGTCTTGAGGCCGGTCCTGACCGAGGCGTCGGAGCGCATGCAGAACCGCTGAACGGTCGTCCACCCGGAACTGCCCGGGGCGCGGTAGGGTGCCCCACGCGAGGTGACGAGGAAGGGTTTTGACCGTGAAGATCGGCGTCGTCAGGGAGATAAAGGAGGAGGAGTACCGGGTCGCGATCACGCCGTCGGGCGTTCGCGAGTTTCGCGAGCACGGCCACGAGGTGCTGATCGAGAAGGGCGCCGGTGAGGGAAGCGGTATCACCGATGCCGCGTATGAAGAGCAGGGCGCGACGATGGTCCCTACCCCGGCGGACGTGTTCGGCGAGGCCGAGATGATCGTTCACGTCAAGGAGCTCCAGCCTTCCGAGATCGAGATGCTCCGCCCGGAGCAGCTGCTCTTCACCTACCTCCACCTTGCGCCCGACCCCGAACAGACGATCGGCCTCTGCGAGTCGGGGGCCACTTGCGTCGCCTACGAAACCGTCGAGGACGTGAACGGGAACCTCCCCCTGCTCGCCCCTATGAGTGAAATCGCAGGTCGGATCGCGACCCAGGCCGGCGCCTTCATGCTCGAGAAGCCGCTCGGTGGCCGCGGGGTGCTGCTCGGCGGGGTGCCCGGGGTGGCGGCGGCGAACGTGGTCGTGATCGGGGGCGGTGTGGTCGGGACCAACGCAGCGGTGATCGCGATGGGGATGCTGGCCGACGTATTCATCCTCGACCGCTCGCTTGACCGCCTCAGGCACATCGACGAGCTCTACTCGAGGGAGGCCTCCACCGTCTACTCGACCACGCTCGCGGTAGAGGAGCTCCTGCCGAAGGCCGACCTGGTCGTAGGAGCCGTGCTGGTCCACGGGGCAAAGGCCCCTTACGTCGTCACTCGGGAGCAGCTCGGGCTGATGAAACCCGGGGCCGTTCTGGTGGACGTGGCGATCGACCAGGGCGGCTGCTTCGAAACCTCGAAGCCGACCACCCACTCGGACCCGGTGTTCGAGGTCGACGGCATCACTCACTACTGCGTCGCGAACATGCCCGGGGCGGTACCGATCACCTCGACCTACGCCCTGACCAACGCGACCCTCCCGTATGCGCTGAAGCTGGCCGACCACGGACTCGAGGCCGCGGTCCTCGCCGATCCCGGCCTGAAGCCCGGGATCAACGTTGCCAACGGCAAGGTGACCTTGAAGCCAGTGGCCGAGGCGACCGGGCAGGAGTACGTCGCGGTCGAACAGGCGCTCGGCTGGGCCTGAAGCAACGGCCCTGGCCAGCCTCGCGGTATCGGTCCACGGTTTCCGCCTCGGCCCCCTCTGTGGTTAGATTCGGCCAAGGGGCCGGGTTCGTCTGACCCCGACGGCGTAAATCGCGCTCGAGGAGAGGAGTCACATGTCCGTCGAAGAGAAGATCATCAGGTTCCTGACCGGGGAGCTCAAGCTCCAGAACATGATCAACGGCGAGTTCGTCGATCCGGTCGACGGCCAGTTCGAGGACGTGATCAACCCCTCCAACGGCAAAGTGATCGCCAGCGCCCCGCTCTCGACCGAAGAGGATGTCAATCGAGCGGTCAAGGCGGCCAAGGACGCCTTCGAGGGTCCGTGGCGGAATACGACCCCGGGCGAGCGCTCCAACCTCCTGTTGAAGCTTGCCGACGCCCTGCTCGACGCCGGGGACGAGCTGACCGAACTCGAGAGCCACGATGCCGGAAAGCCCCGCCAGGCATTCATCGACGAGGAACTCGAGACCACGGCCGACCACCTCCGGTTCTTCGCCTCGGCGGCCCGGAACCTCGAGGGCAAGGCAGCGATGGAGTACGCCGAGGGACACACCTCGTTCATCCGTCGAGAGCCGGTCGGACCAGTGGCACAGATCACCCCCTGGAACTACCCGCTGATGATGGCGATCTGGAAGATCGGCCCGGCGCTCGCCACCGGGAACACCCTGGTGCTGAAGCCGGCCGAATCGACCCCGGTGACCACGCTCCACACCTTGGCCAGGCTCTGCGCCGAAATCTTCCCCCCCGGTGTGACCAACTTCATCGGCGGTCATGGCGATCCGGCTGGCTCGGCTCTGGTCACCCACCCGGACATCCGGATGGTCTCCCTGACCGGGTCGGTAGGTACCGGCAAGTGGATCGCCCGCGAGGCGGCCGACACGTTGAAGCGGGTCCACCTCGAGCTCGGTGGCAAGGCGCCGGTAATCGTCTTCGACGACACCGACATCCCTGCCGCGACCGAACTGATCGCCGCCTACGGCCTGTTCAACGCCGGGCAGGACTGCACCGCGGCCTGCCGGATCATGGCCGGCGCCGGGATCTACGACGACTTCGTCAGCGCCCTCGCCGACGAGGCGAAGGGGTACGTGATCGGCGACCTCGACGACGAGGCGACGATGCTCGGTCCGGTGAACTCCGAGAAGCAGCTCGCCCACGTGACCGGATTCCTCGAAAGGCGACCGGAGCACACCCAGGTCGTCACCGGGGGCGGGCAGGCCGACCGCCCCGGCTTCTACGTAGAGCCGACCGTGGTGGCAGACCTCGAGCAGGAAGACGAGATGGTCCAGAGCGAGATCTTCGGTCCGGTGCTGACCGTCCAGCGTTTCTCGGACGAGGAAGAGGCCATCAAATGGGCCAACGGGACCAGGTACGGGCTCGCCTCATCCGTCTGGACCCGGGATATCGGGCGGGCGATGAGGGTTACCAACGCACTTCGGTTCGGTGCCGTCTGGGTCAACGACCACATCATCATGGCGCCCGAGATGCCCCACGGCGGGTACAGGGAGTCCGGCTACGGCAAGGACATGTCGATGTACTCGCTCGAGGACTACACCGAGATCAAGCACGTGATGATCAACCTGGAGTAGGCGTCCTGGGCCCTAGAGGCCCATCGTCTTGCCGATGATCTCCTTCATGATTTCGTCGGTGCCGCCGCCTATCGGGCCGAGCCGGGCGTCTCGTAGTGCCCGTTCGACCTGGTACTCACGCATGTAGCCCCAGCCACCGAACAGCTGGACGGTGTCATCAGCGATCTCGACCAGGGCGCGCTGGGTGAACAGCTTTGCCATCGAGACCTCGCGGGTGACGTCCTCGCCCTCGTGGAAGCGGCGGAGCGTGTCGAAGGTCAGGCTCCGGGATGCGGCCGCGGTGGTCGCCATCTCTGCG
>JBMSXD010000107.1:0-5222 GCA_049425265.1 Solirubrobacterales bacterium
GCTCATCTGGCCGCCGTGCAGGCCGAAGCCGATCGGCGGGAAGGCCTGGCCCGGTTCAACACCGAAACCGGTTCCTTCACCCTCGGGGAGTAGCCGGCCGGAACGGAATCCGGTCGAGTTCGAGGACCTCACCGAGGGTCGTCCACTCGTTCCTTCCCAGGCGGGCCATGGGGTCCAGCTTCCTTACGTCCGGATGGTCGCCCTCGAGCACCTCTTCGTCTATCGCGATCGACTCGACCTGGCCGAAGACCACAGTCGCGCTGCCGAACGGCACGGTTCCTGGGAGCCGGCTCTCGATGTCTGCGGGTGACCTCCTGACCCGCGGTGGGGCGACCATCCCCGAGGGCTCGGTCTCCAGACCGAGCTCGTCGAACTCGCTCAATTCGGCCGGGTAGTTGGTACCGCTCCCGTTGACCTCTGCCAGGAGCTCCCTACCCGCGAGGCAGACCACGAATTCACCGGTCTGCTCGACGTTGGTGAGGGTGTCCTTCGAACCGATCGAGGTGAACTGGACGATCGGCGGAACCTCCGAGGCGACCGTGAAGAAGGAGTGCGGAGCAAGGTTGGTCACCCCGTCGGCCGAGACGGTTGAAATCCAGGCGATCGGCCGTGGTACGACGACGGCCTTCAGGGTGAGGGCCAGGCGTCCGGGATCAGTCTCGGCGGTGGTGAACTCCCGCTTCATCTCTGGCTGAGGTTATTCCCCGGGGAATCCTGGGGGTCAGTAGCCGGCCAGGCCCCAGCCCCAGGTGATCCGGTCGATCCGGTCGGCGATGACGGTGTTCTTCCTGCCACCGGAGCCCGTCGTCACGTTGTCGCGCTTTCCGTTGCGGCTGTTGAGGTAGTCGATCCCCTCCCGGCCGAGAAGGCCACCGATACCGTCCTGGGTCGGGTATTTCCGTCCGAGGATGAGGAAGTCGTTGTAGGAAGACCCCTCGAGGTTCTCGATGTCGTGATCCAGCGACAGCCTTCCGGAGGAGCAGCCGCCCACCGCCCACTCGGCATATGCCTTCCCGAAATCGGCCCGGATACCCCGGGTCGCAGCGGCGAAGACGAGGTTGTCCTTGTCCGGTCCCCCGGAGATGTACCCACCGACGCAGGGGTTGACCACGTGGAGGACGTCTGCCCCGGACCCGCCCGAGACCTTCACGTCATCCCGGAGGTAGAGGAGGTCGGAGCCACCACGACCATCGATCACGGTGCCTGCCGAATCTCCCGTATCCGACGAGATGAAGTCCTTGGTCTCTCCTCCCGTAAGGACGTTCCTGCCCGATCCGCCGTTGATCGTCGTGGTGACCGAGGTCGGGACGGAGTTGCCGATCGTGATCGCGTCATCCCCATTGGCGCCGTAGGCGATCAGGCCGTTGAGGTTCTGCCTGGGGGCGGGACAGCTGATCTCGTTGCCACCGGTTGCGGGCTGTTCGCAAAGCCCGCCGGCGACGGGAGCCGGGTCGGTCTTGACCGTGTAGCGCTGGCTGGCGACGTCGTACTCCACCCCCACCGTGTCGGCACGGGCACTGCCGATCACCGTCAGGACCCCGCTTTCGTCGATGTCGACGACCGGACCGGTCGTGTCGAAGTTGCCCGGCGAGGCGTCGTTGCAGTCGATCGAGACCTCGAACCCCCTGCACTTGTTGACCCCGATCCCGCCGTCCCCGGTGTCGCGGTCGGCCTCGTACCCGACGAGATCATCGTTCCCGAGTCCTCCTTCGATCACGTTCTCCACCCCGGGCGCCCCGTGGAGTTCGTCGTCGAAGGAAGAACCGATCACGTCCTCGAAATTCGAAAGGGCGAAACGACTGGCCCCGATCGAGACCCCGTCGGCGAGGTTCACGTACACCCCGGTCGTCTTTCGGTAGCCCGGAGGGGTGTGGGTGGCGAAGGAGATCGTGTCGACCCCGGATCCGCCATCGACCGTCGCCCGCCCGTAGGACGCCGCGACGACCAGATCGTTCCCGCCGTTGGTGAAGATCTTCTTGATCCCGGAGTTGAAGACCGCGGTGTCGGCGGCAGGGGTCCCCTTGACCCAGTCGTCGCCCGGACCGGGGTCGAAGAAGGCAGGGCCGTTGTTCGGGAGGAGGTCGCCGTAGAGACGATCGTTACCGCGCTCGCCGAAGAGCTTCTCGAGGACGGTTTCCTTCGAGCCTCCGCCGTTCGAATACAGGAAGTCGGTTCCGTTACCTCCGTGCAGCTCGGAGACCGCCTTTCCGCCACTCGTGATCCGGTCGGAGCCGTTCTGGCCGAAGAGGAGGTTGCCGACCCCGCCCAGATCCCGGAGCCGGTCGTTGCCCCCGCCACCATCGACGGTGTCGGTATCGCCCTCCCCGACGGCTGGACCGGCGAGAACGATGTCGTGTCCATTCGATCCCGTGATCGAATCGTTCCCGGTGCCACCGCGAACCCGGTTGAGATTGCTCGAGGGGTGGAGGACGATCCGATCGTCGCCGGGACCGGCATCGGTCTTCGAGCGGCCCTTGCCGGCACGGATCGTCTGGGTTCCATCACCGGCACAGATCGTGCTGTACGGCTTGCCGATCACGGTGGTCCGCTCGCCGCTGACCCAGACCACGTCGCGAAAGCCGACCCGAACCCGGGCACCGTCCGCCTTGACCACGCGATTCACCTTCTTGCCGAAACACCGTTTCGGCGCGGCGTCCGCTCGCTCGACATCAATTCCGGCGAGATGGGCCAGGGCGAGCGCAGGGAGGAGCGCAGCGATAACTCCCAGGGGCATCGCCTTGGAGAAGGCTGGTCGGGTGGCGGGGGGCGTATTCACTTTTCCCAAGTCTGGCGGATCGAGGTCTTCGTCTCTAAGACACCCGAAGTCGCCCTGAGTTACGGCCCGAGGACGAAGCGCCAGGGGTCCTGCCGTGGCTAGACTGCCCGTCGATGTCGGAGAGCGACGGCGACGCACGGAAGATCCTCGTCACCGGTGGCTCCGGAATGATCGGCGCGGCCCTCTGCAACGCACTGATCGACCGGGGGGACGCGGTGGTCGGCCTGAGCCGGGACCCCGCTTCCGCTGCCAGGTCGCAACCGGCCGTCGAGTGGCATGCCTGGGAACCGACCAGGGAACGCCCCCCGGTAGCGGCGATCTCGGGTACGGATGCAGTGGTCAACCTCGCGGGCGAACCGATCAACCAGCGCTGGAACGCATCGGTCAAGGACCGGATCGCCCAGAGTCGGATCAAGGCCACCGCAAACCTGGTCGACGGGATCACGACGGCTGACGACCCCCCCCAAGTCCTGATCTCGGGCTCGGCGATCGGCTACTACGGCAACCGGGGAGATGAACTCCTCTACGAGGACGCGGCCCCCGGTAACGACTTCCTGGCCGGGGTGGTCGTCGAGTGGGAGGCGGCTGCCGAGGCTGCAGCCGGCCAGGGCATAAGGGTGGCCACGGTCCGCACCGGACACGTGCTCGACCCGAGTGGCGGGCTTCTGGGGGAGCTGCTCACCCCCTTCAAGTTGGGTCTGGGGGGCCCGATCGGGGACGGCAACCAGTACATGTCCTGGCTCCACCGGGACGATGAGGTCGGGATCCTCCTCTGGTGTCTGGAGAACGAGGCCGTGTCGGGACCGGTCAACGGGACCGCACCCAACCCGGTCACCAACCGTGACTTCGCGAAGGAGCTGGGCCGGGCGGTAAAGCGCCCGGCCGTGGTCCCGATACCGGGATTCGCCCTCGGCGCCCTGAGGGGACCGGAATTCGCGAAGGTCCTCCAGGAGGGCCAACGGGTCTACCCGAGGGTCGCGATCGATGGCGGCTATGAGTTCAAGCAGCCGGACCTCGCCGGGGCCCTGGCGAACCTCCTTCGGTAGTCGGCCGGCGCGGGGCGCCCCTCAGCCGAAAAGGATCTCCGCCTCGCGATAGACCTCCGGGGGAACGGTCTTGAGCTCCTCGACAGCTTCGGCGAGCGGGACCATCTCGATCCGAGTGCCCCGGAGGGCGGTCATCATCCCCCACTCGGACCTCTCCACCGCCTCTATCGCGCGCAGGCCGAAACGGGTCGCCAGCACCCGATCGAAGGCGGTGGGAGTCCCTCCGCGCTGGACGTGCCCCAGGACGGTTGCCCGGGCCTCCTTCCCCGTCCGCGCCTCGATCTCCGCCTCGAGCCAGTGGGCCACCCCACCCAGTCGGACGTGGCCGAAGGCGTCGGTCTGGGCGTCGCCCTGATCCGGGATGCCCCCCTTCGGTCGGGCGCCCTCCGCGACCACCACGATCGGGGCGAATTGGTCCCGGAACCTCTCCTCGATGTAGCCGCAGACCCGGTCGAGCTCGAACTCGACCTCGGGGATGAGGATCACGTTCGCGCCCCCCGCGATACCGGAATGGAGGGCGATCCACCCGGCGTGCCGCCCCATGACCTCGACGATCAGGACCCTGTGGTGGCTCTCGGCAGTCGTGTGGAGCCTGTCAATTGCCTCCATCGCGATATTGACCGCGGTATCGAAGCCGAATGTGTAGTCAGTTGACCCGAGGTCGTTGTCGATCGTCTTCGGCACCCCTACGACCCCGAAGCCGGTGTCGGAGAGCTGTCGGGCCACCCCGAGGGTGTCCTCACCACCGATCGCAATGAGCGCCTCCACCCCGTCCTCCTCGAAGGTCCCCCGTACCCGCTCGAAGCCATCCCCAGTGGACGCGGGATTCGTCCGTGAGGTGCCGAGGATGGTCCCGCCCCGGGGGAGTATTCCCCTAACCTGATCGACCCCGAGCTCGAACCGATCGCCCTCCAGCGGGCCACGCCAGCCATCCCGGTACCCGACGAATCGAAAGCCGAATTCCCTCGTACCGCGCCGGACCACCGCCCGGATCACCGCGTTCAGGCCCGGGCAGTCCCCGCCGCCGGTGAGGACCCCGACCTTCAAGCCCTCAGGGCCTGAACCGCTCGGGCAGGAGCGGCTTCGCCTTGTGGAGGAGCGGCTCCAGGACCTTGATCACGATCCCGGTGAAGAAGACTCCGAAGAAGACCAGTCCGGCCACCGGGCCGCCCTGGCCGAGGATGTAGGAGACGAGCGCCAGGGCGAGTGCAAGGAAGAAGAAAACGGGAAGGATCATGTGGCGCGATCCTAGCGAAGCCCGCCCCGGCCGGAATCGGCCATCGCGGCCAGGGTCCGGTCGAGGAACTCGGCCACCGCGGGAGGGCCGCCCTCGCCCGCCAGCGCGACCAGCCTGGAGCCGATGATCACCCCGTCGGCTAACCGGCCCACTTCCGCTGCCG
>JBMSXD010000108.1:0-5213 GCA_049425265.1 Solirubrobacterales bacterium
GGTGGGGTAGGCGGGAGCAGCTGCCCGACCCCCCGCCTGACTCGATGCGATCGGTGAGTAGACGGGGTTGACGGGTCCGGAGGTGGTAGCGGAGGAGGCGGGAGATCGCGGAGTTTCCGGGGTCGGGGGGAGAGATCGGGCCGGCTCGGGCCTGAACCGTCGGCAATCCCGGATAAATTCATCGGCGGTCGTCAGAAACCGGCCCGAAAGGGCGACTGAAGACCTGGCTGCTGTGGTGAACGAAACGAACTGAGAGGAGCGAAAACACAATGGCTGAGAACATCAACAGGGTCACGATCACGGGCAACCTGACCGCCGATCCCGAGCTTCGGCACACGAACGCAGGGACCGCGGTCTGCAGCCTGCGGGTCGCGGTTAATGGCCGGCGCAAGGACGAGAGCGGCCAGTGGGTCGACAAGCCCAACTACTTCAACGTGACCGTCTGGGGAGCCCAGGGCGAGAACTGCTCGACCTACCTTTCCAAGGGCAGGCCGGTGGCGATCGACGGTCGTCTCGACTGGCGGGAGTGGGAGGCGAAGGACGGCTCCGGCAAGCGCCAGACGGTCGAGATCGTCGCCGACCAGGTCCAGTTCCTCGGCTCCAGGGATGGATCGGCTCCGGGCGGCCAGAACGGAGGCGGGTTCACCCCGGCGGCCGACGTCCCGGCCGACTCCGGGGACTTCGCGCCATCCGGGGCGGCCCCGGACGACGACATCCCGTTCTGAGCGATCCAACCCCGCCCCACAGGAGGCGGTAAAGTCCCTCCTTCGCCTGGACCCGGCTTCTTTCTGGTCCGGGCGGGGGAACGGGCCGGAAACGGAAGAAGAGGAAACGGTTAGATGGCAAAGACACGGGAATCATCTGGCAGGCGGAGTCGCCGCTTCAGCGACCGCTACCGCCCGCGCAAGTACACGAAGATCCCGGTCGAGAACATCGACTACAAGGACCTCAACCTGATCCGCAAGTTCATCTCGGATCGAGGCAAGATGCGCTCCCGCCGGGTGACCGGCCTCTCCCGCCGCCATCAGCGACAGCTCGCGCTCGCGGTCAAGCGGGCCCGGGAGCTGGCGCTGCTCCCCTACGTGAAGGCCAAGTAATGGCCCAGGCGATCCTGCTACAGGACGTCGAGGGCCTTGGCGAGAACGGCACCGCAGTCGAGGTCTCCCCGGGGTACCTGAGGAACTACCTCCAGCCGAGGGGCCTCGCCCAGCCGGCATCCCCCGGTGCCCTCGAGGAGGCGATCAGGCGGAAGGAAGCCGCCGAGAAGGCCGAGCGCGAGGCGGCGGCGAAGGCTGGCGAGATCGCATCGCTCCTCTCCAAGACCGTGCTGACGATCCAGCACCGGGCAGGGGAGGACGGAAAGCTTTACGGGTCGGTCACCAATAAGGAGATCGCCGACGCCATTCGTGATGCACGGGGCCTCAAGATCGACCGCCGGAAGATTCGGCTCGACGTCCCGATCCACGAGATCGGCACATACATGATCGAGGTCGAGATTCCTGGCGGCGCCACGGCTTCGGTCAAGACGATCGTCGCCGAAGAGAAATAGCCCCGGAGGGCCCTCCCCATGACATCGAGGCCGAGGCTTCGGTCCTCGGGGCGATGCTGGTCAGCGATCCCGCCGTCGGGCGGGTGATCGACGATGTTCGCCTGAGGACCGAGGACTTCTACCTCGACCGCCACCGGGCGATCTTCGAGGTGATGCTCGACCTCTACGCAAAGGGGGACGCCTGCGATGAGCTGACCGTCCGGGCGGCACTCGATTCGACCGGTCGGACCGACGAGGCTGGGGGTGCGAACTATGTCTCCGAACTCGCCGCGAAGGTTCCCGCCCCCGGCAACGCCCGGAACTACGCCCAGATCGTGCACGAGACCGCCCTGCTCCGTCGGCTGCTGGAGACGAGCTACGAGATCGGCTCCTGGGTGAACGAGCGCGACGGCACTGCCGACGAGCTCTCCGAGCGGGCCGAGCAGCTCCTCTTCGAGGTGGCTCACAAGGACCAGGTGTCCGACTTCCGTCGTCTGGCCGACGTCCTCGACGACGAGGTCGAGCGGCTCGAGAAGCTGAGCAAGGGCGAGATCGAGCTGACCGGTACCCCGACCGGCTTTCCTCGTCTGGATGAGCTGACCGGTGGCTTCCAGCCCTCCAACCTGATCATCATCGCTGCCCGACCCTCGGTCGGGAAGTCGGCCTTCGTTGCCAACATCGCCGAGCATGCCGCGGTCAAGCTCGGGCGTCCGGTCGCCTTCTTCTCCCTCGAGATGTCGGAGATGGAGCTCGCCCAGCGCTTCATCGCCTCCCAGGCGCGGGTCTACGGCGATCGCCTCCGCAAGGGCAAGGTCGGCCAGCGCGACTGGGACAAGGTGGTCGGTGCCTGCAACGCGCTGGCCGAGGCACCGCTCTGGATCGACGTTACCTCCGACCTCGGCCTGCTCGACCTGAGGGCGAAGGCCCGTCGACTCCATGCCCAGGAGCAGGCGAACGGTGGCCTCGGGTTGATCATCGTCGACTACCTCCAACTGATGAGGATGGACGAGTCGCGAAGCTCGATGGTCGAGAAGGTCGGGCTGATCTCCCGGGGGCTGAAGCTCCTCGCCAACGAGCTCGAGGTACCCGTGGTCGCCCTCTCCCAGCTCTCCAGGGCGAACGAGGCCCGGACCGACAAGCGCCCGATCCTCTCCGACCTCCGCGACTCCGGCAACATCGAGCAGGACGCCGACCTGGTCGCCTTCCTCTACCGCGAGGACGTCTACCGAAAGCCCGAGGAGCGCGACGGCACTGCCGAGGTGATCCTCGCCAAGCACAGGAATGGACCCGTAGGCACGGTCAACTTGACCTTCCTTCCCGACTACCCGAAGTTCGCCGAGCGCGCACCTGAACACCCGACCGGCGAGGGTTCACCGCCGGCCGTCCGGGCCGAGCAGGAGGCCGGGACCGAGGCCGAGTCGATCTGATGGCGTCCGAGTCGAACGGCCTCTCCCGCAACGGCAGCGGGCATGCCTGCCCACTCGGCCGGTGTGATGGATCGGGGTGGATCCTCGGCGAGGACGGCCTGGCCTACGAGTGCGACTGCCTCGCTCCGAGGCTTGCCAGGGCGAGGAGCGCCGGGGTGAACTCGGTCATCCCGGCCCGCTACCGAGGGGTCTCCTTCGACCGGCCACCGATTACCGAGATCGACTCGGTCGTGGTCAATGCAGTCCGGGACTGGGTCGAGGACCTCGACCGGAACCTCGCCGAGGGCCGGGGCCTCTGGCTGATGGGCGATACCGGAACGGGCAAGACCAGCCTGGCGATGCTGGTCTCCAAGGAGGCATTGAAGCGCGACCGGACCGTCGCGATCTACTCGCTGCCGAAGCTCTTCGCCCGTATCCGGGCGACCTATGACGCCGGTCCGGAAGGGGACTCCTACACCGAGTTCTTCGAGTCCCTCTGTTCGGTCGACCTCCTCCACCTCGAAGACCTCGGAACTGAGAAGCGGACCGAGTGGGTACTCGAACAGCTCTACGCCCTGATAAACGAGCGCTACGAGCGGCAGAACTCGATCCTCGTCACCACCAACTTCGACCAGTCCCAGCTCGAGGAACAGCTGGGCGACCGGATCCTCTCCCGTCTGGTCGAGATCTGTGGTGATCCGCTGCCACTCTTCGGCACCGATCATCGACTCGAGTTCCGCCCGCCGGAGTCCCGGGCGGACTGACCGGACCACCTCCCTAGACTGGAGCGGAAATGCCCGGCGTGGCGATAGTTGGCACCCAGTGGGGCGACGAGGGGAAGGGGAAGATCACCGACCTGCTCGCCGCCGACGCATCGGCGATCGTCCGGTTCCAGGGCGGCAACAACGCCGGCCACACGATCGTCCACGACGGCGAGACCTACAAGTTCCACCTGATCCCCTCCGGGATCCTCCACGAGGACAAGCTCTGCGTGATCGGCAACGGGGTGGTGATCGACCCCGGAGTCCTGCTCGACGAGATCGAGGGCCTCAGGAAGGTCGGGGTCAGCGCCGCCAACCTCCGGATCTCCTCGAACGCCCACCTGATCATGCCCTACCACGTGCTGCTCGACACGGCCGACGAGCTGAAGCTGGGGAAGCTCTCGATCGGCACCACCCGAAGGGGGATCGGCCCGGCCTACGCCGACAAGGCGCTGAGGCTCGGGGTCCGGGTCCAGGACCTGCTCGACGAGAAGATCCTCCGCAAGAAGATCATGACTGCGCTAGAGAGCAAGCAGCAGGGGCTCCGGGAGCTCTCGGTTCGCCGCCGGAAGCTCCGTAAGGAAGGAGAGCCCGAGGCCGACGGCGTTCCCGACGACCGGCTCGACCTCCACAGCCTGACCGAGGAGTACCTGGCGTACGGTCACCGGCTGGAGCCCTACATAACCGATACCGCCCGGCTCTGCTGGACCGAGCTCGACGCGGGCCGGACGGTGATCTTCGAAGGGGCCCAGGCCGCCCTGCTCGACCTCGACCACGGCACATACCCCTTCGTCACCTCATCCAACCCGATCGCCGGTGCAGCCTGCGCAGGAGCCGGGATCGGCCCGACAGACATCCAGCAGGTCTGGGGTGTTGTCAAGGCCTACTCGACCAGGGTCGGCTCCGGCCCCTTCCCGACGGAGATAGACGACGAGGCCGGTCGCCACATGTCCGAGAAGGGGCACGAGTTCGGCACCACGACCGGCAGGCCCAGGCGATGTGGTTGGCTCGACCTGGTCGCGCTCCGTTACGCAGTCCGACTGAACGGCACCTCGGCTCTGGCGATGACCAAGCTCGACGTCCTCGCCGGACTCGAAACGATCAAGGTCGCGGTCAGGTACCGCTCGAGGGAGGGGGCGATCCTCGACGAGTTCCCCTACCACCAGACGATCCTCCACGGGGTAACTCCCGAATACGAGGAGTTCCCCGGGTTCGGCGACGAAGTCTCCGATGCGCGCGAGCCCGGCCAGCTCCCACCCGAGGCCCGCAGCTACATAGATTTCGTGAGCGAGGCGGTGGGCGTACCGGTCGCCCTGGTCGGGGTCGGGCCGGGTCGCGACCAGGTGATCTGGATGGATGGATCACCCTGAGCCACCGACCTTCGCTTATACCTGACTGAAACCCCGCTTTTGCTACGTTGGAACTGCTGCCGATCAGCGGTTATCCCTTACCGCAGGCAGCATCAGTCGCGGGTAACCCTCGCCGGCTGTTGTCGGAGACGACCCGGCCGCCACCCCC
>JBMSXD010000109.1:0-5157 GCA_049425265.1 Solirubrobacterales bacterium
GGACCGTCAGGGCCTTCGATATCTCACCGCGGGCGAGGACCTTGACCGGGTCGCTCCGCGTTGCCAGGCCGACTGCGCGAAGGGTTTCCGGCGTGACTTCGGCACCGGCATCGAAGCGCTCTTCGAGATCGGAAACGTTGACCGGCTGGGTTCGGGTCCGGAAGTTCTCGAACGGCATCGACTTCTTCATGTGGGGTCCGCGGAGCTTCCGCATCCGCATCTGGATCGGATTCTGGCCGCCCTCCAGGGTGACCTTCCGCCTGTTGCCCGAGCGCTGGCCCTGGCCCTTGTGGCCGCGGCCCGAGGTCTTGCCCTTACCCGAGCCCTGACCGCGGCCGATCCTCTTGCGCCGCTTGCGCGAACCGGGCTTGGGCCGGAGGTTGTGCAGACCGATCTCCGCGGCGCGGCCGGTCGGCTCTTCCTTCTCCTCCTCGGCCATCAGCCTTCCTCGACTTCCACCAGGTGGGAAACCACGCGGATCTGCCCCCTGAGCTGCGGAGAGTCCTCCCGCTCGACACGACTGCCGGGCCTGCTCAGGCCGAGCGCCTGAAGCGTCCCGCGCTGGTGGGGGTTCGTCCTGATCGACGAACGGATCTGCCGAATCACGACCTTAGTCATTGCCGTGCTCCAGGTTCTTGTCGTCCTTCTCCTCGAGTTCGGCCTCCACCGCCTTGGCCTCCTCGACCGCCCCCTCCCCGAGCTCGGCCTCGGCCTTCAGCTCGGCCTCCACCTCCGACGAAGCAATCGTGTCGGAATCGGGTGAGACGACGGTCTGGTTCTCGTGAAGTTCCTCGTCGGCCTTGGCCTCGAGGCGGACGATGTCGTCAGGAGTCGCCGACGCCGCCGCTGCGGCATCGGCTGCCTGCTCGACGGCCTCGGCACTTTCGGTGTCTTCCTCACCGCCTGCACCACCGTTGGCAGCGGCGTCGCGATCGATCCCGAGCACCTCGGAGATCGAGATGCCCCGCATCCGGGCCACGTCCTCCGGCCGCCTCAGCCTCATGATTCCGTCCATGGTCGCCTTGACGAGGTTGATCGGGTTCTGGGTACCGCCGCTCTTGGTCAGGACGTCACGCACGCCACCCAGCTCGAGCACGGCCCTGACCCCGCCTCCTGCGATCACTCCGGTTCCCGGGCTGGCCGGCCTCAGGACGACGTGGCCGGCTCCGTAGCGACCGATGATCTTGTGGGTGATCGTGTCCCCGTACTTCGGTATCCGGATCAGGTTCTTGCGGGCGTTCTCGACCGCCTTCTGGATTGCCAGGGGTACTTCCTGGGCCTTTCCGTAGCCGATCCCGACCACCGAGTCCTCGTCGCCGAGCGCGACCAGCGCGGTGAACTGGAACCTCCGGCCGCCCTTGACCACCTTGGCGACGCGGTTGATCTCGATCACCCGCTCCTGGAGCTCACCCTTGACGTCCTTCGGGCTAACCGTCTCGACCATGTATGTATCCATGCCCTTCATCAGCAATCAGTCACCGTAGCGGAGTCGCTTAGAACTCCAGACCACCTTCCCGTGCGCCCTCTGCCAGAGCCTTGACCCGCCCGTGATAGCGGTAGCCGCTCCGGTCGAATACGCAGCGCTCGATTCCGGCCGCCTTGGCCCGCTCGGCCAGCAGCTTGCCGGCCCGGTTGGCCTGCTCCATCCGGTCGAGGTCGCGAAGTTCAGGTTCGGTCCAGTTGGCCGAAGCCAGGGTTCGACCGTTCCGATCGTCGATCAGCTGGGCGAAGATCCCCCGGTTCGACCGGTAGACCGAGAGCCTCGGGCACTCGGCGGTACCCGAGACCCGTGCCCTGACCCGGTACCTGCGGCGCTGGCGCCGTTCCCTGCCGGTCATCACCGTCATACGCGCTTACCGACCTTCCGGGCGACCCGCTCGTCGCGGTAGCGGATTCCCTTGCCCTTGTACGGCTCCGGGGGGCGCTTGTCGCGGATGTCGGCCGCAATCTGGCCGACCTGCTGCTTGTCTATTCCCCGGACGACGATCGCGGTCGGCTCGGGCACGTCGAATTCGATTCCCTCGGGCGCCTCGACCACGACGGGGTGGGAGTAGCCGAGCGCCAGCTCGATCCCCTTGCCCTTCGACTGGGCCCGGTAGCCGACCCCCTGGATCTCGAGGTGCTTCTCGTAGCCGTCGGTGACCCCGATGACCATGTTCTGGACGAGGCTTCGGGTGAGGCCGTGGAGGGCCCGGTGGGGGCCCCGGTCGGTCGGGCGCTCGACCGTGAGCACACCGTCGTCGACCTTGACGGTCATGTCGCGGGAGAGCTCCTGGGTCAGCTCGCCCTTCGGTCCCTTGACGGTGACCCGGCCGGGCTCGACCTGGACCTCGACCCCTTCCGGGATCTCGACTGGCTTGTTTCCGATCCTGCTCATGACTTTCGGCTCCGGTGGACCTGACGGTCACCAGATGTAGGCGAGCACCTCCCCGCCGATCCCTTCCTTGCGGGCCTGGTGGCCGGTCATCACGCCGTGGGAGGTGGTGACGATCGCGGTGCCGGTGCCCCCCTGGACCCGGGGCACGGCCGTCCGGTCCACGTAGCGTCGCCGACCGGGACGGGAGACCCGCTCCAGGCCGGAAATCACCGGCCTCCGGTCGTCGGTGTACTTCAGGCGAACGGTGATCTTCTCGCCAACCTCGGCAGGCTCCTTCTCGTAGCCCGAGATGTAGCCCTGTTCGGTGAGGATCCGCGAGATCTCGAGCTTGAGCTTCGAGCAGGGGATATCGACCGTGGTCAACCCGGCGTTCAACCCGTTGCGGATGCGGGTCAGGTAATCGGAGATCGGATCGGTCAGCATCTCTTGCCTACCAGCTCGACTTGGTCATCCCGGGCACGTAGCCCTCGTGGGCTGCCTCCCTGAGGCAGATCCGGCAGAGGCCGAACTTCCGGTAGTAGGCGCGGGGACGCCCGCACCTCTTGCACCGGTTGTAGGCCCGCGTCTTGAACTTGGGCTTACGCCGCTGTCGAACCCTTTGGGAAGTCTTTGCCATCTCTTCGCTAGCCCTCCTGGTCGTCGTTTCCTGCTTCGGCCTCGCCGTCGTCGGCAGGGGCCTCGCCCCCATCGCCTTCACCGTCGGCTCCGCCCTCTCCGTCTTCGCCCCCATCCCCTTCGCCCTCCTCGGTAGCAGGGGTCGTCTCCGGCTCGGGGGCAAGCTCGGCAGCCTGGGCCTTGAGGGCCTCCTCCTGGGCTGCCCGTTCCTCGGCCTCGGCCTTCGCCGCCTCCTCGGCCGCTTCCCGTTCCGCCCGTCCCTCGGCAGTAGGCCTGCCCTCCTGGGCGAACGGCATACCGAGCGCGAGCAGGAGCTCGAAGGCTTCCTCGTCCGACTTGGCGGTGGTCGTGACGGTCACGTCGAGACCCCTGGTCGTGTCGACCGAGTCGTAATCGATCTCGGGGAAGATCAGCTGCTCCCGAATCCCCATCGAGTAGTTCCCCCGGCCGTCGAACGAGGTCGCCTTGATGCCTCGGAAGTCACGGATCCGGGGGATCGCAATCGAGCAGAGCCGATCGAGGAACTCCCACATCCGGGCCCCGCGAAGGGTCACCGAGACCCCGACCGGCATCCCCTCACGCACCTTGAACGAGGCGATCGATTTGCGCGCCTGGCGAAAGTTGGGCTGCTGTCCGGCGATCTGTGCGAGTTCCTCGGCCGCCTTCTCCCGTCCCTTGGCGTCGGTGTCTGCACCGAGCCCCATGTTCAGGGTGATCTTGACCAGCCTCGGGACCTCCATCGGGTTCCCGTAGTCGAACTTCTCCATCAGCATCGGGTGGATCTCCCGACGGTAGGTGTCGCGGAGCCGGGGCGGCGGTGCCGCCTGCTGGGTCGGTGTCGCCGCTTCCACGGTCAGACCACCTCCCCGCTTCTCTTCGAGTACCGCTGGCGGGTCCCGTCCTCGTTCACCCTGGTGCCGACCCGGGTCGGCCGGTTGTCGGTCGGGTCGAGCAGCATCACGTTGGAAATGTGGATCGGGCCCTCCATCTCGATGATCCCGCCTTCCTTGCCCGGCCCCTGGCCGCTCGGTGACGGCTGCGCCCGCTGGTGGCGCTTGATCATGTTCAGGCCCTCGACGTAGACCATCTGGCGCCGGGGTTCGGTGCGCGAGACGGTCCCCTGCTTCCCCGCGTCCTTGCCGGCGATCACCTCGACCTGGTCCCCCGTACGGATCTTCATCGTCTTCGACGGCATCTCAGAGCACCTCCGGAGCTAGGGAGATGATCTTCATGAAGTTCCGGTCGCGGAGCTCCCGGGCGACCGGACCGAAGATCCGGGTTCCGCGGGGGTTCTTCTGCTCGTCGATCAGCACCGCCGCGTTCTCGTCGAATGAGATGTAGGTGCCGTCGGAGCGGCCCAGTTCCTTGCGGGTCCGGACGATCACGGCCTCGACGACTTCGCCCTTCCGGACGCCGCCCTGGGGACTGGCCGACTTGACGGTGGCGGTGATCACGTCACCGATCGACCCGTAGCGGCGATGGGAGCCGCCCTTGACCCGGATGCAGAGGAGCTCGCGGGCTCCTGAGTTGTCGGCGACGGTAAGTCGCGATTCCTGCTGAATCACGGGTCGCTACCTCGCCTTCTCGACGATCTCGACCAGGCGCCAGTGCTTGGTCTTGGAAAGCTTGCGGGTCTCGACCACCCGGACAACGTCTCCCTCGCCGGCCTCGTTTCGCTCATCGTGGGCGTGGATTCGGTGGGTCTTGCGGACGATCTTCTCGTACACGGGATGCCGCCTCGCGGTATCGATCTGGACGGTGATCGTCTTGTCGGCCCGGTTGGAGACGACCTTCCCCTGGCGCTCCTTGGGCTTCCCGGTCCGGATCCGCTCGGCAGCCACGCTTCCGGTGCCTGCCTCATGCTTCTGACGGGCCTTCTCCCTCCGTGAACGACGTTGGCGGGCAAGCCTGCCCCTCGCCTCGTCGCGCTCGGCTTGGCGCTCTTCCGGGGTCCTCTCGGGCCTCGCCTCCGAAGGCTGCCTCGACTTCTCCAGCCTGCGCTCGGCCTTCCAGCCGGCGCTCTCTTCATCTGCGGAGGCTCCCCCATCGCCGGAGGCCGCCGGTGCGCCGGAGTCCGCATCCTGATCGTCCCCGTCATCGCTCGGGGCTTCCTCCTCGGGAGCCTGTTCGGCCTCCGGAGCCTCTTCTGCCGGGGCTTCTCCGCC
>JBMSXD010000110.1:0-5153 GCA_049425265.1 Solirubrobacterales bacterium
TGAAGGTAATATAGATGGTGCGGCCCGGACGGCCCCGAGCGGAGTGAGACAGGCGATGACCGGGCCGGAGCCCGTGCCCGGGCTACTTCAGCTTGTAGGCGCGTATCCGGTCGCGATGGGCATCCTCGTCACGGGAGTAGACCCCGTGGGCAAGGGCATGCACTACC
This sequence comes from Solirubrobacterales bacterium, assembly GCA_049425265.1. Taxonomy (GTDB): domain Bacteria; phylum Actinomycetota; class Thermoleophilia; order Solirubrobacterales; family 70-9; genus 67-14. Next base: position 168 of record JBMSXD010000110.1, read on the forward strand.
GCCATCAGCGCCGTACTCGAACGGAAGAAGGAGGGGCTGTTCGAGGAGAAATAGAGCGCCATATCCGAGCGCTTGACGGTGTCGGAGAGCGAGGCGTCTGCGATCGCAAGGGTCCTGGCGTTCCTGTGTTCGGCAAGCTTGAGCGCCCGGCCGATCAGGGCATGGGCACGGCCTGCAGTCAAGACAACGACGACCGTCTCCTCGTCGATCCGCCCGAGTCGCTGGAGCGAGGGGCCGGCGGTCGAGGTGACGATCTCGGCCCGAATGTCGAGGAGACTGAGGGTGTGCCTGAGGTAGCTGGCGAAGAAGGCCATCTGATCGGTGCCGACGATCACTACCTGCGAGGCCGAAGAGAGAGCTGCCACGGCCTCGTCGATCTGGTCGGGCTTGATCTTTCGTGCCGTCTCCTCGAGGTTGGCGTGGTCGGTGCCGAGCGAGGCCTCGAAGTCGGAGCGATCGAAGGAGAAAAGGGCTCTCCCCGATCCTCCTTCTGCTCCGACCGTCGCCCGGTACTCCTCTATTGCCGAAGCCTGTAGCTCGGGGAAGCCTTCGAACCCAAGGGCCTGGGAGAACCTCACTACCGTCGATGAGGAGGTCCCTGCCCTCCGCGCCAGCTCTTCGGCAGTCAGGAAGGCGGCCTCATCGAGATGGTCGACGATGTAGCGGGCTACGTCCTTCTGGGAGCGCGAGAAACCGTCGAGTTGGTCTTCGATGTAGCTTGAAAGCGACGTGCTCTGAGGGGTTGATCCAGCCACGGGGACAGGTTTCTCCGCACTGGGCCCGTTCCCTCCCATTTGCAGGAAAAAAGAACCACCTACAGTCAGGAGGAAAGGGATCCCAGACCTCGACGGACTTCCAGACAGGCGCCAGAGCCTGACCGGCTTTACGGACGAAGGGGACGAGGTATGGATCATCCGCTCGATCTCCCAGAAGCTCTACGGCTGCGGTGGCTGCCGGGGCTCGATCGAGCCCGGTGACGAGCACGTCGTCGTCCAGTACGTCGGACGGATCGGTGGTACCGAGCACTCCCACTGGCACCGGCGATGCGCGGCCGAAATCCTTTACCCATCGACCCGCGGACTGAAGGCCGTCCGGGCATCGGAGTCGAGCAGGGATCGGCTCGAGCGCCGGGGGCGTCGCCCGGCAGGCCGCCGTAGAAAGCCTCGCTAGGCGCCTTCCGCCCTCTGTCTGCGGCGGTTCCAGGCGACCCAGCCAGTCCCTACGGCCAATACCCCCGCGAGGATGAGGAGGGGTACGGTCGGGTCGGGATCTGGCTCTTCCGGGGCAGAGGCAGGTGCGGTATCGGCCTTCACCGGATCGCCGGTTCCGGCACCGTCGGCGGAGGCCCCGGCGGGGCCCGACTCTCCGGACCGGGTCGAGGCTGCGGCCGGTGGATCGTCGGCGTGGTGACCGGGACCGGTCTCCCCCAGATGGGCCACCGCCACACCTCCGGGAACAACCAGGCCGATAGCGAGAATTGCGATGGCCCACTTCGCACGATCCATAATGGTCTGCCTCATTCCTTCACAAGTCTAGGACCGGAGAGAACTCGACCCCCTCTACCATCCAGTCGATGGGCAAGAAGGACGGCAAGAAAGACCGGGGGCGAAAGCCGATCCAGGCCACCTTCTTCATCGACCCGGTCTGCCCGTGGGGCTACTCGGCAAGTCCGGCACTACGGGTGCTCGAGTGGCGCTATCGCGATCAGCTCGCCTGGAAGATGGTCCTCATCGGCCTCTCCCGTCCCGGGGATCCCTCCCTTCCGTTCACACCGACCCAGCTCGCAGCGATGATGGTTCAGTTCAGGGACCGGTTCGGAATGCCCTTCGCGCTCGAGCCCAAGGCCCGGCCGTACACGAGCAGCCGGGCCTGCGAGGCGATCGTGGCCTGCAGGGAGGTGAGCCCGGGCAGTGAATGGAAAGCCCTCCGCGCCCTCCAGCTGCTTTTCTTCAACACTCCACTCCTCCCTGACGAAAACGAGCAGATCGCCTCGGCCCTCGGGACGGTCGAGGGCCTCGACGTTAATGCCGTGATGGCGGCAATCGATACGAAGCGCGTCCAGGCTGCTTACGAGGAGGACCGGAAGCGCTCGCGATCGGCGGCTGGCTCTCCGAGCGAGCTGCAGGGCAAGACGGCCGACTCGCCTGAAGGCCCTCGATATACGGCCCCTACGGTGATCTTCTCCGACGGTTCGACGACGCTCCAGGCGGGAGGTTTCCAGCCGATCGATGCCTACGACGTGGTGATTGCCAACCTCGACCCATCGATCCGGCGCTTCGATCCGCCTACCGACCCGGCCGAGGCACTATCCCTCTACGCCGGTGGCCTGACCACCCAGGAGGTAGCTGCCCTGCTGGCAACGGGCGTGGAGAAGCCCGATCGCGCCGCAGCCGAGAAGTCGTTGATCGAGTTGGTCGGTGAAGGGCAGGTCAATCGGGTCGCCCTGGGTAACGATGCCCTCTGGATAGCGAGGGGCAAGGGAGCCTCCTGACCCTCGCGGGGCCGTGAGCGGTCAGGGGGACGGGCCGATCCGGATCGATCGCTCCCGGTCGGGCGACGGCGAATTCCGAGAGGGAGAATCCGCCTTCCTCCGTTTCACCCTCGACCACCGGGGCGTCCCCTTCCTCGACGACCTGGGGGGTGGCTGGGTTCCCGGTGAGGGCCCGGGATGGGTACTCCACTACCGCCCGGATGCCGATTTGGACGGAAGGGCGACCCAGTTCTTTCCGAGGATTGAACTCGTAGACGAGGAAGGCGCCCAACGGGCCGCCCGGGACTTCCTCGAACTCCATGGCAGGACGGAAGGCCCTTCTGGTTAGGCCCGGGAGCACCCGGGGCACCACTACCTCAATCTGGATCCCGGTCGCGCTGCCGCCGCCCCTCGCGGATTAGGGCGAGTCCGAGCAGGCCGGCGATCCCGAGGATCCCGACGACGACCACCAGCGCGACACCGAGATCACTCATCGAAACCACGATATATGGCTTTTCATCGCGTAACCCCGGGGCGCTCGATGTGTCTACTGAACGACGGGAAGTTTCCAGGCCTTCCGGCGGTCCGCCACGGGGCAGCCGTGGGGCTTGGCTACGGTTCAAGGAGGGATAGCTGAGTGACCCGAGATCGCAACAAGACCTACAGTGCGGGCCGACCTCTGGGTCTGGGTGCCCTCGCCATCCTCCTTGCGCTTTCGGTCTCGGCCCTTGCGGCTGCGGTTCCAGCCGCTGCGGGTAGTGAGACCCAGACGGCGGACCGCAAGGGTCTTCGCTCCAACGGAGAGGCCTCGAGACTCTCGTCGGGGAAGTTGGCCCTGAAGGATGGCCGCCAGGCCTACCTCCGGTTTTCGGTTCCTTCCTCGTGGGGTGATTCCCGGGTCGTACTGGTCCTCGATCCCTCGACCTCATCCTCGGGCGGGCTGGCGGTAAGGCGGGCCAAGGTGACCTGGAAGCGCGGCACCCCAACGAAGGGGTCGGGTTCCGGACAGACCGTTCTCCGATCGGGGGCCGTCACCCGAAGCACCACTGCCCGGATGGACGTAACCTCCCTCCTGCCCCCCGGGAAGACCAGGAACCTTCGCCTGACCGCCACCGGTGGGGTAAAGGCGAGCCTCGCAAGAACGCCTTACCTCGTTCGATACGACCCGCCCACCACGGTCGCCGCTGTGGGTGACATCGCCTGCTCCGCCTCCAGCAGCAGCTGGAACGGTGGCCAAGGGACGGCGACTGCCTGTCGTCAGGCAGCGGTCGCTGCGCTGGTGGAGGAAAGCGACGAAGCGGTCCTCGCTCTCGGCGACAACCAGTACCAGAGCGGCACGCTCGCCGAGTTCCAGACCGGCTTCGGGGTCTCCTGGTCTGGCCTGTCCCCCCGGCTGAAGCCTACCCCCGGGAACCACGAGTACTACACCGCCGGAGCAGCCGGCTACTACGACTACTTCGCCTCGCTCGGTGTCGAGACCGGGGGTGCGGGGACCGGCTACTACGGCTACGACCTGGGCGACTGGCGCGCCCTCTCGATGAATTCCAACTGCTCCGACGTCCCCTGCTCCGCGGGTTCGGCCCAGGAGACGTGGTTTCGACAGGAGCTCCAGACCGCCCGCAACGAGGGCAAGTGCACGATCGCCTATTGGCATCATCCGGTCGCCTCCAGCGGGATGCACGGGGACCAGGCAGCGGTCAGGGACCTCTGGCGTGCATTCGTCGAGCTCGGGGGCGATGTGGCCCTCGCCGGTCACGACCACCACTACGAACGCTTTGGACCGCTGGATGCCGACCTTCAGCCGACGACCGACGGGCCGCGGAGCTGGGTGGTCGGTACGGGAGGGATCAACCTCCGACCGGCGACCGGGAGGACCGGAACCGAGAAGTTGATCACCGACGCCTTCGGGCTGCTCCGCCTCGATCTCGCCGCCGACTCGTACGAGTGGAACTGGATCGGAGTCGACGGAGTCGGCAGCGACACCGGCAGCTCCGACTGTCGCGGCTAGCCCGGGCTCAACGGGCTCGGCCGAGCGCCCTCGCGGCAGCAACTACCTTGCCTACCTGCAGCTCTCCGTAGCCGTAGGTGTTGTCGCGCCGGCCGCCGGCTGTCGTTCCACACCCTCCATCCCCGTTCGGACGGGTGCCCGCGCGAAGGACGTCGACAAGGGCGCCCGGATCGCCTCGCAAGGCCGGGTTCGCGTCGATCGCGAGTGCAGCCACGCCCGCAGCCAGGGCCGCCGAGGAGGAAGTCCCATCGGTACGGGCGTAGCCCGAACGGGGAACGCTGGAGACGATTTCATCTCCCGGCGCGACGACATCGGGTTCGGGGAAGTTCCCGGGACCCGGTCCCCGGCCCGAGTACCGGGTTATCCGACCGTTCCCGCCAACGGCCCCGACGCTCAGGACCTGGTCCGGATCGGTTCCCGGGGATCGGGCAGTACCGCACCTGGGACCCAGATTCCCGACGGCGAACACCGGGAGGAGCCGCAGCCGCGACCGTCGGCGCACCGCCCG
>JBMSXD010000111.1:0-5134 GCA_049425265.1 Solirubrobacterales bacterium
TCTACCCGCCCGCGCCGAGCATGCGGATCATCGGCGACATCATCGAGTACACGGCCCGGCACATGCCGAAGTTCAACTCGATTTCCATCTCCGGTTACCACATGCAGGAGGCAGGGGCGACCGCCGACCTCGAGCTGGGCTACACCCTGGCCGACGGGATCGAATACGTGAAGGCCTCGCTCGCCGCCGGCCTCGACGTCGACGAGTTCGCACCCAGGCTCTCCTTCTTCTGGGCGATCGGGATGAACTTCTTCATGGAGGTGGCGAAGATGCGGGCCGGGCGCCTGCTCTGGTCCCGCCTGATGCGCCAGTTCGACCCGAAGGACCCCCGCTCGATGTCGCTTCGGACCCACTGCCAGACCTCCGGCTGGTCGCTCGCGGCCCAGGACCCGTTCAACAACGTGATCCGGACCTGCATCGAGGCGATGGCCGCGACCCAGGGCCACACCCAGTCGCTCCACTCCAACTCGCTCGACGAGGCACTCGGCCTGCCGACCGACTTCTCGGCCCGGATCGCCCGGAACACCCAGCTCTTCCTCCAGTACGAATCCGGCACCACCCGGACGATCGACCCCTGGGCCGGCTCCTACTACGTCGAGTACCTGACCGATCAGCTCGCCCGCCGCGCCCTCGACCACATGGCCGAGATCGACGAGGCCGGCGGGATGACCGAGGCGATCAACGCCGGCATCCCCAAGCTCCGGATCGAGGAGGCGGCCGCCCGGACCCAGGCCCGGATCGACTCCGGCACCCAGCCGGTGGTCGGGGTAAACGTCTACCGGCCGGAGGGCGACACCTGGGTCGACGTCCTGAAGATCGACAACGACGAGGTCCGGAACGCCCAGATAGCCAAGCTCGAGCGACTCCGCGAGGAGCGTGACCAGGCCGAGGTCGACCGGGCCCTCGAGGCCCTGACCAACGCTGCCGAGAGCGGCGAGGGCAACCTGCTCGAACTCGCGGTCGAGGCTGCGAGGACGTATGCGACCGTCGGCGAGATAAGCGATGCTCTGGAGAAGGAGTACGGTCGCCACCAGGCGGAGATCAAGTCGATAGGCGGCGTCTACCAGGAGGAGATCGGAGTGGATTCGGATTCCTTCACCGGAGTAAAGGACAGGGTCGTTCAGTTCGAGAAGGCCGAGGGCCGCCGCCCCCGGATCCTAGTCGCGAAGATCGGCCAGGACGGCCACGACCGCGGCCAGAAGGTGATCGCCACCGCCTTCGCCGACCTGGGCTTCGACGTCGACATCGGTCCGCTCTTCCAGACGCCAGAGGAGGTCGCCCGTCAGGCGATCGAGGCCGACGTCCATGCGGTCGGGGTCTCCACCCTGGCCGCCGGCCACATGACCCTGGTCCCCGAACTCCGCGCCGCACTCGATGCGCTCGATCGCCCCGACATCGCGATCGTCGCCGGAGGGGTGATCCCCCCGGTCGACTTCGAACCGTTGAAGGAGGCAGGCGCCGACCTGATCTTCCCGCCCGGGACGGTGGTCGGCGAGGCGGCCGGCGAGCTGCTCGACCTGCTCGCCGAGAAGCGCGGTCTCGACCTGAAGACGGCCTGATGGCCGACCGGGACGCCGAAGGGCTGGCCGAACTGGAGCAGGGGGTCCTCTCCGGGGACCGCGGGGCGCTCTCGCGGGCGATCACCCTCGCCGAGAGCACCCGGCCCGAGGACGTAACCCAGGCCCAGGCGCTGATCAGCGACCTTCTGCCGAAGACCGGTGGCTCGGCCCGGGTCGGCCTGACCGGCGTTCCCGGCGCGGGCAAGTCGACCGCGATCGAGGCGCTCGGCCTCTGGCTGCTCGAACGCGGCAAGAAGGTGGCGGTACTTACGATCGACCCCTCGAGTGCCCGGACCGGCGGCTCGATCCTCGGCGATAAGACCCGGATGCAGAAGCTTTCGGCCTCCGAGGATGCCTTCATCCGGCCCTCCCCTTCCGGCGGAGTCCTGGGCGGGGTCGCCCGGAGGACCCGCGAGGCGATCCTCCTATGCGAGGCCGCCGGCTACGACGTGGTCCTGGTCGAGTCGGTCGGGGTCGGCCAGTCCGAGTCCGAGATGGCCGACCTGGTCGACACCCTCTGTCTCTTGCTCGTCCCCGGCACCGGGGATGAGCTCCAGGGGATAAAGCGTGGCCTTATGGAGGTGGCAGACGTGGTCGTGGTCAACAAGGCAGACGGCGACCGGGTGAACGCGGCCAACCGGGCCCGGGGGGACTTCCGCCAGGCCCTCCACATGCTGCCTCCCTCGACCCCCGGCTGGGAGACCCCTGTGTTGACCGCCTCGGCTCTGGAAGGGACCGGGCTGGCCGAGATCTGGGACGCGGTCGAGGGCCACCGGGAAGTACTCGAGGGGTCGGGCCTCCTTCAGGAGCGCCGGGCCCGTCAGGGCGAGGTCTGGCTCGATTCGATGATCGAGGATGCAGCGATCGAGGACTTCCTCGCCCGGGAGGGAGTGACCGAGGCCGTCCAGGAAGCACGGGCGGCCGTCGCCTCGGGGGAGAAGACCGTGCCCGAGGCCTTTCTCTCCGTGCTCGACCTGGCCGACGCCGACAGTTAGCCGTTCGTGGCCTCGGGCTTACTCGTATCCCGGGGTTCCGATGAACTCGTCGATCGGTAGGGCCGAGATGTTGGCCTGGGCAACCGACGGGGATCCGGCTCCGCTCTTGCTGCAGAAAAGAGTCGCCGCTCCCCCGGTGACCCAGAGCGCGGATCCAGACAGCGAGAGCGCTACGTTCGTGTTGTTGTCGATGGTCACCGCCTGGGCCGTATCGCCGGGGAAGACGCAGGTGACGCTACTCGCACCGCTCGATCCTCCAACGACGTTGAGCCGGGCAAAGATTAGGTAGTTGCCGGCGGGTAGACCGGTGTCGGTTGCCACGACCGGTGCTGAGGAAGTCCCGATCGGGACAAGCGGGGATGTGGCCTTGACTCCAACGTAGGCGTTTGGCTTCAACTGTCCGGCCCCGAAGTCCTCGAGTAGGAGCGAGCGGTTCCTGACCTTTGCCGAGTCGACCGCGTCGTTACCGAGCTTTGCGCCAGTTACCGACAGACCCTTCAGCTGTTTGGTCCCCACCGCCCTCTTCTTGAGCTGCTTGGTCCCGACCGAGTTCTTCGGCACCGAGACCACGGCGTAGCTCGCCCCGCCCAAGGCGACGAACAGGGCGATGACTGAGATGACCAGCGACGGCGAAATGCGACTCCCCAAACCCCTCATCGGCTCGGTTGTATTCGATCCGTGACTAGTAGTCAAGCGAGCACCTGGGTCGGGCTGCCTATACTCCTTCACATGAAGAGACTCCTAATCGCCGCCGCCCTTATCGCCCTTACCGTTCCGGCCATCGCCGGCTCAGAGTCCGCCGAGCGTGCGGGAGTGAAGGTCGGGGCCTACAACAACTACTTCTCCCCGAAGAAGATCACGGTCGGCAGGGGTACCAAGGTCACCTGGGTTATCCGCCAGGGCGTCCACAACATCCGCGGTGGCGGTACCAACTCGCCCAACCTCTCGAGGGGCAGGACCTACTCCAAGAAGTACAAGCGTCGCGGTACCTTCGGCTACGTCTGCACGCTCCACCCCGGCATGAACGGGAAGGTCGTAGTCCGGTAGCCCCCTAGGCCGCTTCGGCGGCCAGTCGTTCCAGGAGTTCGGCCTCGACCTCGACGCCCTCGGCCATCTCGTCGAGGTCCTTGACCAGGTTCGGGTCCGCGCAGAACCCGAACCCCAGCTGGTCCCCGGAGGAGATGACGCCGATCCGCAGGGCGTGGCCCTCGCCGATCTCGGCGATCGTGAACAGGTTCTCGACCGGCGCTCCCAGCACGCTCACCTGGTCTCGCGGCCCTTTGACGTTGGATATCGAGACGGCAAACGCCCTCGGGCTCGCCTCGACCTTTTCGATCAGGTGACGGAGTCGCTCAGACACCTGACCCACCGCCCTGGTGATCTGGTCGAGGTTCTCGGCATCGTGGTCGGCCTTTCGTTCCCAGGTCTCGGCCCGGATCTCCTTCAACCGCTCGACCGGGTCCGCCTGGTCGAGGTGAAGGGGGACCGAGAAGAAGGAGTCGCGGTTGGCTGCCTTGTCGCCCTCGCGGTGCAGGCTGACCGGTACCCGGGCCCTCAGGTCGCCGACGATGTCGGTGTGTTCGAGCTCCATCCAGTGGCGAAGCGAGCCGGCTATTACCGAGAGGACGGCGTCGTTCAGGGTGGCATCGGCCAGCTGCTTGGCAGAGTCATGGAGGGCCGACAGGGAGACCGAGGCAAAGGCGATCGCCCTCTCGTGGCCCAGCTCCCCCTCGAAGGGAGAAGGCCCGTGTGAGCGGGTGAACTCCCGCTCGAACAGCCCGATCAAGTTCGATCGCCGCTCCCGCTCGCTCTCCTCGGTGTGGACGGCCGGCTTGGTGGCACCCTTCTTCGGGGCCGGTCGACCCGTGCCACTCTCGTCGGCCGGGTCCCAGAGCACCTCCTTGGCAAAACGCATCGCGGTCGACCCATCGGCCAGGGCGTGGTGGATCCTCCAGATCAACGCCCTGCCGCCGCCCTCCAGCCGGGCGAACTCGATCTTCCAGAGCGGCCTGTCCCGGTCGAGTCGCTCGCTGAACAGCTCGGCCGTCAGCCGGTCGAGCTCCTCGACGGACACCTCGCCGCCCTCGGATGCCTCGACCAGGTGGTTTTCCAGGGAGAAGGACTCGTCCTCTTCCCAGAAGTACTGGCCGTCTTCCTCGACCAGCTTTCGCCGGAGCTCGGGCACCCCCTCGATCCGCTCCGAGACGATCCCGAAGAACTCCTCGAAGTCGACCTCCCCTTCACCGATCAGGACCACCTTGCAGGTGTGCCCGGCGATCGTCGGCCCCTCCAGGTGGAGGATCGCCACGTCTTCCTCGGTCAGTTGGACTCTCTCGGACAACTTGGGGAGAAGGGTAGAGGCCCGGCTCAGCTCGAGCGCTTGAAGCCCCGGAGCCTCAGCGAGTTGGTGACCACGAAGATCGAGGAGAGCGCCATCGCCGCCCCGGCCAGCATCGGGTTCAGTCGCCCGGTCATCGCCACCGGGATCAGGATCGTGTTGTAGGCGAAGGCGAAGAAGAGGTTCTGCTTGATCGTCTTGAGCGTCGCCCTGGAGAGCCGGATCGCATCCACCGCGCCCCG
>JBMSXD010000112.1:0-5101 GCA_049425265.1 Solirubrobacterales bacterium
GCATCTCGCGAGGCTCGCCGACTCGGCCCGTATGTACTTCCTCGACCTCCCTTATGAGCTCGATGAGCTGGCCGAGGTGACCCGTGAGCTGATTCGGCGAAACGGATTGAGGGACTGCTACATCAGGCCGCTCGCCTTTCGCGGTTATGGCGAGATGGGTCTCTATGCAAAGAGCGCTCCGGTCGAGATGATGATCGCCGCCTACGGCTGGGGGGCCTACCTCGGCGAAGAGGGCAAGCGGCACGGGATCCGGGCCAAGGTTTCCTCCTGGCGGAGGATCACCTCGAGCAGCCTGATCCCGCACGCGAAGGCGTCGGGGCAATACCTCAATTCGATCCTCGCCAAGACCGAGACGGCTCAGGCCGGTTATGAAGAGGCGATACTCCTCGACGAGCGGGGCTTCGTCTGTGAAGGATCAGGCGAGAACATCTTCGTAGTCAGTGATGGATCGGTCGCTACTCCACCACAGACCGCCTCGATCCTCGACGGGATAACCCGGAAGAGCGTGATCACGATTTTGCGGGACAACGGGATCGAGGTGGTCGAGCGCGATATCGCCCGTTCGGAGCTCTACGGCGCCGACGAGGTCTTCCTCTGCGGTACGGCGGCCGAGGTCGTACCCGTCAGGGAAGTCGACGAGCATCCGATCTCCGATCCCGGCCCGATCACCCTTCTCGCCCAGAAGGGCTACGAGGATGCGATCTACGGGAGGGATCCCCGTTATTCCGCCTGGCTCGACCCGGTCGGCGAGCCGGCGCGCTCGGTCCGACCGGATACAGTTGAGAGCTGATGCTTCACTTCGCGAATCCAGAGCAGGCCGGAGGCCGAATTACCCGAGCTGCGGGCCGATAGCCCGCGGCAGGCGCGACGCAGGTCGTGCACGTGACTCCCGGGTCTCGGACGGAAGGGATCCCAACAAAAGCTCGAAAGGAACGCGGAAGTGGAGAAGGTGAAGCTGTACGACACGACCCTGAGGGACGGTATGCAGGGTCCAGGGATGACCCTCTCGGCCGAGGAAAAGGTCAGGGTGGTGCATGCCCTCGATGGTCTCGGGATCGACTTCATCGAGGCCGGATTTCCCTCGTCGAACCCCAAGGAGCAACAGCTCTTCGACCTGCTCGCCGAGGAGAAGCTCGAGAACTCGGAGGTAGTCGCGTTCGGGATGACCCGTCGGAGGGGCGTCGAGCCCGGTGACGACGAGGCCCTGAAGGTCCTCGCCAGCTGCTTCAGCCCGTGGGTCGCCCTGGTCGGGAAGACCTGGCGCCTGCACCTCGAGAAGGTGACCAAGGTCGATCCGGAGGAGAACCTGGCGATGATTCGGGACTCGATCACGTGGATGGCGGACCAGGGGAAGGAGCTCCACTACGACGCCGAGCACTTCTTCGATGCATGGCGAGACGACCGGTCATATGCGCTCGCCTGCCTCGGTGCTGCAATCGAGGGCGGCGCGTCCATCATCAGCCTTTGCGACACCAACGGATCCAGCCTGCCCGATCAGGTTGCAGAGGCGACCGCGGGTGTCGTGTCCGAATTTGGCCAGGCCGTCGAGTGGGGCATCCATACACATAACGATGCCGAGTGCGGCGTTGCAAATGCGCTCGCAGCCGTGGGGGAGGGGGCCCGGGTGGTCCAGGGGACGATCAATGGCTACGGGGAGCGGTGTGGAAATGCAAATCTAGTCTCGATAATCCCCGCTCTCGAGCTGAAGATGGGTTTCGAGACGATCGGGCCAGAGCGCCTCAAGGCGCTCTCGGGAGTGGCTCAGGAGGTCGCCGATCTGGTCAACCTCCCGGTTGATCCGAGCCAGCCTTACGTCGGCGACAACGCCTTTGCACATAAAGGGGGGCTCCACGTCGCTGGAATCTCTGAGGATGCGAGGACCTTCGAGCATCTCGAGCCCGATGCAGTCGGTAACACCCGGGCCGTGCTGCCCTCGGAGCTCTCGGGCAAGGCGACGATCAAGAGCAGGGCGGGAGAGCTGGGCCTCGAGCTGGATGAGGCCGAGGTCGATCGCGCCGTCGAGGAACTCAAGGACCGAGAGCATCACGGCTACCACTACGAGGCGGCCCGGGGCTCATTCGACCTCCTGCTTCGGAGGGCCGGCGGCGAGTACGAACCCCTCTTCACCCTGGAAGGGTTCAGGGTCACCACCGAGATGCGAGAGGACGGTTCGGTCGAAACCGAAGCCACCCTGAAGATCTGGGTAGAGGGGGAGCGCCACCTGACGGTCGCCGAAGGCAATGGCCCCGTGAACGCACTCGATCGGGCGCTCAGGGCAGCCCTGGTCGAGCACTACCCCCGTCTGGCCGATGTCGAGCTGACCGGCTACCGGGTACGGATACTCGACTCCGACCACGGGACGGGGGCCGGGACCAGGGTGCTCCTCGATTCGGCCGAAGGGGGCCAGAGCTGGAGCACCACCGGGGTTTCGAAGAACATCATCGAAGCCTCCTGGGAGGCCCTGGTCGATTCGCTGGAAGTCGCATTCCAGGGAGAGAAGAATGGCGATGCCTGACGCACCCGAGATGGCCTTTGACCTGGCTCGGCCCGAGATCGGACCCGAGGAGGAGCGCCTCGTGCTCGAGGTGCTCCGGTCAGGCCAGCTTTCGCTCGGGCCGATGCTCCACCGATTCGAGGAGTGCTTTGCGAACTGGCTCGGCGTCGAGCACGTGGTGGCCACCAGCAGCGGCACGGCCGCCCTCCACCTCGGAGTGAGGGCGATGGGCTGGGGGGAGGGCGATTCCGTCGTCCTCTCGCCCTTCACCTTCGTTGCGAGCGCTAATGCACTCCTTTACGAAGGGGTGAGGCCGAGGTTCGCCGATGTCGACCCGGTAACCCTCAACCTCCGTCCCGACACGGCCGAGGGGGCGATCGAGGCCGATACCGTTGGATTGATGCCGATCGACATCTTCGGCTTCCCCTCCGATGCCACCGGTTTCGAGGAGGTTGCCGGAAGGAGGGGGCTTGAGCTGCTTGAGGATGCGGCTCAGGCGATCGGGGCCATCGACGCGGATGGGCACAAGGTCGGATCGAGGGGGATCCCGACAGGCTTCGCCTTCTACGCGAATAAGCAGATAACCACTGGGGAGGGCGGAGTCCTCGTCTGCCCGGACGCCGAGATGGCCGAGCGGGTTCGGTCCGAGAGGAATCAGGGCCGGGCTCCCGACATGAGTCGGATGGATCACACCGGCCTCGGCTTCAACTACCGGATGTCCGACATCGCGGCGGCGATTGGGGTTGCCCAGATGGGAAGGATCGATGACCTCTTGGCCAGGCGTGCCGAGGTGGCAGCCCTTTACTCCGATCGACTCGCCCAGATCTCCGGCTTGACCCTTCCCGAGCCCGGAGAGGGGCGCGCCAGGCGAAGCTGGTTCGTCTTCACGGTCATGGTGAGCGACGGGATCAATCGCGATGCGGTTATCGCGGAGTTGGCCGCAGCCGGGATACCGAGCAAGGCCTACCTTCCCTCGGCTCACCTCTTTCCACAGTTCGAGGAATTCGGTTACGGCCCGGGTGACTTCCCGGTCGCCGAGTCGGCCAGTGCCCGTTCGCTCGCTCTTCCCTTCCATGGAGGGCTTGACGCCGCTCAGATCGATCAGATCGCCCAGGTCCTCGAAGGAGCCCTCGATGCGTGAGCAAGAGGGGCAATCGAGGTTCCGGGAGCCGCCTGACCCAACTTTCTGGAAGATGAACCGCTCCCTCGACGGGGATCGCTGGCTCGCCCCCTATGACGTCAGGCAGTCCGTCGCCCATGCGTCCGAGCTCGGGAGACTCGGGGTGCTGGACGCAGATGAGCTGCACCGGCTCAAGGAGGCCCTCGAGCAGGTGGCCCTTGAGTGCGAAGACGGGAGCTTTCCGGAGCTCGAGTCCGACGAGGACATCCACATGGCGATCGAGCGTCGGCTTGGTGACCTGGTGGGTCCGGTTGCCGGGAAGCTCCACGCGGGGCGCTCCCGAAATGACCAGGTCGCTACCGACCTTGCACTCGCCACGATGGACGGGGCCGGGGAGGCCGTTGTCCTGACCGGCCGGTTGATGGAAGCGTTACTGGTTCAGGCCGAGGCCCATCTCGACTGGGTGATGCCCGGGTACACCCACCTCCAGCGGGCACAACCGGTCTACCTTCGGCACCACCTCATGGCCTACTTCTGGATGCTGGCAAGAGACCGGGACAGGTTTCGTGCCGCGGTCGGCTCGGCATCGGTGATGCCTCTCGGTTCGGGCGCGCTTGCCGGGGTGAATTGGGACCTCGACCGGGAAGCGCTCGCAACCGAACTGGGCTTCCAGTCGTACTCCGGGAACTCGATCGACGGTAGCTCGAATCGGGATTTCGTCCTCGACTTCCTCTCAGCTGCAGCGATCTGCGGTAGCCACCTCTCCCGGCTCGGAAGCGAAATCGTTATCTGGTCGAGTGCCGAGTTCGGGTTTTGTGCACTCCCTGAGCCATTCACATCCGGGTCGAGCATCATGCCTCAGAAGCAGAACCCCGACTCTGCCGAGATCCTCAGGGGTAAGGCGCCGGTGCTTGCCTCTTCATTCGCGACCCTGCTCGGCGTCCTCCACGGTCTCCCCTTGACCTACAACAAGGATCTCCAGGAAGACAAGAAGCCCCTTAGGGACGGGATCCATGCGACCCTCGGCTGCCTTGCGATGGCCGACGGCATGGTCAGGGGTCTGGTCTTCGACAGGGAACGACTTGCCGAGGCGGCCTCGGACGAGTGGCTTTCAGCCACAGAGATCGCCGACCTCTTGGTCGCCCGGGGCGTGCCGTTCAGGGAGGCCCACGGAATCGTCGGAAAGATGGTCTCCGACTGCATCGATACCGGGAGGACCTTCTCCGACCTCTCTCAGGAAGAGCTCGAGAGCTACTCGGAGCACCTTTCCTCGGGGATCACGGACCGTTTGGGAGCCGAGGGTGCGATCGAGGCGAAGCGGGGACCGGGTTCCACGTCCCGGGAAAACCTCGAGAATCAGCTGGCTGAAGCCCGGGCCCTGTTAGCTGAATCACCGGGCAGAACCTGAACCGGGAGCTTGCCGCTCAGGGGGTGAAGCCGCCTGACGAGGATGCCCCACCCGAGGGAGCGGGGGCTGCCGGAGCAGG
>JBMSXD010000113.1:0-5006 GCA_049425265.1 Solirubrobacterales bacterium
TGCCAGCACCCGGTTGGCGTGGCCGAGGATCATCCCGGGGCCGATCGAGGCCCGGGCGCCGTCCTCGAGGACTTCGATCCCGCCGAAGTTCCTGTGGACGTCGATCAGGATTCCGTCCGTCTGGCTCTGTCCGTTGAGGCTCGAACCTCCCGCCCGGAAGACGACGGGGACATCGTTCTCCCTCCCGTATCGCATCACCCGGGCGACGTCCTCGGCGTCCCGGGCGACCACGACCGCTTTGGGGAAGAACCGGTAGGGGCTCGCGTCGGAGGCGTAGCGGACGAGGTCAGGGGCCGCCGTCAGGACCCGTTCTTCCCCGAGCAGCCTCACCAGATCGCCCTTGAGCGGCTCCGGGGTTCCGGCCGCGACCCACTCAGGGGCGCGGGAGGGGGCCGGTTGGAGTCCACCCTCACCGCCGAGCGCCGGGATCGGAAGGTCGGCGATGGCGCTGGGCGGCACCACTAGAAGAGTGCGATCCCCTTCCCTATCGGGACCTCGACCAGGCGCGGTCCGTCCGAGCGATCCGCGAAGGCCCCGGTGAGTGCCTGCTCGAGTTCCTCCGTGGTAGAGGCGACCGTGCTCGTCACTCCGTACCCGGCGGCGATCGCGGCGGTATCGAGGGCCGGGAGGTCCAGCCCGGGTGACCCCGAGAGCTGCTCGATCTCCTCGAACCACTTGAGGATCGCGTACTCCTCGTTTCTCAAGACGAGGAAGGTGACCGGCACCCCGTAGGTGGCTGCCGTCCAGAAGGCGGTAACTGCGTACTGGACGGATCCCTCCCCAACCACGCAGACCACCGGGCGGTCGGGCTCGGCCATCTGTATTCCGACCGCCGCGGCCAGGCCGAACCCAAGGCCTCCACCGGCCCCGAAGAAGTAGCTGTCGGGCCTCGAGATCCTCATCTGACTGCGGAAGGAGAGGGTGGCTGAGGGGGCCTCGAGCACGGTGATCGCGTTCTCGGGGAGGAGCTCCCGGAGCAGGGCGTGGATCATCGAGGGGTTGAGCGGATCGGTCTCTTCCGGCTCGACCGGCGGGGCCAGGGGCTCGGGCAGCTCGCGATCGACCGGCTCGAGCAGGTCGAGCAGGTCGGTCAGGGCAAGCTTGACGTCGGCCACCAGGGCGTTGCCCATCGGGGCCCGGGCGGCCTCGTCCGGGTCCGAGGTGATCGCGACCAGTTCAGCACCCTCGGGGATGAACCTGCCCGGCATGTACGGGTAGTAGGGGAAGACCGACGAGCCGACTACGAGGATCAGGTCATGTCCGGCCAGCACCTCGGCCGCCGGGCCGATCGCCGGGGGCAGGATTCCCCTGAAGTTCGGGTGGTCCTCGGGGAAGCCGATCCGGCCGCCCCCGGGTGCCGGCGAGGCCCACACAGGGAGGCTCTGGCCTTCGGCCAGGCGGACGGCCTCGTCCCAGGCCCCCGAAGCATCTATGTCCGGCCCGGCGATCATCACGGGGTTGGCCGCCTCGGCGATCCGGCCGGCGAGTCGTTCGACCACGACCGGGTCGGGCGAGGCACGGCCGCCGACTTCACGCTCGATAACCAGCTCGGCTTCGGTCCCGCCGATCTCGAACTCCCAGTCGTCCATCGGGATCGAGACCATCACCGGACCCTTCGGTGGCAGGGCGGCGAGGTGGATCGCGTGACCAAGTGCGAGCGGAACGTCCTCGGGTCGGGCAGGTTCGTAGGCGAACTTGACGTACGGATCTGCCACCCGGGTGGCATCGCGGTTGGTCAGGTTGGCCTGGATAGCCATCTGGGCCCGGACCTGCTGCCCGACCGTGACCACGACCGGGGAATGGTTGGCCTGGGCGTTGAAGATCGCCCCGACTGCATTACCCAGTCCGGGTGCGGTGTGGAGGTTGACCAGGGAGGGCCGGCCGTTCGCCTGGGCGTAGCCGTCGGCCATGCCGACCGCGACCGCCTCCTGCAGTGCGAGTACGTATTCGAAGTCCTCGGGGAAGTCCTGGAGCATCGGCAGTTCAGTCGATCCCGGATTGCCGAAGATCGTGGTCATCCCGTGCTTGCGGAACAGGTCGAACGCCGCTTCCCTTACGGTCGGCATGGGGCCAGCCTATAAGGGCGGAAGGGGTGCCGGACCACTGACCGGGCAGGACTGCCCCGGAGGGCGGCTGTAAAGATGTCGGGGTGCGCCGGGCGGCCCTCGCAAGCTCGTTCATCGTCCTGACCGTCCTGGTCGGCTGCGCGAACGAGCCGGCCAACACCCCGACTGTCTGTGAACAGGGGACGGAGACCCTCTCCAGGGCACTCGAACAGGCACCGGGGCCGGCCCGGTTGGACGGGCGGATCCCGATCTCCGACTGCCTCGTTCCGGATCAACCGGCCGGCGACCTGATGGATTTCGGCTCCACCGCGGTCGAGGTGGCGACCGGGCTCGGTCGCGAGGCGACGAGGCCGGGACCGCGGGGCATCTCTGCGGCGATCCAGGCCGGCTACCTGGTCGGAGCGATGGAGCGGGGCGCGCGGGACACCGGTGGCATCCACCAAATCCTGATCGACCGGGTCCGGAGTGCGGCGACCAACGGGATCACGGCCCCGGCCAGGACCCATTTCGAGATCGGCTACGAGGCGGGGCTCAGGCTGGGATGATTGGATCGAGGGCAGCCCGGGAGGCCATTCCCGGGTCGCTCGACAGGAGGAGATTTGGCCGAAGCTGACAACAGCGAGAAGCTCTGGGGTGAGGAGACCGACAAGGCGATCGGGAACTTCCCCGTATCCGGCGAGCGCCTTCCGGACCCGATCATCCACTGGCTGGGTCGGATCAAGGCCGCCTCGGCCCGGACCAACGGCGAGCTCGGGCTGCTGGATGGGAACCTCGCCGAGGCGATCGCCGCGGCGGCAGACGAGGTGGCCGCCGGCACCTACGACGAGCAGTTCCCGGTCGACCTGTTCCAGACCGGCTCGGGGACCTCCTTCAACATGAACGCGAACGAGGTAATCGCGAACCTGGCCGGCGATGGGGTCCACCCGAACGACCACGTCAACATGGGCCAGTCCTCGAACGACGTCTTCCCCACCGCGGTCCACCTCGGAGCCCTCGATGAGGTCGTCTCGACCCTGATCCCGGCGATGGAATCCCTGGCCGATGCGCTTGGGGCGAAGGCGGTCGAGTTCGAAGACGTGGTCAAGGCCGGCCGGACCCACATGATGGATGCCGTCCCGGTGACCCTGGGACAGGAGTTCGCCGGGTTCGAGGCCCAGGTGCGGCTCGGTATCGAGCGAATCCAGGCGACCCTGCCCCGGGTCGGCCAGGTTCCGCTCGGGGGTACGGCCACCGGGACCGGCCTGAATACCCACAGCAAGTTCGCGGCCGGCGTGCGGGAGCTGATGGCGGCCGGCTGCAACTTTGAGATCTCGGCCCCGGCCGATCCCTTCGAGGCGCAGGCGAATCGTGATGCCCTGGTCGAGCTGTCGGCCGCGCTCAAGATTTACGCAGTTTCGCTGGCCAAGATCGGGGGCGATCTGGTTCTGATGGCATCGGGGCCACGGACGGGATTCGCCGAGATCCGACTGCCCGAACTCCAGAAGGGCTCTTCGATCATGCCCGGCAAGGTCAACCCGGTGATCCCCGAGGTCGCGGTCCAGGTTGCCGACCAGGTGATCGGCAACGACGTGGCGGTCACCGTCGCCGGCACCCAGGGCCAGTTCGAGCTGAACGTCCGGGTCCCGGTAATGGCCCGGAACCTGATGGAGTCGATCGAACTGCTCAGCTCGGCTTCGCGACTGCTGGCCGACAAATGCGTGTCCGGCATCGAGGTGGACGAGGAGCAGACCACGGCCTATGCCGAAGCCACCCTGGCAACGGCGACTGCGCTCAATCCCGAGATCGGCTACGACCGGGCGACCGAGATCGTCCGGGAGGCGGCAGCGAGTGGCCGCCCCCTTCGGGAGGTCGCCCTCGAGATGGGGGTCGACGAGGAAGCCGTCGATCGGGCGCTCGACCACCTTCGCCTGGCCAGGCCCCACGACCCGGAGGGTTGAACCGCCCGGGCCGGGTCGGCCCGCTCAGCCTGCCTGGAAGCTGACCATCCGCTCCTCGGTCAGCTCGAGTACTGCGTAAGCGGGGCCCTCCCGGGTGTTGCCGGAGTCCTTGACCCCTCCGTAGGGCTGCTGGTCGGCCCGGAAGGTCGGGATCTCGTTGATCAGCACACCCCCGAACTCGAGCGTGTTGGCCGCTTTCAGTCCGTTGCCGATGTCGCGGGTGAAGACGCCCGCCTGAAGGCCGAACTTCGAGTCGTTGGCCATCGCCAGCCCGGTCTCGAAGTCGGGGAAGCGATCGATCGTCGCGACCGGCCCGAAGATCTCCTCGCACCAGACTTTCGAGTCGTGGTTCGGGTGCTCGATCAGGGTCGGGGCGAGGCACCGTCCCTCGTCGACCAGCTCACCACCGGCGACCACGGTGCCGCCCTGGGCCGCAGCTTCCTGGATCCACCCCTCGACCCGCTCGGTCTCGGCCGGACTGATCAGCGGGCCGACGTCGGTCTCGGGCGAGAGCGGGTCGCCGACCACGAGGGAGTCGAGGTTTCCGACCAGCCGGGCGATGAACTCGTCGGCGATCGCCTCGTGGAGCAGGATCCGCTGGGTCGAGATGCAACTCTGCCCGGCGTGGGAGAAGGCGTGGATGTTCGCCTTGTCGGCGGCCGTCTCCCAGTCGCCGTCTTCGTTGACGATCAGGGGGGCGTTCGAGCCGAGCTCGAGGTTGACCTTCTTCTCGGGCACCTTGCTCCTGATTCCCCAGCCAACGGGGAACGAGCCGGTGAAGGTGATCGCCCTGACCAAGGGGTTTTCGACCAGCGAGTTGCCGACGGTCGAGCCCGGGCCCGGGACGACGCTCAGCCATCCCTCCGGCAGGCCCGCGTCGAGGAAGACCTCGGCCAGCTTGATCGCGCTGATCGGCGTCTGGCCGGCCGGCTTCAAGACGACGGCGTTGCCGGCGGCAAAGGCCGGCCCCAGCTTGTGGGCGACCAGGTTTAGCGGGAAGTTG
>JBMSXD010000114.1:0-4969 GCA_049425265.1 Solirubrobacterales bacterium
CGGACTCGAGGTCCTCGACCAGGGTCAGTCCGGCCGCGCCACCACTGATCGAGGCGAACAGCACGGTCACCGGAAGGACGAAGTTCAGGTAGTTGCCCCCGGTCAGCTGGACGACTGCGGGGGAATCACCGAACGAGCCGTAATAGACGATCAGGAAGAAGACACTGATCCCGAGGTTGGGAAGCAGGACGGCCGGCTGGCGAAGCAGATTCCGGACGAAGCGCCGGGTCAGCAGGGCGACCTGGGCCGGGAAGGCGACGCCGGTGGCCAGGGGAGCGGGGGACGTCGGGATCGGCTCGCTCACCCTTCGTCCTTCCCTTCGGCCACGACGCCGAGGAATACGTCGTCGAGGGTCGGCCTGGCGAGCGACACCGACTCGGGCTCGATACCTGCGTCCTTGAGGGTGCCGACGACCCGGATCAGCTCGGCCGGTCCGTCGGCTGCAGGAACCCTCACCTCGCGGGTGAGCGCCCGGGCCTCCCCGCCAATCGCGACTGCGGCACGCTCCGCAGCCGCCTCGTCGGTGAACTCGACCTCGATCACGTCCTCCCCCAGGCCGGACTTGAGCTCCTCCGGGGTGCCTGTGGCGACGATCCTCCCGTCGGCCATGATCGCCACCCGGTCGGCCAGGCGGTCTGCCTCCTCCAGGTACTGGGTAGTCAGGAGCACAGTTACACCCTCGCCCCTCAGCTGCTCGACCTCTTCCCAGATGGCGCGCCGAGAGGCGGGATCGAGCCCCGTGGTCGGCTCATCGAGGAAGAGGACCCTCGGGCGGTTGACCAGCGCCGCGGCGAGATCCAGCCGCCGCCTCATCCCGCCGGAGTATGTTCCGATCCGCCGTCCCGCCGCGTCTTCCAGGCCGACCAGCTCGAGCAACTCATCCCGGCGAATGGCCGCGGCCGGCCCATCGAAGCCATACAGCCGGGCGTGGAGATCGAGCAGTTCACCGCCGGTCTGGATCGGATCGAGGCCCGTCTCCTGAAGCGCGGCCCCGACCGAACGGCGGATCGAACCGCCTTCCCGCTCGAGGTCGAACCCGGCAACTCTCGCGGTGCCCGAGCTCGGGGCCAACAACGTGGCCAGCATCAGGACGGTGGTCGACTTGCCGGCGCCGTTTGCCCCGAGCAGACCGAAGATCTCTCCCTCTCCGACCGTGAATCCGACCCCCTTCACGGCATCGACGGCGTCCTCACCTTCCCCGAACGTCTTGGCCAGGTCCTCGACCTCGATCATCGCCCCGCGCCCCGTGCGCTCGCCCGTCGCTTCCACCGGGGCAACCTACCGTCGGGGCAAGCGTTCCGTCGGGGCGCGGTGCGACCCTCAACCGATGACAGGAACCCCGATCCTCCACGCCGACCTCGACGCCTTCTACGCGTCGGTCGAGCAGCGCGACGATCGATCGCTCGCGGGTCTGCCGGTGATCGTCGGCAAGGGGGTCGTCCTGGCCTGCTCCTACGAGGCCAAGGCGATGGGGGTGCGAACCGCCACCGGGGTCGGCCAGGCGCTGGGGATCTGTCCCGAAGCGAGGGTGGTACCACCGAGGATGGAGGCATATTCCGAGGCAAGCGCCCGGGTCTACGAGATCTTCGCTGGGTTTTCCCCGGTCGTGGAAGGTCTCTCGATCGACGAGGCATTCCTCGACGTCCGGGGGCTCGAGGGAATCTCGGGCGATCCGATCGAGACTGCCAGGCGCTTGAGGGCGGCAGTGCGGGACGAGGTCGGGCTCTCGATCTCGGCCGGGCTGGCCAGTACCAAGTTCCTCGCCAAGATCGCCAGTGCCCAGGCAAAGCCCGATGGCCTTCTGGCTATCTCCCCGGAACGGGAGCGGGAATTCCTGGGACCCCTGCCGATCGAGGCGGTCTGGGGCGTCGGCCGGGTCACCTCGGGCAAGCTTCGGAGTATCGGCATCACAACGGTCGGGGAGCTCGCCGACACCGATCCGACGGTGCTGGCCCGGGTGACCGGCAGATCGGCTGCCGAGCGGTTGGTGGCCCTCGCCAACAACCGTGACCCTCGGCCGGTGAGACCCCGCGATCCCCGCAAGTCGTTCGGGGCCCAGAGTGCCTTCCCGGCCGGCTCCCTCGATCCGGACGGCATAAGGGCGACGCTCGCGTCGCTGGTCGATCGTGCGACCGGTCGCCTTAGGGGGGCAGGGAAGTCCACTCGCACGGTGACCGTCGGGGTCAGGTTTGCCGACATGTCGAGAGCCACCAGATCGAGGAGCCTCGAGAGCCCGACCGACCGGACCGACCTGGTGCTCGAGGCAGCTCGGGAGCTGCTCGACTCAGCGGCCGGTGCCGAGATCGCGCAGCTGACCCTGGTCGGGGTGGCACTCGGGAACCTCGAGGCGGACCGAGCCATCCAGATGGAGTTGCCCCTCGATCGCGAGATGGAGGGATCCGATCCAGGGGCCCCGGGCTCGCTCGACCGTGCCCTGGACGACCTGCGGGACCGATACGGAACGGAAGCCGTGACCCGGGCCTCGCTGGTCGACGGACGGGGAACCGGGGCGACCCCGGTGCTGCCCGAGTAGCGGGGCTCGGACCAGACCGCCGCAGAAACGGTCCGAGCCCGGTCGGGACGGCGAACTTTCCGCTACGGTGGCGGAGCTAGAGGGGATTCGTCCATCCCGAGCGAAGGGGAGGAAGTATCGAGGAGGAGACCAGAGGTGATGCCGGGGCCGTGGGGACTGCCCCGCCCTCGGGCGGAGACGTCGTGCTCGACGGGGTCAGCAAGTCCTTCGGTGACGTGGTCGCGGTCGACTCGGTCGATCTGGAGATTGCGAAGGGAGAGTTCTTCACACTGCTCGGCCCGTCAGGTTCGGGTAAGACGACGACCCTGCGGATGATCGCCGGGTTCGAGGAGCCGGACACCGGGACCGTCAGCCTTGCCGGGAAGGACGTGACCGGCGTCCCCCCGTACGACCGCCAGGTGAACACGGTTTTCCAGGACTACGCGCTCTTCCCCCTGATGACGGTGAGTCAGAACATCGAGTACGGCCTCCGGGTCGCCGGGGTCTCGAAGTCCGATCGGGCGACTCGATCCGACGAGGCGCTCTCGATGGTGCGACTCGATGGCTACGGCGAACGGCGCCCGTCCGAGCTCTCCGGGGGCCAGAAGCAGCGGGTCGCGCTGGCCCGGGCGATCGTCAACGACCCCCGGGTACTGCTGCTCGATGAACCGCTTGGCGCGCTGGACCTCAAGCTTCGCGAGCAGATGCAAGTCGAGCTGAAACGGATCCAGGGCGAGGTCGGAATCACTTTCATCTACGTCACCCACGACCAGGATGAGGCGCTCTCGATGTCGGATCGAATCGCAATCTTCAACGAGGGACGGATCGAACAGATCGGCCGACCGAGCGAGGTCTATGAAACCCCGGCAACCGAGTTCGTCGCGGGGTTCGTCGGCACCTCGAACATCCTGCGAAGGGATGGCCGCCCAGTGACGATACGGCCGGA
Organism: Solirubrobacterales bacterium; assembly: GCA_049425265.1. Taxonomy (GTDB): domain Bacteria; phylum Actinomycetota; class Thermoleophilia; order Solirubrobacterales; family 70-9; genus 67-14. The sequence goes on from JBMSXD010000114.1 coordinate 3,459, forward strand.
AAAGATCAGGATCCTTGGTGAAGATTCCCCCCGGGAAGGAGAGGTCTCGGCCGCTGGAACGGTCGAGGCAGTCTCGTACGTGGGGATGGCCACCCGGTACCGGGTGGCGCTGGAGGGAGGGGAAACCCTTCAGGTTGTCCGGCAGAACGTCTCGTCAGGTGTCTCGGACGGGATCGGGCCGGGGAGCGTTGTCCAAATCGGGTGGGACCCCGGGAACGAGGTTCCCATCCATGGAGAGGAGAGAAAGTGAAGTCCAATAGCAAGATGACGGCAGTGCCGTATCTGGTGCTGACCGGTCTCGTCGCGGTCATCTTCGCGGCGGGCTGCGGAGGCAGCAGCGACTCCAGCAGCGGAGACGAGATGCAACAACTCGGAAAGGGTGAGGGACAGGTCAACCTGATCGCCTGGCCGGGTTATGTCGAGGACGGATCCACGGATCCGGACGTCGACTGGGTCTCCGACTTCGAGAACCAGACCGGCTGCAAGGTCAACACCAAGGTCGCTGCAACCTCGGACGAGATGGTCACGCTGATGAGGACCGGTCAGTACGACGGTGTCTCCGCTTCAGGCGATGCGACGCTTCGCCTGATCGAGGGTGACGATGTCGATCCGGTCAACACCGACCTGATCCCGAACTACGCGGATGTGTTCTCGGACCTGAAGAACCAGCCGCACAACTCGGTCGACGGTCAGCCGTATGGCGTACCGCACGGTCGCGGGGCCAACCTCCTGATGTGGAACACGGAGAAGATCTCTCCGGCACCCACCTCGTGGAGTGCGGTGTTCGACCCGAAGGAGATGGAGAACTACAAGGGCAAGGTCACCTCGTATGACAGCCCGATCTACATCGCCGACGCTGCCCTCTACCTGAAGGAGACGCAGCCCGACCTCGGGATCGACAACCCGTACGAGCTCGACGAGAAGCAGTTCCAGGCGGCGGTCGACCTGCTGAAGACGCAGGGCGAGTACGTCGGTGAGTACTGGTCCGACTACACCAAGCAGATCGAGGCGTTTGCAAATGACTCGAGTCAGGTCGGTACGACCTGGCAGGTGATCGTCAACCTTCTCGGAGACGAGAATGCGACCGTGGACGCGATCCTCCCGAAGGAGGGTGCGACCGGATGGTCCGACACCTGGATGATCAGCTCGGAGGCGAAGCATCCGAACTGCATGTACATGTGGATGGACCACATCATCAGCCCCCAGGCGAACGCCGAGGTGGCCGAGTGGTTCGGAGAGGCCCCCGCGAACGAGAAGTCGTGCAAGCTGACTTCCGACGAGGACCACTGCGACACGTTCCACGCAGGCGACAAGAAGTACTGGGAGAACGTCTACTACTGGACGACCCCCACCAAGGACTGCGGTGACGACCGCGGTGACGTCTGCAAGGACTACAACGAATGGGTCCAGGCGTGGACCGAGATCAAGGGCTAGGAGGGCCCGCTTGAACCCAACGGTCGACTGATGGAGGCCGCCGGCATAGAGGCCGGCACCGGGAAGAGGGGGGGGGG
>JBMSXD010000115.1:0-4920 GCA_049425265.1 Solirubrobacterales bacterium
CCTCTGCCCTCGTATCGAGCCACTCCGGTCAGACCCCGGAGGCGATCGAGGCGTTCGAGGAGGCCGGCCGACGTGGCCTCGACCGCTGGGTCCTGACCACCGGGGGGAGGCTGGGCGAACTGGCCCGGGCGGAAGGGGTCGGCGTGGTCGGGGTTCCCGGCCTGCTTGCCCCCCGCTCCGCAGTCGGCTATACGACCACGGCAGCAGTTCGCGCAGCGGGGATCGCCGGAATCGCCCCCGACATTCGCGGGGAACTGGAGGATGCGGCCGAGGCCCTTGCCGGTTCGACCGAATCGATCTCGGCCCAGGCCGCTTCGGTCGTGCCAGCGCTCGCCGGCCTGCCGGTGGTGATCCACGGCTCCAGCCTGACCATCCCCGTTGCACGCAGGTGGGCCAATCAGATAAACGAGAACGCCAAGGGCTTCGCCTTTGCGGCAGAGCTCCCCGAGGCGGCCCACAACGCGATCGAGGCCTGGGGGGGCGGTCGGGGGGATTTCGCGGCCGTCTTCCTGCTGGACCCGGAGGCCTCACCGTCCGAGCGGGTTGCGATGGATGCCTTTGCCTCGATGGTCGGGGAGTTCGGGGCACCCTCGATCGAGGTCGACCCGGGCGGTGATTCGCGCTCGGAGAGTCTCTTCAGGGCGGTGATGATCGGTGACCTGGTCTCGCTCGGGCTGGCCGACGAAGTCGGGGTCGACCCGGCTGTCATCCCTTCGATTGATGCATTCAAGGCACGGACGGCCGGGAGTGGGGAGGGGCCCAGATGAGGGCGATGGTCCTCGCTGCGGGCCTCGGTACTCGACTCCGGCCGGTCACCTACTCGCTCCCGAAGCCGATGGTTCCGGTGGTCAACCGTCCGGTGATGGAACACATCGTCCGTTTGCTTGCCAGCCATGACCTGACCGAGATAGTGGCCAACCTTCACTGGTTCCCGGACACGATCGAGTCGCACTTCGGCGATGGCTCCGAGTTCGGTGTCTCGATCACCTACAGCCGGGAGGAGGAGCTCCTCGGTACTGCCGGGGGGGTGCGAAAGGTCGAGGACTTCCTCGGAGATCAGTTCCTGGTGATCTCCGGTGATGCCCTGACCGACGTAGACCTGAGTGCGATGCGGGAGTTCCACGACTCCCACGACGGGATCGCCACCCTTGCGACCCTCCGGGTACGAGATACCTCTGAGTTCGGGGTCGTGATCACCGACGAGGATGGACGCGTTCAGGGTTTCCAGGAAAAGCCGGATCCCGCCGAGGCCCTCTCCGACCTTGCCAACTGCGGGATCTACATGTTCGATTCGACCATCTTCGACCACTTCCCGGGGCCGGCCGAGAGCAGGCTGGGCGGACCCGAGGACCCCGATGGCTTCGCCGACTGGGCCTTCGACATCTTTCCCGCGCTGCTCGAGGCCGGGGTGCCCTTCTACGCCCTCGAGGTGGACGCCTACTGGAACGACATCGGGACGATTCCCGAACTCCTCTCGGGGAACTTCGGCGCCCTCGAAGGCCAGGTCGAACTCGTCTTCGACGGCGCAGAGCGTCTCCCCGGTGTCTGGGCTCCTGAGTCCCTGGCGCTCGACGGGATCGAGTTCGAGTCGCCTGTCCTGGTCGGTGAGGACTGTTCGATCGGCGAGGGTGCCTTCCTGGAGGGACCGCTGGTCCTGGGTCCGGGATCGGTGGTCGGCGAGGGAGCGAGGGTGGTCAGATCGGTCCTCACCGAGGGGGCCGAGGTACCCGCACAGGGCTTTGCGGTCGGAGCTGTGCTCGGAAGAAACGTCGATAGCTGACCGGGGACCCTTTCCCCTCTTCTCGAGTACGTAACGGTTCGGTCTCGACCTGGGTGATCGGATCGGCGAGATGCCCGTCCCCCTCCTCGGACCCCTGTTCCCGCCGATCTGTCCCGTCTGCCGCAGGCCCGGTCCCTTCGATGGGGCCTGGGAGGGGGCTCCCTGTGAGGGATGCAGGCACATCCTGGTCCGTTCACCCCTCGGCTTCGGTTCCGTTCCCCCGGGACTCGAGTGGGTCGGCTCGGCCTTTCGCCACGAGGGCTTGGCGAGGAAGGCCCTCAATGCCTTCAAGTTCGAGCGGAGGACCGGCCTCGCCCCCTACCTGGCGAGCCTCATGGTCACCCGCCTCGATGGCCTGCCGCTCTCCGGATCCCTGCTCCCGGCTCCCCAGTCGACCCTCGGAGGTCGCTTTCGGGGTTTCGACCCGGCAGCGGCCGTGGCCCGTGAGCTCGAGTCACTTATCGAGGGTGCCTCGCTTCGCCCAGGCCTCCTCAAGAGGTCGGGCTCGGGTCGGCAACGGGGACGGGGACGCAACGACCGAATCGCCAGTGCGAGCCGGTTCGAGCTACGGGAGGGCCTCGACGGTCCCGTAGTGCTGGTCGACGACGTGCTCACTACCGGGGCGACGCTGTCGGCCTGTGCCAGGGTCCTCAGGCGAGCCGGTGCCGGTCCGATCGGTGCCGTGACGCTCACCCGTAGGAGCTGACCCGACCCCTTGCGCCGAGGTGCGCCCGCGGATTAGGATCGATCGAACCCTGACACTCCCGGAGGTGGCCAATGCGGATCGAGATTCGTGGACGGAACGTCGAGATCACTGATGAGCTGAGGAGGCAGGTTGCGCTCGGGATGAAACCGATCGAGCCACAGGTACCACGCCAGGCCAGGTGTGAGGTAGTGCTCAGGGAAGAAACCAACCCGGCGATCGACGATCGGTACGTCGCCGAGGCCAACCTCCACCTGAAGGGCTCGACCCTCCATGCCCATGAGGCCTCCCCGGAGATGGGGCGGACCGTCCACAGCCTGGTCGCCGATATGCGTCGCCAGGTCAAGAAGTACCGGGACAAGCGTCGGGGCCGCGCACGTGCCCGGCGCCTCGCCGAGCGGGCACGGAAGGGCGGCCGGGTGGCCTGAGCCAAGCCCGACCGCCGGGGGCTGCAACGGGCCGGGTCGGGATTCCGAAACGCCGGTGAGCGGCAGGGTTTAACCTAGTCCCGTGGCCAAGAAACTGATCGACCGTGCCCTCCGTCTGGGCGAGGGAAAGAAGTTCCGCTCCTATGAGAAGCGGGTCGATTCGATCAACCGGATCGAGCCGGAGATGGAGACCCTCTCCGACGAGGAGCTCCGTCAGGAGGCCGATGAGCTGAGGAAGCGGGCGGCCGATGGCGAGTCCCTCGAGGATCTCCTCCCGGAGTCGTTCGCCCTGACCCGCGAGGCGGCAAAGCGTTCCCTCGGCCAGCGCCATTACGACGTCCAGCTGATCGGCGGCATGGTCCTGAACGACGGAGGCATCGCCGAGATGAAGACCGGCGAAGGCAAGACCTTGACCAGCACCTTGGCGGTAGTGCTGAACACGCTGGCGGGGGGGAGCGTCCATGTGGTCACGGTCAACGATTACCTGGCCCGTCGTGACGCCCTCTGGATGAAGCCGATCTACGACCTGCTCGGGGTCTCGGTCGGCTGGCTCCAGGAAGGCGACGTCCCGATGACCCGTAGGGCCAAGTACGCCTGTGACGTCACCTACGGGACGAACTCCGAGTTCGGGTTCGACTACCTGAGGGACAACATGGCGACCTCGATCGAGGAGAAGGTCCAGCGAGGGCACGACTTCGCGATCGTCGACGAGGTCGACAACATCCTGATCGACGAGGCCAGGACCCCGCTGATCATCTCGGGGGCTCCGGAACAGGCCGCCCAGACCTACTACACCTGCGCCCGGCTGGCCAAGACGCTCAAGGGAGTGCCGGCCAAGGCGAAGCTGAAGTCCCAGGGCGAGACCCGCGATACCTCGGACGCCGAATACGACTTCGAGTACGACGAGAAGCACAAGACCGTCGCCCCGACCGAGCGGGGCGTGGCCGCGGCCGAGAAGTTCCTAGGGATCGACCATCTCTACACGGCCGAGAACGGCAACATGGTCAACCACCTGATCCAGTCGCTGAAGGCCGAGTCCCTCTACAAGAAGGACAAGGACTACGCGGTGGTCGATGGCGAGGTGATGATCATCGACGAGTTCACCGGCCGGATCCTCGAGGGGAGAAGGTGGTCGGAAGGCCTCCATCAGGCGGTCGAGGCCAAGGAGGGCGTGGCGATCAGGGAGGAGAACCAGACCCTTGCCACGATCACCCTCCAGAACTACTTCCGCCTCTACGACAAGCTCTCCGGCATGACCGGCACGGCCTTGACCGAGGCGGTCGAGTTCATGAAGATCTACGAGGTCCCGGTGGTCGAGATCCCGACCAACGAGCCGGTCCTCCGGGACGACCAGAACGACCAGATCTACAAGACCCGTGACGGCAAGTGGCACGCCGTCGTCAGGGAGATCGTCGATCGGCACGCGACCGGCCAGCCGATCCTGGTCGGCACGGTATCCGTCGAGACCTCGGAGATGATCTCGGAGGCACTCGACCGGGAAGGGATCGAGCACGTAGTCCTCAACGCCAAGCCCGAATACGCCGAACGCGAGGGCGAGACGATCGCCCAGGCGGGCAGGAAGGGTGCGGTCACGATCGCCACCAACATGGCCGGCCGCGGGGTCGACATCAAGCTCGGTGGCGACCCGGAAGGGATGGCCCAGGCGACCTTGAAGCGACGGGGGATCGAGCGCGGCGACGAGAACTACGAGGAGGAACTGGAGAAGGAGGTCGCCATCCTGCGCCCGCCCTGCGAGGAGGAGAAGGAGGAGGTCCGGGAGCTGGGCGGGCTGTTCATCCTCGGCACCGAACGTCACGAGTCCCGCCGGATCGACAACCAGCTTCGCGGCCGTTCGGGTCGTCAGGGGGACCCCGGGGCCTCGCGCTTCTTCCTCTCGGCCGAAGACGACGTAATCCGTCTGTTCGCCGGAGCCCGGATCTACAACATCATCGATCGCCTCGGACCGGTGGATGATGACGGCAACGAGATCACGCACGAGTCGAAGATGG
>JBMSXD010000116.1:0-4918 GCA_049425265.1 Solirubrobacterales bacterium
CGACCGACGGAGCCAGAGTCTGCGAGGTGATGCTGGAGAAGATCCCCGGCAGGCGAAAGGACAGGATCCGCGGGGTCGAGGTGGTGGTGGAGAACTCCGACGAGGTCCAGACGATCTGGGCCAGGGGGGACGATGAGATAGAGCCCTACGGGGACGGGGTGCTCTGCAACGTTGGGGACCTGCAAGACGGTGAGGTAAGGGATGTGATCTTCGAGCTGGAGGTGGAGGGGTTGAAACGCCTGGAGGACGACCACATCGCCGCCCTGGACATCCGGTGGAGCGACCTGGAGCTGGAGAAGGCCTTCTGGGCCTCGATGCCGGTGAAGGTGAATGGCTACCCCGGGGACCCCAGGCCGAGGGTGAGGGAGCTGTTCAACACCGACCCCGAGGAGGGGGTGCTGTTCGAGTTCCCCAAGGTGGAGGAAAAGCGCCGCTACCCAGGGGCGAAGGTCGAGGAGGCAGGCGAAGATGAGGTGGAGCGGCCTGCCCGAAAGCCCTTGGAAGGGAGGCGGCCAGCGGCCTAGAGCGCCTGCTGGATCGCCTGGGAGTTCTGGGCGATGTCACCGGAGAGCCAGAGGGTGGCCTCGGTTCCCCAGGGGGTGGGCTCGTCGTTCAGGATCGCGATCCGACCCGAGTCTGGAAGGTAGGAGGGGAGCGAGGCGGCCGGGTGGACGACCATCGAGGAGCCGATGATGAGGAGCAGGTCGGCCTCGGATATGGCGGCGACCGAGGAGGCGAAGGCCTGTTCGGGAAGCATCTCCTCGAACAGGGTTACGTCGGGTTTCAACACCTCGCCGCAGGCGCAGCGAGGGAGGTCCTCCCCCTCGACCCAGAGCTCCTGGATCCGTTCGCGGGGGTAACGGGTGCCGCAGGCAAGGCAGATGAGGTTGCGGACTGAGCCGTGGACCTCGAACACCTTTTCTTCGGGCAGGCCGGCCTTCTGGTGGAGGCCGTCGATGTTCTGGGTGGAGACGGCGGTGAGGAGGCCGCGGTCGTGGAGGTCGGTCAGGAGGTAGTGGCCGGGGTTGGGGTCGAAGTCGTCGACTATGTCCAGCCGGGAGCGGTAGAAGCTCCAGAACTTGGCCGGGTCCTCCCGGAAGACGGTCAGGGTGGCCACCTCCATCGGGTCGACGTCCTCCCAGAGTCCCCCGGGCGAGCGGAAGTCGGGGATGCCCGATGCGGTGGAGATGCCGGCGCCGGTCAGGGCGACGATCCGCTTTGAGTCCTCGATCAGGGAGAGCAGCTTCTGTTGGTCCTCGGTCACCTGCCCGAGGCTAGAGGGGTGCCAGCCCCATGGTCAGCCGCGGAGGTTTACCCGGCCGAGCGGAAGGGAGGAGGCGCTGGTCAGCTTCAGTGTGCCGCGGGCAAACCACCAGGAGCGCTTCCTCACCACCACCCTGCAGGTTCCCAGATAAGGCACGTTCCGGCAGGTGTTCCGGATCACCCGGAAGCGGCCCTTTACCTCGGTCCTGACCGTACCGGGCAGTTGGAGGCTGCTTCGATTTTGGATCGTGATCGACGAGCGGCCCCGGACCCTCAGGGATCTGGGCGCACCTACCTTGTCGAGGGTGAGGGCGCCGATCCAGGAGCTGAAGTAGGCCACGTTGGTGTAGACGCCGGGGAAGTCCGGATTGGCGCAGCCCCGCCCCCAGGAGACGACCCCGACCAAAGTCCGCCCGGCCGGGCCGTCCACGGCGATCGGGCCGCCGGAATCCCCCTGGCAGGCGTCTGAGGTACCGACCCCACCCCCCGCACAGAACATGCTGGCGGTAAAGGGCTCCCCCACCGCCTCGTAGGCCGCCGCGCAGGGGGCCGTCTCCCGGATAGGAACGGTGGCCTGCCGGAGATCCGTTGGTGCAGAACAGCTCTCGGCCTCGCAGAGCTTGCCCCAGCCGGCGATGAAGGCAGGGGTGCCGGGGGTAAGGAGAGCCTCGTCACCCGGCCGTGCGATCGGCATGGCCGGCTGGGAGGCCGGCTGGTCGAGGACGACGATCGCGATGTCGTTGGCAGTCGTCTCAATGTCGTAGTCAGGGTGGGGGAAGAGGCCCCAGACCTTTCGCTGCGGAGCGCCGTCGAGGTAGTTGGTCCCGAGGACGACCGTCGTGTCGCTGGCCTTGGCCTCGGTGTTAACGATGCAGTGGGCAGCCGTAAGGACGGTGTAGGGGTCGATCAGGGTTCCCCCGCACTGGCGGTTGGCCGGAAAGAGCTGGGCGATCGAGGGCCAGGAGCCCTCGGGGGCGACGGTGCCGTTGACGATCCGGCCCTGGGCCTGGCGGGTCTCGTCGCTGCCTGTCCCCTGGGACGGGGCGGCCTGGGCTGTCCCGGCGAGGGCCGAGAAGGCGAGAAGAGAGATGAGGAGGGCCGAGAGCCAGTGGACGGGGCGGATCGGCCTCGAATCAGGTGCCTTCGGTCGAGCCGGTGAGGGCTCCGCTCTTTCCTCGAAACTCGTCTTCATACGGAGTCCTTACCGCTTTGTCTTTTGTCCCGACGCCGCAAAACGGCGGACTGTCTCGGTCGAACCTACCACCCCTTGGAACACCTAAGCCCACCCTGAGCATCGCTCCCCTCCTCACCGTTGGGGCTGTCCGTAGAATCCCGGGCCATGGTTCAGGGGCATCAGAGGACTCCTTCGGGCTCGGGTGCCCCCAGGCTGGACCTGCCGGGGCCGTCAAAGCCGATCCGGGTCGAACCGATCGAGGAGCCGGCGCGGTGGCCGAACGAGCTGCCCGAGGAGCCGGGCCACGAGCCCGAGGTGGCACCTGAGCGCGACCGCGAACCGGCCGAGGTGCCTAGCTAGGGATGGAGCAGCTCGAGGAAATCGGCGAGGAGCCGCTGGTTCCAGGGATGGTCCAGGGGCTCAGGACCTGGGGGCTGGCGCTGGACAGGGAGGGAAGGCCGGGGCTGATCGGCTACGGCCACACCCGGTGGGAGTCAGGTGGCAGGCCGACCCGGGCAGACTGCGTTCCGGGGGACGGCGTGCCGGTGGCCCACCCGGTCGGCTCCCCGGTGCCGGCGGCGGAGTGTGCGTGTGGGCTTTACGCAAGCCACCCGTGGGCGAGGGATCCGAACTCGGACTTCCTGCGGGTCGACGGGATGGGATTGGAGCCCGACGACGTGTTCGGGGTGGTCGAGGCGTGGGGCCGGATGGAGGTACACGAGGATGGCTTCCGGGCCGAATTCGCCCGGCCGATCGCTCTGTTTGCCCGGAGCGGGGCCGACATGGAGTGGGACGTGCCGTCCGATCGGATGGCCGCCGAATACGGCTGCGAGCTGATCAGGGTCGGCTCGGTCGAGGAGCTGGCGGCCGAGCTGGAGCAGTTCGATCAGGGGCTCGACCGGGCCCTGGTCGAGGACCTGGTCGGGCGCAGGGCTGCCTAGGCCCGCTACCTAGCGGCGGCGGGAGGTCGCCCGGATCTGGACCTCAGAGGTGACTACCTGCTCGGTGTTCCAGGTCTCCGAGTAGTTAGGGCTTCCGATCTCCACGTCCACCTCGCACCAGGCCGGGTTCCTCATCGGTAGAGGCAGCTTGATCATCTTCCGGCCGATCCAGTAGTAGTCGGGGGCCAGGCCGTCGCGATTCGTCTGGTTTCGCTCGGCGATCCGGGAGCCCTTGCCGCAGAGGATCTTCCAGCCGCCGCTGTAGCCCGTTGAAGTGGAGTCGCCGGAACCGAATTCCCAGCCGATCGGCGGCGGGTAGTAGCCGACGATCCAGATGTTGTTGGGCCGAAGGATGCGGCGGCAGGGATAACCGGCGCGGAAGGTGTCGAAGCAGCCCCAGCCGCTCGTGGTCCAGATCGCCGAATCGGCGAGGAAGGCCTGCTCGGTCGTCGTCTTGATCGCGACCCGCTTGCCGGGAAGTGCCTGGGAGGAGGCCGGTGCAGCCAGAAGGAGTGCGCAGGCAAGCGCTGCCAGTGCCAATCCGATCGTTCCCTTGCGAATGCTCTTCGAGGTGGTCATCTTCCTCCCGTCTCGGCCTTGGTTCCCTCTGGGCAAGAGCCCTGAGTACACGTTACAACCAACCAGCGGGGCCGGTGGGGGTTTCGGTTCCAGGTCCGGATCCAGCCTGTTTTTTCTGCCCCGGTTGTCAGGAATGGGGCCATCTGTTAGACCTGAAGTAAGGCAAGAGGTGCGTTTCTCACGCGCCATTCATCAAGAGCGGTCGAGGGCCCGGGCCCAAGGACGCCGCCGCAACCGATCCGGAGGGACACGGTGCGAAAGCCCGGTTCGATGGAGGTGAAAGCAGTGAGCAAGAAGGAAAGGGAAGAAAAGGAAGACCCCGGGCGCGGGTTGCCGCTAAGGCCCGGGACGGCGGTGATCATGACCGTGCCGCCAGGAATGGCGAAGCGGTTGAGGGAGCGAGAGGCCCGGCGAAAGGCCGAGCGGGAGGCCCAGGAAGAGGGGCCCGAGGAAAAGGAGGACGGAGCCGATGGGTGAGCGAGCAGAGGATGAACGGGAGGCGGGCCTCGAGGGTGCCTTCCCCTGGCGACCGGCCGGTACCTGGGGCATCGGCGAGGCGAAGGATCGGCCCGAGGTGATCCTGGTCGATGCCGGGGCCGGGTCGATCGGCCGGAAAGCCCGTCGGCCCGAGCCGGTCCGGGATCGTCGGGGGCACTCCCGAAAGCCGGGACTGAGGGTCGAGCACGACGCCTTCGACCGGTTCACCCTTGCGCTCTCTGCCTCGCTTGCCAAGGCCAGGCAGAGGTGCGAGGCCGAGGGAGGGCGACCGGGTGGGACGGTGGTGGTCGAGGTCCGGGGGCAAAGGCACCCGCTCAGGGGCCCTTGACCTCCTGGATCACGTTGCCGCCGTCGACCACGAAGCTCTGGCCGTTTATGTAGGAGGCCTCGGAGGAGGCGAGCAGGAGTACGGCGGCCGCGACCTCGTCCGGTGTCCCGGGGCGGCCGGCCGGAGTGTTCCGGC
>JBMSXD010000117.1:0-4750 GCA_049425265.1 Solirubrobacterales bacterium
ACCCTTCTGGTACGGCACGATCGCGATAACCCTCACCTACGGCGCCTACATGGCCGAGGTCTACCGGGCCGGTATCGAGGCTGTCCCATCCGGCCAGACCGAAGCTGCGAGGTCGCTCGGAATGAGCCATGGCCAGTCGATGCGGTTCATCATCGTGCCCCAGGCAGTCCGGAAGGTGATCCCGCCGCTGCTCAATGACTTCATCGCCCTGATGAAGGACACCTCGCTGGTCAGCGTGATCGGCCTGGTGGAGACCGTCCAGGCCGGCAGGGACGTCTACTCGGAGACCTTCAACGCCTCCGCACTGACCTTGGGAGCAGTCCTCTTCCTGTTGGTCACCATCCCGCTCGCCCGATTCGTCGACTGGATGATCAACCGGCAGAACCTGAAGGTCCAGAGGGGGGTCCCTTGAGCGACCCGATCATCCAGATCGGAGATCTGCGGAAGAGCTTCGGGGACCTCGACGTCCTCACTGGCATCGACCTCGAGATCGAGAAGGGCGAGGTCGTCTGCGTGATCGGGCCGAGCGGGTCGGGAAAGAGCACCCTGCTTCGCTGCATCAACCTGCTGGAGGAGCCCTCCGGGGGGACGATCCGGGTGTCCGGGACCCAGGTCTTCGGAGATGGCAGGCCCCAGAACCTCGACCAGCTGAGGCGCGAGGTAGGGATGGTCTTTCAGCAGTTCAACCTGTTCCCCCACCTGAGCGCAACCGAGAACGTTTCGCTCGCCCAGGTGAAGGTCCTCGGTCGCTCGAAAGCCGAGGCCGACCGGAAGTCCCAGGAGTTGCTCGGCAGGGTCGGGCTCGACGAGAAGGCCGATGAATACCCGGATCGGCTGTCCGGCGGGCAGCAGCAGCGGGTGGCGATTGCCAGGGCGCTGGCGATGGATCCCGAAGTGATGCTGTTCGACGAGGTGACCAGCGCCCTAGACCCCGAGCTGGTCCAGGGAGTCCTCGACGTGATGAGGGAGCTGGCCGACAGCGGGATGACGATGATCTCGGTAACCCACGAGATGGGGTTTGCCCGGGAGGTATCCGACCGGACGATCTTCATGGACGGGGGGGTGATCGTCGAGCAGGGCCCCCCTGCCGAGGTGCTCGATGCACCCAGGCACGAGCGGACCCGGAAGTTCCTAGGCCTGGTCCTCGCCTCCTGATTCGCCCAGGTCTTCCGTCACTACTTCCGCGAGCGGACCTTCGGTCTCGACCTTTCGGTCCACGACCTGCCTGAGGTAATCGCGCCAGAGGTCCTCGACCTCCCGGAAGCGGAGGTCGAATGCCGTCTCCAGATTGGAGCGCGGTCCGCTCTTGCGGAGACGGGCGACCAAGAGCTCACAGGCACCCCCACCGCGGTATTCCTCGAGCAGGTCGAAGACGGTACCGCCGAGGATCGTCGCGTCACGTCTGGCCGGGGGGAAGGCGGGCCGCGAGCCCTCCCTCAACCGGCGGATCACCGCCGGCCTGAACAGGTCGACCTGGCGGGCGAAGTGCTGGGCCGATCCCTCGACCAGCCAGGCCCAGTCGAGGTAGCGGCGGAAGTTGGAGGGGGACCACGGTGGAGGCATCCGGCCGTTGTTGGCGGCGATCACCAACTGGGCGTAGAGCCGCTCCGCAGATCCCTTCAGGGCCTCGAACGAGGCATCGCCGGCAGCCCGCTTCTCTAGGGCGGCTTCTCCGAGGACGTGGATCTCCCCGGTCATCGCCCATCCGACCAGGTATCTCCTGCCCGCCGGGGCCGACGACCACCGTACGAGGGGGAGAAAGGGATGTGCGAAGTCGAGCCAGGCCCCGTTCGGGTGAACTACGACGGTGATCCCGCCGGGCACCGTCTCGAACCTGTCCTCGAGCTTGAGGCTCAGGCTCTCGAGCCCGTCGAGGATCCCCTCTGAGTAGGCGGCATCGGCATCGTCGTGACGGGCCGAGAAGGTGAGCGAAGTCGTTTCATTCCAGGCCATCGGCCCGGATCAGGTTAGAGCGGCCCGGGGACCACAACCCTTCGGGGCCGGGCCGGTCGGACCGATTCAGGCGAGTGCCGGTGTCCGCTCGCCCGTCAGGCAGACCGTCCGGATCTCCGTGACGGCGCGATCGAACTCGTCATCGGCCATTACCGGAGTGCCCTCGAACGGGAGTTCCCGCTCGATTTCGACCCAAACCGGGTCGGTCCTAGCCTCTTCGCGGACCCGCACTGTCACTGGCCTGGGGATCCTGTGGACCCGGAGCAGCAACAGGTCGAGAGGTCGGCCTGGCCGCCAGCCGAGCCGCTTCGCAGCGTAGTCGGGGGTCCAAACGTAGAAGGGGGAGAGGCCATCGACCACCTTCGGATTGCTGATCGTGACCCTTCCGGCCAGCTCGGCCCAGGCACGGATACGGACCCGGTCGGGCTGGGCGATCCCGCCATCCCTGAGCAGATCGCGGGGGGCTGGCTCCTCATCGGGCCAGACGCCCTCCTCGAGCGCTCTGCCCAGCTCGGGGTGGTGAGCCTCGCGGACGAGGTCGTTCCTGTCGTGCTCGAAGGTCGGGTAGAGAAAGAAGGTTTCGTGCTCGAGGTCGGCCGAGGGCCCGTCACCTGCAACCACTGTCAGTAACTGCTCCCCCTCCGAGAGGGCCCGGACCGTGACGGCCCATTCCTTGAAAGCGATCGGCATGCGGTAGTTCTCTCCAGATCGGGATCGGACTCGATCGATCCAGAGGGAGCAATCGAGTGATCAGTGCGGACCCGCGAGGCTACCCCACGTCTGGTGGTTGGTCAAGAAATGTGACGACCGTCACGCACTCGGAACCCTTCGCGGGATGTCCCTCAGGACTTTGAGAGCTCGAGGATTCCCCCGGCCATCGGGCGGACGGCCCAGCCGGGCCCGACCCAGGCAGTCGCGACGCCGAGGTCCAGTGCGACCGGTCCCTCTGCGATCACCTTAGGCGCACCGGATGGCCGAACGACGGCTCCGGCGGTGACCTGGCGTCTCCTGGTGGTCACCAGTTGGATCTCTGCCTCCGGTGACTTAAAGCCAAACCTTCTCTCGTGCTCCTCCTCGAATGCCAGACCTAGCCCCACCGGATCGGCTCCCCCGTCGATTACTTCGAGCTCGAACGACTGCCCCGAGTACCTGAGTTCCCAGATGACCTCGTCCGCGCCTTCCCTCAAACGGTCCAGGTCTTCCGGGGAGAGTTCCGAGAGGGTGGCCAGAACCGTCCTGGCCTCGTCTCTTCGGACATCGGCACCGGCGAGCCCGAAGGCGCTCAAGACCCCACCATCGGCTGGTAGCAGTACCCGCGCGAGCCCGAGTTCAGCGGCCATTTCGGTCGCGTGCAGTGGCCCGGCGCCACCGAAGGCGAGCAGTGCGAAGTCGGCGGGGTCGAGACCCCTCTCGACCGTCATCACCCGAACTGCCCGGATCATCTCGGCATTGGCGATCGCGATCATCCCGGCAGCGCACTCCTCGACGGCCATTCCCAGGTTCGAGGCAAGTTCCCCGATCGCCTTGCCTGCTGCATCCAGGTCGGGCGTGATACCCGAGAGTGAAGTGCCCTCGGGGATTCGGCCCAGCAGGAGGTTTGCGTCGGTGACGGTCGGCTCCCCGCCTCCGCGCCCGTAACAGGCAGGCCCGGGATTCGCCCCGGCTGACCTGGGGCCCACCCGGAGCGCCCCTCCCGGATCCCGCCAGCCGATCGACCCGCCGCCTGCGCCCACCGTTTCGATGTCGACCGATGGAAGGGCGATCGGCCTTCCATCGACGTCGCGGCTGCCGGTCTCCCGGACCCGCCCCATCTCGACGACCGAGACGTCGCAGGAAGTGCCGCCCATGTCGACGCAGATCAGGTTCCCGGTCCCCGACTCGCTGGCTATGCGTGCCGCCGCCGCCGCCCCGCCCGCCGGTCCGGAGAGGACGATCCGGGCGGGGTGGTCCACCGCTTCGTCGAGAGTTGCGAGCCCCCCGCTCGACTTCATCACAAGTGGCTCGGGGAGACCCTCCCCGGCCGCCCCGGTGGCAAGGTTCCTCAGGTAGCTCGAGGTGACCGGCCCGAGTGCCGCATCTACCTCGGTGGTTGCCGCCCTCTCGTACTCCCGGAAGGTTCCGACCGCCTCCGAGGAGAGGGAGATCGAGACCTCCGACCCGAGTCGGTCCCGCAACGCATTTCCGAGCTGGATCTCGTGGCCGGGGAAGCGGTCGGCATGCAGCAGGCAGACGGCGACGGCCTCCGGATCGAGGGTGACGACCTCCCCGGCCACCCGCTCCAGCTCATCTTGCGAAAGCTCCTCGATCACGCCTTCCGGACCGGCCCGCTCGGCAACCTCGATCCTCAGCCCCGGAGGTGCAAGGGGAGCGGGGCGGGCTTCCTCGAGCCGGTATAGGGACGGGCGGTCTTGACGACCTATCTCGACCAGGTCGGAAAAGCCGTTGGTCGCGACGAAGGCCGTCCGGGCGACCGCCCCTTCGAGCAGGGCGTTCGTAGCGATAGTCGTGCCGTGCGCGAAGGATCGGACCTCAGAGGGTTCGAGCCCAGCGGCCGCCAGGACCTCCCGGACGGCATCGATCACCCCCGTCGACTGATCCTCGGGGGTCGTCGGTCGCTTGGCCACGAAAGTCCTCGATGGAGTCGAGAGCACGGCGTCGGTAAAGGTGCCCCCTACGTCAACCCCGAGAACCGGCTCGGACGGAACTTCACCCGCCCGGCGCGCCATACCCTCCGCCCCCGGGCGTCTCGATCCTCAAGGTGTCCCCGACCTCGAGCCTCCCGGAGTCCTTCGGGAGG
>JBMSXD010000118.1:0-4739 GCA_049425265.1 Solirubrobacterales bacterium
TACGACGGCCGGTTCAAGGACATCTTCCAGGAGGTGTTCGACTCCGAGTTCAAGGAGGAGTTCGAGAAGGCGGGGCTTACCTACGAGCACCGGCTGATCGACGACATGGTCGCCGCCTCGCTCAAGTGGGAAGGGGGCTACGTCTGGGCCTGCAAGAACTACGACGGCGACGTCCAGTCCGATACGGTCGCCCAGGGGTTCGGCTCGCTCGGGCTGATGACAAGCGTGCTGATGAGCCCCGACGGCTCAACGGTCGAGGCCGAGGCGGCCCATGGCACCGTTACCCGCCACTACAGGCGCCACCAGCGGGGCGAGGAGACCTCGACCAACCCGATCGCCTCGATCTTCGCCTGGACTCGCGGCCTGATCGCCCGGGGCCGGATGGACGGGACGCCGGAGGTGACGGCCTTTGCCGAGACCCTCGAGCGGGTCTGTGTGGAGACGGTCGAGTCCGGGAAGATGACCAAGGATCTCGCCCTCCTGATCGGGCCGGACCAGGAGTACCAGACGACCCAGCAGTTCCTCGACTCGATAGACGAAAACCTGAAGTCCGCGATGGCCGCCGGTTGAGCGACGGCCCGGGCGGGAATCGAACACCCCAAACAAGGGAGGTCAAGAGATGGCAGACAGCGTGAAGGTGACGGTTACCGGGGCGGCCGGGCAGATCGGCTACGCCCTCTTGTTCAGGATCGCCAGCGGACAGATGCTGGGGCCCGATACCCCCGTCCAACTGAGCCTGCTGGAGATCCCCCAGGCGATCGAGGCGGCCGAGGGAACGGGAATGGAGCTCGACGACTGCGCCTTCCCACTGCTGGAGAAGATCTCGATCTCCGATGATCCGAAAGAAGCCTTCGACGGCACCTCGATCGCGATGCTGGTCGGGGCCCGTCCACGGGGACCGGGGATGGAGCGCTCCGACCTGCTCGAGGCAAATGGCGGGATCTTCCAGCCCCAGGGCAGGGCGATCAACGATCACGCGGCCGACGACATCCGGGTCCTGGTGGTCGGCAACCCAGCCAACACAAACGCGTTGATCGCCCAGTCGGCCGCACCGGACGTACCGGCCGAGCGGTTCACCGCGATGACCCGACTGGACCACAACCGGGCGATCAGCCAGCTAGCCAACAAACTCTCGAAGCCGATCACCGCTGTCACCAACATGACCATCTGGGGCAACCACTCGGCGACCCAGTACCCGGACCTGGTCCACGCCAAGGTGGACGGGGAGAGCGCCTGGGATGCGGTCGACGACGAGGCCTGGATCAAGGATGAGTTCATCCCTCGGGTGGCCGGTCGAGGGGCAGAGATAATCGAGGCCCGCGGCGCATCGAGTGCAGCTTCGGCCGCCAACGCGGCGATCGACCACGTACGCGACTGGGTCCTCGGCACGCCTGAGGGTGACTGGGTCTCGATGGCGATTCCATCGGACGGCTCCTACGGGGTGCCGGAAGGGCTCATTTCCAGCTTCCCGGTCACCTGCTCGGGTGGGGAGTACTCGATCGTCGAGGGGTTGGAGATCGATCCCTTCTCCCGCGAGCGGATCGACGCCTCGGCGGCAGCCGAGCTGGTCGAGGAGCGTGAGGCGGTCCGGGAGCTCGGCCTGCTGGACTGAGCTGGCCCCGGCGGCCGGCCTCTTTCCGGGCTCTAAGAGGTGGCAAGAAAAAGGCCCCGTCCCGGTCTGGGTCGGAGCCTCTTCCGGCCGATCTCCTACAGCTGGCTCAGGCGGGGTAGTAGCCCCTGCCCTTCTTCTTGACCTTCTTGTCGGCCACCAGCTCGCTCATAACCCGGTAGACGTAGTTCGGCTGGATCTTCAGCTGCTTGGCGACTTCGCCAGCCGAGATGCCGGGGTTTGCCTTGACGATCTTGACCGCCTGCTCGCCACGGGTGCCACCCTTGCGCCGACGGCGCTTCTTGCCGGATCCGGGGGGGCGTCCCGGTCCGCGGCGTCCACGCCGGGCACCGGCACGGGCCTTGCCACCGAGGTTCTTCAGGGCCTCTTCGAGAGCCTTCCGTTCCTTCTCGAGTTCCGCCAACCGCTCCTGCAGGAGGCGCTTGATTTCCTGGGTCTTGTCTGCCACAGCTACCTTTCTTTCGGTTACCCCATGTCCGTCCGTGAAAGATGGGGCGGTTGGACGAACCAACACCTTTGTCCAGTGTAGAAGACTGATGAAAAAGTGTTGGAATTAATGACTAATGATTATAGGTATTTACAGGTAAGGACGGCAGTGTGACTCCCAAGGTGACAGTCGCAAGGGTCTTACTTCCGGCAGGAAGGCAGATGCTCGAGGAAAGGTATGAGGTGGTCGAGGGCGGGCTCGATTCCGACCGTGAATCGCTTCTTCCACTCCTTCCGGGTTCGAGCGCCCTGGTGGCCGACCCGACTGTGCCGGTGGATGGTGAGGTGATCGAGGCCGCCGGGCCGGAGCTAAAGGTAATCGCCAACTTTGCGGTCGGCTACGACAACGTCGACCTGGTGGCGGCGGAGCAGGCAGGTGTGGTGGTCACCAATACGCCCGACGTCCTTACCGACGCTACGGCCGAGCTCGCGGTCGGCCTCGCCTTCGCCTCCGCCCGGGGGATCCCCGAGCGAGAGCAACTCTTGAGGGAGGGCAAGTGGACCGGCTGGGATCCGGGCGGGTTTCGTGGGATCGAGCTCTCGGGGGCGACGGTCGGGGTGGTCGGGCTGGGCCGGATCGGGACCAGGTTCGCCCAGATAATCGCCGGTACGGCCGGTCGCATCGTCTATTGGTCGAGGACCGATAAGCCCGAGGAAGAGAGGGAACTAGGTGCCGAGCGAATGGAGCTCGACGAGCTACTCGCTTCCTCTGATCTGGTCAGCATCCACCTCGCCGCCACTCCGGGGAACCGACACCTGTTCGATCGCGAACGGATCTCCAAGATGAAGCCCGGGGCGATTCTGGTCAACACGGCAAGGGGGTCGCTGGTCGACTCCGAGGCCGTTGCCGAAGCGCTCGAGTCCGGTCAACTCGGTGCGGCGGGCCTGGACGTCTTCGAGAACGAGCCGGGGGTGCCCAGGTGCCTGCTCGATGCCCCGCGGGCCGTACTTACCCCACACATCGGCTCAGCCACCGTCACCGCGCGTGACGAGATGGCCCGGACGGTCGCCCGCAACGTAATCGCCGTCCTCGGTGGCGATCAGCCACCGAACCCGGTTACCTCCCTAGAGAGTTAGCGGACCCCCAGAGAAGCGGGGTCAGGCGGAGGGGTCTTCCTCGCGGGTAGGGCTCTTCTTGGAGCGCGGCACGGTCTGGAAGGCGTGGTCCCAGAGCGGACTCGACACTCCGTAACCGAAGCGGTGGTCCTGGAAGTGGTGCCTCATGTGGTGTTCGCGCACCTTGCGGCCGACCTTCGTCTTCGGGACGAAATGGTGGACGTAATAGTGGGTGTAGTCGTAAGTCAGGTAGCCGGCGAGGAAGGATCCGAAGACGATCAGTGCGTTTGGCACCCCGAGCACCAGGTAGAAGATCGCGAAGAAGATGAGGGCCAGCGGGATGCTGACTGCCGGTGGCATGACCAGGCGCATCCGGTCGTTCGGGTGGTCGTGGTGGACCCCGTGGATGATGAAGTTGAGCTTATCCCCACCCTTGAACTTCGGGTGCCAGTGGAAGAGCAGGCGGTGGAGCCAGTACTCCGAGAGCGTCCAGACGAAAACCCCGGCGACGGTGAGGCCGAGGATCGTCCAGATCCCGGTGCCGTCGGCGATCGCGATCCAGTAGGAGGCGATGATCACCGGCACGTAGATCAGCGCCGGAACGACCGGGTGGACCCGGGAGAAGAAGTTGAGCACCCGATTCTGGAAGAGGTCGGGTGAGGCGGACAGTTTCGCCGTTCGCTCAGAAGTACCCATAGGAAGGCCTAATGGTAGCGTGGGGTGCTGTCAGGGTGCCGAAAAGGCCCGCCGCCGGCAAGGACACGACGGAAGGACCAGATGAGCGAGACCAGCACGCAGATTGCAGTCGAAACCGAGGTTCCCACGGTCGCCGGAAACGGGGATGTGGGGCCCGATTACCGGGTCGCCGACCTTGGGGAGGCTGCCTTCGGTCGAAAGGAGATCACCCTCGCCGAGCACGAGATGCCCGGCCTGATGGCGATGCGCCAGGAGTTCGGTCCGAGCCAGCCGCTGGCCGGGGCGCGGATCACCGGATCGCTCCACATGACCGTCCAGACTGCCGTGCTGATCGAGACCCTCGTCGAGCTGGGCGCCGAGGTCCGGTGGGCCAGCTGCAACATCTTCTCTACCCAGGACCATGCCGCCGCCGCCGTGGTGGTCGGCCCCGATGGCACCCCGGACGACCCGCAGGGCGTCCCGGTGTTCGCCTGGAAGGGCGAGACGCTGGACGAGTACTGGTGGTGCACCGACCAGGCGTTGACCTGGCCGGAGCCCGGCCCGAATGGTGAACCCGGGCCGAACATGCTGCTCGACGATGGCGGCGACGCGACCCTGCTGATCCACAAGGGAACCGAGTTCGAGCGGGCCGGCGCCGTGCCCGACCCGGCCGGTGCCGACTCCGAGGAGTTCTCAGTCATCCTCAGCCTGCTCCAGTCCTCGCTCGAGAGCGACCCGGGCAAGTGGACCGCGATTGGCCAGGGGATCATCGGCGTCACCGAGGAGACCACGACCGGGGTGATGAGGCTCTACGAGATGAGCGAACGAGGCGAGCTGCTCTTCCCGGCGATCAACGTCAACGACTCGGTCACCAAGTCGAAGTTCGACAACC
>JBMSXD010000119.1:0-4727 GCA_049425265.1 Solirubrobacterales bacterium
CCTCCTTCGTCGTCCTCCACATGAGGGATGAGGGTGTGGCCGGAGGGGCCTGGGCGTTCACCGCATTTGCGGCCAGTCTGGTCCTCTCGAGACTTATCGCCGGCGGCCTGCCCGATCGCCTCGGCCCTCGACGGGTCGCCCTCGTCGCGGCCTTGTTCGAGGCGATCGGACTTGCGGTCATCGGCATCGCCAACACGCTCCCGGTCGCCCTGGCCGGGGCGATCGTTATGGGCTGGGCCTTCTCCGTCCTCTACCCGTCCCTCTCGCTGATCGTGCTCCGAAGGGTCCCGGAGTCACGCCGGGGCTCGGCCTTCGGAACCTTCACGGCGACCTTCGATCTCGGGGTCGCTCTTGGGGCACCCCTGGTCGGCGTGGCGGTGACCCTCGGTGGCTACGAAGTGGGGTTCCTCTTTGCTGCGGCCCTCGCCGTTGCCGTAGCGGTGACCCAGGCAGTGATCCTGGTATCCCGCCGCAGGCGGCTGGCTCTCTAGGCTGGGCCGATGCCCAACCGGCTGGCCGACGAGCTCAGTCCTTACCTCCTCCAACACCGGGAAAACCCGGTCGAGTGGTGGCCCTGGTGTCCTGAGGCAATGGCCGAGGCTCGGGAGCGCGACGTGCCGATCCTCCTCTCGGTCGGCTACGCGGCCTGTCACTGGTGCCACGTGATGGAGCGTGAGTCCTTCGAGGATCCGGATACCGCTCGTTACATGAATGAGCACTTCGTGCCCGTCAAGGTGGACCGTGAGGAGCGGCCCGACGTCGATTCCCTCTACATCGAGTTCGTCCAGTCGGTGACCGGCCATGCCGGGTGGCCGCTGACCGTCTTCCTCGACCCTAACGGTGTCCCGTTCCACGGCGGAACCTACTTTCCCGATGAGCCCCGGCTCGGGAGTCCTTCTTTCCGGATGGTGATGGAGGCCGTGGTCGAAGCCTGGGGCGAGAAGCGGGAGGCAATCGACGCACAGGCCGAAGGTGTCGTCAGGAGGCTCTCCGCAGTCGCTCTGGTAGATGCGCCCGAGGACCTGCCGGATCCCCGGATCCTGGAGGCGGCCGTCCAGGAGATGCTCGAATCGCTCGATCCCGTCGAAGGGGGATTCGGGGGCGCCCCCAAGTTTCCCCCGGCTTCGGCACTCGACTTCCTGATCGCCCACGGCCATGCCGGGGAGGTGCAGAGAACCCTCGACCGGATGGCGGCCGGCGGCTTGTGGGACCAGATCGGAGGAGGGTTCTGCCGCTACGCAGTCGACGCGGCCTGGCGGGTCCCCCACTTCGAGAAGATGCTCTACGACAACGCGCTGCTCGCCCGAACGTACCTTCACGTCTGGCAGGTAACCGGTCTGGAGCGCTACCGCCGGATCGCGGTCTAGACCCTCGTGTGGGCCCTCGCCGAGATGGCCAACGGCGTGGGTGGCTTCCATGCATCGCTCGACGCCGACTCGGAGGGGGTCGAGGGCCTGTTCTACACCTGGACTCCCGATGAGGTCACGGCGGTACTCGGAGACAAGGCCGACCGGGGCATCGAACTCTTCGGGATAAGCGAAGAGGGCAACTTCGAGGGAAGGAGCGTCCTGAGGATTCCCTCTGGGATCCCACCCGATCGTTTCGAGGGTGAGGATGCCGAGATCCGCTCCCAGCTCCTGGCTGCACGAGACGGGAGGGTCCGGCCAGCCCTCGATGACAAGGCGGTTTGCTCCTGGAACGCGTTGATGATCTCGGCTCTCGCCGAAGCGGGAGCGGCACTCGATCGGCCTGACCTGGTCGAGGACGCGGTCCGCTGCGCGACCTTCATCTGGGAAGAGATGAGGGATCGACAGGGCAGTCTGCTCAGGGTCTGGCGGAACGGTGAGGCCGGGGTCGGGGCATTCCTCGAGGATCATGCCTTCCTGCTCGAGGCCCTGATCGACCTCTACCAGGCCACCTTCGACCCGGTCTGGTTCGAAAGGGCGAGGGGAGTCGCCGAGGAGATGATCGAGGGCTTCGAAGACCGGGTGCGGGGAGGATTCTTCACTACCCGTGAGGCTGCCGAGGATGGCATGATCGCCCGCAGAAAGGATGTCGGTGACCATCCGATCCCGTCCGGAAGCGCCTCCGCTGCCCTGGGACTGCTGAGGCTCTGGGGGCTCAGTGGTGAGGGACGGCTGCGGGATCGGGCCGAGTCGATCCTGAGGATGCTCGGACCGGCCTCGACCAGGAGGCCCGATGCGTTCGGTCACCTGCTCAAGGCGCTCGACTTTGCCCTTGGTGACCAGACCGAGCTCGCCCTGATCGGTCCGGCCAGCTCACCATTCCCTGACTCCATCGAAGCTCTGCTTGTCCCGATCCGCAGCCGATACCTGCCCAACTCGGTCCTGGCTGCTGGCCCCGAGGGTACGCGCTCCCCTCCCCTGCTCCTCGACCGCCCGAGCGTCGACGGAAAGCCCGCCGCCTACCTCTGCCGTAGGTTCGTCTGCCTCGAGCCGGTCACCTCACCCGATGAGCTCGGGGAGGAGCTGGACCGGAACTCGATCGCCTAGAGGATCGGCAGGAAGGACTCGATCTCGTACGGCGTGACCTGGACCCGGTAGCGGTCCCATTCGTGGCGTTTGAGTTCGATCAATCGGCTGAAGGTGTGCTCCCCGAGCGTCCTCAACAGCAACTCGGACTCCGACGCTCGCTCGATCGCCTCGCCGAGCGTCTCGGGCAGGAGCTCGACCCCGCGGGCCGTCATCTCCCCCGGATCGGCGTCGTAGAGGTTTTCCTCCATCGGTTCGGGAAGTTCATAGCCCTGCTCGATGCCCTCGAGGCCGGCCTGGAGGATTCCGGCAAGGCAGAGGTAGGGATTACAGGCCGGGTCCGGGCACCGGATCTCGACGTCAAGGCCATCGCCCTCGACCTCGGCTACGGGCGGGACCCTGATCAACGATGAGCGGTTTCGCCTCGACCAGGAGAGGTAGACGGGTGCCTCGAATCCCGGTACCAGCCGCTTGTAGGAGTTGACCCACTGGGCGTAGAGGATCGCAAGCTCCGAGGCATGGCGGAGCTGCCCGGCGACGAAGGCCCGACCGACTGGACTCAGCCGGGATGGATCCTCCGGGTCGGGAAAGGTGTTGATCCCTCCGGCCATCAAGGTCTGGTGGAGATGCATCCCGGAGCCGTTGGCCGAGCCGATCGGCTTGGGCATGAAGGTGGCATGCCAACCCTGCTGCTGCGCGTACTCCTTGACGACTATCCGGGCGGTCATGCAGTCATCTGCCGAAGCCAGGGCCGGCTCCAGTTTGAGATCGAGCTCGTGCTGGGACGGCCCTGCCTCATGGTGGGTAGAGGCGACCTCGATCCCCATCTGCTCGAGAGCGAGCACGGTCGCCCTGCGAACATCCGAGCCGGCGTCGAGGGTGGTCAGGTCGAAGTAGCCGCCCTCGTCGAGGACCTCCGGGGCGCCATCCGGGGGCTGGGCCGACCGGAAGTAGAAGAACTCGAGCTCCGGAGCGACCGCGAACTCATCGAATCCCATGGCCGCGGCCCGGTCGAGGGCCCGCTTGAGCACCCAGCGAGGGTCCCCTTCGTAGGCAACCCCTCCTGGAAGTTCGATGTCGCAGAACATCCTCGCAACGGCATCCTCGCCCCCGGGCCTCCACGGGATGAGCGAGAAAGTGGAGGGGTCGGGTCGGGCGACCATGTCGGATTCCTCGACTGCATTGAAGCCGGTGAGCGATGCCCCGTCGAAGGGAATGCCGACGGTCAGCGCCCGATCGATCTCGGACGCGTTGATCGAGAAGCTCTTCAGCCTCCCGAGGATGTCGGTGAACCAGAGCCTGATGAACCGGACGTCGCTGTCGGCAACCAGTCGGACAACGTCGGCGTTGGGGTCAGCCTTCCCGTGCACGCTTCCCCTGTCGGTATCCAGGCCGGCCTTCACCGCAATTTCGGCTACTTCCCATGAGCAGGGCAACGATAGGGCACCCGGGGTTGAAAACGACCGGGCGGGTCGGTACACTTACGCCCCGTAAGTAGGTAGCTAAAAGTAAAGTAATGGCTTCCTAAACGGGTGATAAAGAGGCAAAAGTCTCCCGATCAAAGAAGCGAGGACGACATGACGGTCAAGACAGAAGTCAGCCGTTTCCACATACACGACGAACTGACCGCTCCGGACGAGAGCGCTCCGATCCTGAAGAGCATTCAGGTCGGTGGGCGGGCCGTCAACAAGCTCGTCGGCGTGCTCGCCGGCTCACCGGTCGTGCTCCGGGCCTACACCCGGATGCGAGCCGAACTGCAGAAGGGGGTACTCCCCCAGGCGACCAGACAGCGGATCGCACTTGCCGTCGCCGAGCGTAGGGGCGACGGTTACAGCATCGCCCGTTACGCAAAGAGTGCGAGGTCGGCCGGACTGGGCCTGGACGAGATAACTGCTGCCAGGAGCTTTGCTTCAGCAGATCCGCGGGAGCAGGCCCTGCTCACCTACCTCGAGGCATCGCTCGAGGCCGATGGTGCCCCGCCGATCCATCTGCATGAGGAGGCGCGCGAAGCGGGCTGGGAGGACGAAGAGATCCTCGAGGCGCTGGCTCATCTGGCACTAGGTGAATTCCAGAGCCTGATGGCCGCAGCCGCAGCCCTGCCGATGGACCAGGCGACGGCGAAGGTCCTGCCGGACGCAGCCTGAGCAGAAAAACTGAACGAAACTCGACCCCGGCCCGGGATTCCGGACCGGGGTCGATTTTCGGAAATCATCCGTTGGTCAGGGTCGCCGTGTA
>JBMSXD010000120.1:0-4700 GCA_049425265.1 Solirubrobacterales bacterium
CGTGGTCGAGTACTCCGGGTACCAGGCGGCAGCGCCCGGGAGCCTGATCGACGTTCTCTTGAACAACGACCCCGATCCCCTTGCCCCTGCCTCATCGACCATGGTCGGGTCGCTGATCTCCCCGCTCCAGAACTACGCCGTCGTCTCGGTCCAGATGAGGGGCTCGGGCTGCTCCGGTGGAGGGTTCGACCTGTTCGGCCTGCCGACGATTTACGACGGCTACGACGCGATTGAGACCGTTGCCGCCCAGGACTGGGTCAAGGGCGGCAAGGTCGGCATGGTCGGTATCTCCTTCTCGGGGATCACTCAGATCCTCACCGCAGGCACCCAGCCCCCCAGCCTCTCTGCGATCTCGCCCTTCTCGATCACCGATGACGTCTACTCGGCCACCGGCTACCCGGGAGGAATCTTCAACACCGGCTTCGCCTACTCCTGGATAAGGGACCGGGCCGACGACGCAAAGCCCTCGCCCGAGGGTGGTCAGCCGTGGTCGAAGATCCTCTCCGACCCGACCGACCCGAACTACGACCCTCGCTGCGCCGCTAACCAGCGTCTTCGTCTCCAGACCCGCGACTTCGAGCGCACGATCCAGAAGAACCCGTACCGGACCCCCTGGCTGTTCGAGAGGCGGGCCCCAGGCTGGTGGATGGACCGGATCGAGGTCCCGACCTTCCTGGTCGGCGCCTTCCAGGATGAGCAGACCGGTGGCCACTTCCCCGACAGCCTCGATCGCCTGAAGAAGAACCCGAACGTCTGGATCACCCTCCAAAACGGTGTTCACGGCGATTCCCTCGGGCCATCGACCTTCACCCGGTGGGTCGAGTTCATGGACCTCTTCGTCGCCGATCGCAATCCGGCAGTCCAGCCACTGGTAACGCTGCTGTCCGGGCAGCTTTACAACAGCCTGTTCGGCGGGGCGCTCCCCCTCCAGCAATCGACCCGTTTCCAGGGGCTGAGTACCGGTCAGGCGAGGACCGCCTTCCGCAGGGACCCACGGGTTCGGCTCCTGATGGACAACGGGGCGGCAATCCCCGGGTCCCCGGGAGCGATCGGGGCTGCCTGGGAGCTGGGTTTCGACTCCTGGCCGATCCGTGAGGTCAGGCCGGCTTCCTTTTACCTGGGATCGGCTGGCCGACTGACTACCTCGAGGCCATCAAAGGCGAGCTCAGCCTCCTATGTGGGGGACCCCTCGGCCAGGCCGGCCCAGACGATCACCGATGGATCCGAGTGGGCCGCACAGCCGAACTACGACTGGAAGCCGCTGGTCGACGGCAAGGGTCTCGGCTTCACCTCGGCGCCACTGACCCGCGACCTGGTCATTGCCGGGAACATCAGCGCCGACCTCTGGGTGCGGTCGAAGGCCCAGGACACCGACCTGCAGGTAACGATCACCGAGGTTCGCCCGGACGGCAAGGAGACTCTTGTCCAGAGCGGATGGCTGAGGGCCTCCCATCGCAAACTCGACCCCAAGGCCTCGACCGTGCTGAAGCCCGTCCCTACCCACCTCAGGAAGGATGCCGAGCCGATGCCGCGCAACCGGTTCGCACTGGTCCGGGTGCCGGTCTTCCCCGTAGCCCACGCCTTCAGGGCCGGCTCGAAGATCCGGCTGAACGTCCTGGCACCCGGTGGCGATCGCCAGATCTGGGACTTCGACACTGTCGAGAACGGGAGGATCCGCAACGACATCGGTCTCGGTGGGAAGGTCGCTTCGAAGATCGTCATCCCGGCCCTGCCGGGAGTCGATGCAAAGGGAACCCCACTGCCGGCACCGACCGCGCTCAGGGGCCAGCCGAGCCGGGACTATCTCCCGGCGAGCAACGGCGGCTAGTACTTAACGGGCTCTCAGGCCGGGGGCTTTACTGACCGGCGACGGAGGAGACGTACTTCGAGACGGCGTCGATCTGCTGGGTATCCAGGGTGCCCGAGAACGACGGCATCGCTCCACCACCGTTGGTCACCTGGGACTTGACCTCGGCCTCGGTCGGCATGTCGTCGTCGAGGTTGGGTCCGACCGCGCCGGACGCCCCGGCGGCCGAAAGCGTGTGGCAGGTTGCACAGTTGGCGGCAAAAATCTGTTCGCCTTCCCCTCCGCCACCACTCGAGCCGCTGCTCTTCTGGGTGGTTGTGCCTCCACTGCCGCTCGAATCGGAACTCGATGAAGAGTCGTTCGATGACCCGCCGCAGGCGGCGAGACCGAGGCTTGCCAGGACGAGCAGGGTAACTCCGAGAACTCTCATGGCTTGAGTCTACGACAGAGGCTTGCCAGGGTAAAGGGGCCGGTCAGGGAGTCGACGGATCGAGCGGTATCCCGGTCTCCCGCTCGGATACCTCCCACAGTTCGTCGACCGCCCGGTCGAGGCCGACCCTGCGGAAGACCGGCTTTCGGACCGGCGGTCCGTTGTTGCCCCAGAGCGGCCCGTAGAACTCACCGCCCCTCGCGGTCGGGTCGGTCGCTGCTCTCAGCTGAGGCAGCGCACCGTTCTCCGGGCTCATCCCGGTCTTCGATGCGAGCATGTGGAAGAACCGCGCCGTACGGTCGCCGTTCTTCTCGACGCTCCGGGCCTGGAGGTCGGTGTCGGTCAGGCCGGGATGGGCGATCAGGCTGGCCGCCCGTGCATCGGCCTTTCGCAGTTTCTCCTCGAGCCCCAGCCCGAACCGGAAGTTGGCCAACTTCGACTCGTAGTACGCCTTCCAGGGCTTGTACTTTCCTTTCATGTGGGGGTTCTCGGCATCGAGGCCCCGACCGAAGTGGTGGGCCGTGCTGGTCACGGTCACTACCCTGGCCGCCGGCGCATCGAGCAGGGGCTTCAGGAGGAGAGCGGTCAAGGCCCAGTGGCCCAGGTGGTTCACCCCGAACTGCATCTCGAAACCCTCAGAAGTCTGGGCTTCGTCGACAGCCATCACCCCGGCATTGTTGATCAGGATGTCGAGGGTGGGGTGCTCGGATGCGATTCGGGCTGCCGCCTGGCGGACCGAGTCGAGCGAGGCAAGGTCGAGAGGTACGACCTCGAAGTTGCCCCCGGGGACCCCAGCCCTAAGCTCCTCGACCGCCCGGTCGGTCTTCTCGGATTCCCGGGAGGCGACCACCACGGTCGCCCCGGCCGCGGCCAGCGCTCGGGCGTTCTCCTGTCCGAGCCCTCCGTTGGAGCCGGTAACGATGGCCGTTCGGCCATTGAGGTCGGGGATGTCGGCTTCGGTCCAGGCCATGCGGATACTCGTTCAGTCCCCGACGATCGAGCCGTCGGTGTGGTGGTGGATCATCTTCCAGCCGCCGTCCTCACGGCGAAAGACGTTGGTCGCCCGGTGGACCAGGTCGCGCTCCTCACCGTCGATCGTCAGGCCCTTGGCATTCTCGACGCAGATGGAGTAGCCCATGTCCTCGCCACCGACGATCGTCAGGTCGGTGACCTCGACCCCGCCGCCCATCTCCATCCCGGCCTCCGACTCGAAGTGGGCGATCATCGCGCCCCCCGTCTGGATGTCGCCGAACGGACCGGCCAGGGTCGCCTCGTCGGCGGTCGAGACGATTTCCCGCATCGGCCCGACGTCACCCGAAAGCATCGCGTTCAACGCCGCGTAGAACTCCTCATGTGCATCTTCGACCGACTCGGCCATCCCGTCCCCCCTTCATTCGTGATCTTTGGAAGCTACGAAACTAACCGATCGTCGGGGGCCCGGCCCGTTCGGTGCCGACCGCCCGAAGGGCATCCTCGACCAGTCGCTCGAACTCGGTCTCTGCCTCCTGCCCCGGACCCTCCCCGGAAACCGGCAGGTCCTCGCCCGCCTGTACGGCCTCGAGCCGCGCAACCAGGTCATCGAGCCGCTCCAGGGAGCGCTCGGTGATCTCTTCACCGGCCGGGGGCACGTCACCGACCCCTTCGCCCGACTTCTCGACGGCGACCGCGATGACGGCGGCCTCGACCAGGTTGTCCAGGACCTCCTGGGCCTGTTCGTACTGGATCATCAGGCCGGGCGAGACCGGCTCATGAGCGGCGGCCGCGACCAGCATCCCCGATTCCATCCGCTCCTCGGCCATCGTCTGCTGCTCCTTCTTCAGGTCCCCCGAGTGACCCTTGGCAACCTTCGATCCGTAATCCCTTAGTGCCCTCGCGGTGCCCGCCAGCTTCGTCCCCAGGGCGTATGTCAGACGGGTCGGCCAGATCGTTGCGATCGCGAGTACCAACGCCCCCCCGAGCACCGTCTCGATCAGCCGGGGTGCGATCAGCTCGGTCACCTCGGGAAAGGCGAGGCTGACCAGCGCCAACAGGGCTGGCGTCCAGCTGGCTACGCAGACCGTGTAGTTGGCCTGGAACCAGGCGGTCGCGAAGACGATCCCGAGGATGTAGACCCCGATCATCACCGGCAGGTCCGGTCCGACCGCCAGCGCCAGCGCCCCGAACAGGGCCAGGCCGAGCAGGGTGCCACCGACCCGGCTGACGACCCGCTCGGCAGTCCCGGCCAGGTCCGGCTTGGTGATCCAGGCGACGGTGAGCGGCAGCCAGTAGGCGTGGGTGGTCGGTTCCAGTTCGGCGATCGCCGTCGCGATCACGATCAGCCCGGCGAGCCTGACTGCATGGCGAGTGAACAGCTGGTGGGGGTCCCGGACCTCGATGATGTTCCGGGCCCATTCGAAGTTGATCTGCGGCCGGAACCGGAGTTCGGCTCGGCGCCCCACCGGCCACTCGCCGAGGACCTCGGAG
>JBMSXD010000121.1:0-4663 GCA_049425265.1 Solirubrobacterales bacterium
TAACGTGATCAGGGTCGTCGGCATCCGGACGAACCCCCCGGCATCGCCGTCGAAGCCGATCGCCAGCAGCCTCGGGTGCAGGGTCCAGACGACGGCGATGGTCAGCACGGTCGCTGCGGCAGAGATCAGGATCTCCGCATCGGTCGTTCCGAGAAGGTTTCCGAAGAGGAGTTCCCCGACCGCCGAGGGTGAGGCAGGCGAGAGGGCCATCAGGATCCCGGCTCCGAACAGGGTCGTAACTGCCACCGCGAGGGCGTTATCCGTATCAGACCGCCGGATCCGTTTCGCGGCCGCGACCAGTAGTCCCGCGACTAGTATCCCCATCGCCCCTCCGAGCAGGAGGGGCAGGCCGACCAGTCCGGCGAGGACCAGACCGGGGAGCATCCCGTGGGCGAGGGATTCGGCGCCATAGGAGAGTCGGTAGAGGACGACCCAGCAGCCGATCACACCCCCGGCGACCCCGAGGATCGTCATCTCGACGATTGCGCGCCAGGTCGTTCCGAAGGAGAGCGGTTCGGTCAGTAGCTCGATCGGGCCCATGGTCTCCTCAATGGTCGTGGTGGTGGGGTGGAAGGACTCCCTCGCCCGGATGCCCCGGTATCTCCACGATCTGGTCCCCGTAGGTCCGTTCCAACACTTCGCGATCGAGAACATCGCCAGGCGACCCCCAGGCGATCTGTTCGTGATTCAGGCAGAGGACCTGGTCCCAGCCCATCGTCTGGTCCACGTCGTGGGTGGCGATCATTACCGAACGCCCCCTGGAGGCCAGTTCGAGGATCAAGCGATCCAGGCGGTCTGAGCTCGGGGCGTCAAGTCCGGAATAGGGTTCGTCGAGGAGCAACAGCTCGGCTTCCGCCGCGAGCGCCCGAGCGATCAGGACCCGCTGGCGCTGGCCGCCGGACAGGTCACCGAAGGAGGCGTTCGCGAGATCCGCCATCCCCACCGCCTCGAGTGCGTCCATCGATGCCCTCCTTTCCTGCCGTCCCGGTCGCTTCCACCACGAAAGGCCGGCAAGCGAGCCCATCCGCGCCACGTCCAGACAGGTGACCGGGTAGTCGAGCCTCGAGCGATCGGTCTGGGGGACCGTGCTGCACGTCGTCGCCACCCGAAGTGTTCCCCTGACGGGCGCCAGCTTCCCGAGCAGTGCCCTGAACAGGGTCGTCTTCCCGCCCCCGTTCGGGCCGAGTACACCGACGGTCACTCCGGGGCCGACGTCGAACCCGAGGCCGCTGACGACGATCTCCGATCCGTAACCGATGGCCAGGTTCCTGGCCGAGACGAGCGGGACCGATCCCGACCCTCCGGCAGGTTTCGACTCGCCTCCGACGGCTGCCTCACAGGTGCTGTTCCCGAGCCGATTCATTCGAATTCGCAGGTCACCTGGCCGCCCGAGAGACCCCGCGCGATCTGATCGGCATTGAACTTCATCATTCCGATGTAGGTGCCGGTACCGGAGTCGTTCGGTCCGAGCGAGTCCCCGTAGAGCACGTAATCGGCCGAGGCCCCCGTATCCCGGGCAATCGCCTCAGCCGTGGCGCTCGGGACGGAACTCTCGGGGAAGACGGCCGACACCCCTTCTGTCCGGATCGTCTGCTCGAGCTCAGCGAGATCGCCGGCAGAGGGCTCGGCCTGGGTAGTCAGCGCCGGGATGACTGTGCCGATCACCTCGAGCCCGTAGCGGTTTGCCAGGTAGCCGAAGGCCTCATGGTCGGTGACCAGTTTTCGCTTTCCTTCCGGGATCCGGGCGATGCAGGCTTCGATCCCGCTGTCGAGCGAGGCCAGCTCCCGGTCGAAGGAACGGGCATTCCCGGCGAATGCCGCCCTCCCCTTTGGGTCGAGCTTGCCGAGTACGGTGGCGACCCTGGCGGTCGCGGCCTCGACGTTGGTCGGGTCGTGCCACCAGTGGGAGTCGACCTCTTCGCCTCCAGTTTCATGTTCATGTCCGTGCCCCTCGGCTGGCGCCTTCTCCCCGCCATGGTCATGAGAGTGCCCGCCACCTTCCAGCGTGACCGGGAGCCCGGCACCGAGATCGACCACCCTCGCGCTACTGCCGCTGTCGTCGATCAACTCCTCCACCCATTCGTCCAGATGTCCTCCGTTGATGAAGACGACATCGGCATCGGGGAAGGCCTCGACGTCGGAGGGCCTCGGTTCGTATTCGTGGGGGTCCGTATTCGGCTGGAGCAGCTGGGTGACTTCGACCCGCTGGCCCCCGACTTCACGGACGACGTCCGCGACCTGGGTCGTCGTCGCTATTGCCGAGACGGTCTTCTCACCACCACCGTCGGACCCCCCTCCGGAGCCGCACCCTGCCAGAAAAGATCCGCCCACGACCACCACTCCGGCGACGGCGAGCGCCTTGCGGGACCGGCCGCCGGAGATGACCGACTTCCCGATGGCAACCAGGCCGAATACCGCGCCGCTCAGGACGGCGATCGTCGCCCCGGGAGGGACGTTGGTCTCGACCGAGAGCCAAATGCCGAATATGCCTTCGACGGCTACGAGGGCAAGCGTTCCGACCTGCAGGGCGCCGATCTTCTTTGCAATCAACCGGACCGTGGCTGCCGGAACGACCAGGAGGGCAATCACGAGGAGAGCCCCGATCGCGTTGAGGGCCGCCACTACGACGACCGCCACGGCAATCAGGAGGACCACATCGAACCAGCGGGAACCCGAACCGACTTCGGGCGCGCTCTGCTCGTCGAAACCCCGGGCCAGCCAGTGGCGCGAGAACAGGGTGGAGGCGACGAGGGCGAGCAGGGCCGTTCCGGCCGCGAAGAGGAGGTCACCGGTCCCGATCGAGAGCAGTGACCCGAACAGCAGGGAGTCCACGTTGGCGCCGGAGGAAAAGACATCGCTGGCGAGGATCACACCGACCGCGAGGAATCCGACCAGGACGAGGGCGGTGACGGCGTCGGTCGCTGCATTCCGGACCCGGCCGAGGACCGAACTCAGGGTGGTGAATGCCCCGGCCGCCCCGAACGCGAACAGCTGGGGGGAGAGACCGATCCCGTCAGCCAGGACCAGGCCTGGGAAGGTGGCGACCCCTACCGCGTGGGAGTAGAAGGAGAGGGCCCGAAGGACGATCCAGGGGCCGATCACTCCCGCAGCCACCGCCAGTAGCAGGACCTCCAGGGTCGCCCGCTGTACGTAGGGGAGCGCGAAGGGATCGAGGAGCCACTCGGTCATGCCTTTCCTTTCCAGTGCCGGAGGTGCATCGAGGTCGCGGTCGGAATTAATGAGACTTGATATCAAAAACTCTACAGCATGAGATCGAGTCTCAAAATAATCCCGGGCCGTTCGCCGGTCCCGTTGCGAGACTGGTCAGGTGCGCGCAGGGGCGACACCTCCCACATCGACATTCAAGATCGCCGTCGGACTGATCGCCGCAGCGACCGTCGTAGGGATCGCACTCCTCTGGCCTGACGGCTCCTCGGATTTGAAGCTCGCAGCAGGGCCTTCCGGGGACACGGTCCCGGGGACGATCGAGGAACTCGATGCGGGCCCCTGCCCGGCCCCGATCCAAGGCGAGTGCCTCGATGGCCGGATCCTCCTGACCGGTGGTCCGGAGGAAGGCAAGCAGGTCACCATCCAGCTTTCGGCCGGCGGCCCGGTCCCGGACTTCGAGGCGGGCGACGAAGTGAGGGTTGCCAAGGCCAGCTTCGGCGGATCGACGCCCACCTACTCGGTGATCGACTTCGAGCGGCGCGCTCCGATGGTCTGGCTGGCCCTCGTCTTCGTGATCCTGGTCATCCTGTTTGGGAGGCTTCGGGGCGCTCTGTCCCTGCTCGGACTCGTGCTCAGCCTCGCCGCGGTCGTCATCTTCATCGTGCCCGCGATCCTCGACGGGGGGCCCCCCCTCGCGGTCGCCCTGGTCGGATCGATGGCCGTGATGTTGATCACGATCCTGCTTTCGCATGGGGGTGGGGCCAAGAGCTACGCCGCGATCCTCGGGACTGCGGCCAGCCTCGTCCTGGTCGGCCTGTTGGCGTCCCTTGCCACGGGCCTGACCAGCCTTACCGGCTTCTCGTCGGATGAGGCAGCCCTGCTCGCCGTGAATGACCCCGGCCTCTCGATCAGCGGCTTGCTGGTCGCCGGGATAGTGATCGGGGCTCTGGGGGTGCTCGACGACGTCACCATCAGTCAGGCCTCGACGGTTCTGGCCCTCCGGGCGGCGGCGCCAGAAGAAGGCTTCGCTTCGCTGTACCGCCGGGCGATCGAGGTCGGTCGAGACCACGTGAGCGCGACCGTCAACACGCTCGTCCTCGCCTACGTCGGATCGTCGCTTCCGCTCCTCTTGATCTTCGGCGTCGGTGAGCTCGGTGCCTGGGACACGGTCAACCTCGAGATCGTCGCCAAGGAGGTCGTTGCGATGCTCGTCGGTTCGATCGGGATCATCGCCGCAGTACCGCTGACCACCGCGCTCGCAGCCTGGATGGCCAGATCGATCCCGCCCGAGCGGCTCGGGGACGTCGCCACCGACGGACACCACCATCACTGATCACTGAACGGGGCCATTCGGCCCGGGCGATCGGTGGTCAGGGCCTGTCGGTGCCGGACCGGCTCAGACCTGAAGGCCGGCAGCCACCACGCCGGCCGTGATGATCACGGCGGTGGCCAGCTTGAGCATGCGGGGGGGAAGGGATCGACCCCGCCGGGCGCC
>JBMSXD010000122.1:0-4506 GCA_049425265.1 Solirubrobacterales bacterium
GAGTGCGCCCCCGGCTGCCAGGACCCGCGCCAGAGGGGTTGGTGATGGCCGACGAGGGGACCCGCGCGCCCCAAGAGTTCGCCAGATGGCCCCCGGCTGCCAGGATCCGCGCGAGAGGGGTTGGTGATGGCCCCCGGCTGCCAGGACCGGCGCCAGAGGGCTGACAGGTCCGAGGAGTAGGGCCGGGGGTGGGTCAGGCGGTGCGGTTTAGGTACTCGCGAATGAAGGGATCGAGGTCGCCGTCGAGCACCCCCTGGGCGTCGCCCACCTCGAACTCGGTCCGGTGGTCCTTGACCATCGTGTAGGGGTGCAGCACGTAGCTCCGGATCTGGGAGCCCCAGGCGACGTCCTTGACCTCACCGCGCTCGGCGTTGACCACCTCGGCACGCTTCCTCTCCTCGAGCTCGATCAGCTTGGCCCGGAGCATGTCCATCGCGACGGCCTTGTTCTGGGTCTGGGAGCGCTCGTTCTGGCACTGGACGACGATTCCCGACGGTTCGTGGGTGATCCGGACGGCCGAGTCGGTCTTGTTGACGTGTTGGCCGCCGGCTCCTGATGCCCGGTAGGTGTCCACCCGGATCTCGGAATCGTCGATCTCGATGTCGACGTTCTCGTCGACAACTGGCGCGACGTCGAGCTGGGCGAAGCTGGTGTGCCGGCGCGATGAGGAATCGAATGGTGAGATCCGAACGAGGCGGTGCACGCCACGCTCGGCCGCGACCAGGCCGTAGGCGTTTTCCCCCCTGAGGATGAAGGTGGCCGACTTGAGACCGGCCTCGTCCCCCTCGGAGGCTTCCTTCATCTCCACCTGGAACCCCCGGGTCTCGGCCCAGCGCAGGTACATCCGAAGCAGCATCTCGGCCCAGTCCTGGGAGTCCGTGCCACCCGCCCCGGCATGGACCGAGACCACCGCATCGCCATCGTCATAGGGGCCGCTGAAGAGTCGCGCTTCCTCGAGTTCCGAGAGGCGGGCCTCGATCGAGGACAACTGGTCGGCCAGCTCCGCTGCCATCTCGGGGTCGGATTCGGCCATTTCCGCCATGTCAGCCAGGTCACCGACGTCCGACTCGAGCGAACGAAAGGCCTCGAGCTTCTTCTGGGCCCGGGAGTGCGCAGCCGAGGTAGCGGCCGCCGCCTCGCTGTCGTCCCAGAACCCTGGCGCTTGCATCTCTCCCTCGAGTCGCCCGACCTCTGCTTTCAGGGCCTCGGGATCGATGTGGCTTGCGACCCCCTCGAACTCTTCCCCGGCAGACCGGACTCGGCTGTTCAGGGACTCGGTATTTACCGCCTCGGCCATCGGCTCAGGATAGGTGATGGCCGAGCCGGTTCGGAACCGACCCGGACTGCTGCCCGGGGGTGAGTGAAGGGACTTTCAGTTCAGGCAGGTACGGGCGAAGCGCGGCCGATCAGGTCGGCAGCCTTCTCGCCGATCATGATCGAGGGAGCGTTGGTGTTGCCCCCGGGAATCATCGGCATGATCGAGGCATCGGCGACCCGGAGCCGTTCGACCCCCCTTACCTTGAGCTCGGGATCGACCACCGCGTCCGGATCGCTCCCCATCCGGCAGGTCCCTACCGGGTGGTAGAGCGTCTCCACCCGCTGGCGGAGGTCCTCCTCGATTGCGTCGCGCTCGACTACGTCCGGTCCAGGCAGGAGCTCCTCACCGAGCAGTCCGGAGAGTGGTTCCTCCGAGGCGATCTCGCGGGCGATCTCCACCCCCCTGACCAGAGCCTCGACGTCTTCGGGGTCGGCCAGCATGTTGGTGATGAACCGGGGTGCATCCCCAGGGTCGGCCGACTCGATCCAGAGCCTGCCGCGCGACTTCGGTGAAACGAGGACCGGTCCCAGGGTGGCGGCATGCCCGTCATAGGTCACCCGACCGTGGTCGACGAAGTAGGCCGGGGCGAAGTGGAACTGGATGTCGGCCGCGGGCAGTCCCGGGCGACTGCGGACGAAAGCGAAGCCCTCTGCCAGGCTCGAGGTGAGCGGTCCCGTCTTCCGGAGGATCCACTCGAGCAGGGCCTTCGGTTTCTCGGCATCGGCCAGTGAGCCACCTCCGGGTGTATCCCAGACGCAGACCACGCAGGGGTGGTCCTGGAGGTTCTTCCCCACCCCCGGACTGTCGACTTCGACCTCCACACCGACCTCGTAGAGCATCTCCCTGGGTCCCCCCCCGGAATGGAGGAGCAGGTGGGGGGACCCGATCGCACCTGCAGCAAGGACGACCTCGCGACCCGCCTCGAGGAGCTCCTCCCTGCCCCGACGATCCCGGCAGAGGATGCCCGTAGCCCGGCCATTCTCGATCACCACCCTGTCGACCGTCCGGTCGGTCAGGACGGTCAGGTTTCCCCGCTTCATCGCGGGCTTGAGAAAGGCGTCGGCAGCCGACCAGCGCCTGCCGGCCTTCTGGGTGACCTGGGGAATCGAAACCCCGTCCTGTTCGGTCCCGTTGTAGTCGTCGGTGAAGGGGATGCCGGAGGCCTCGGCGCTCCTCAGGAAGGCCGCGGATATCTCCCTCGGTGAACGCGGTCCCTCGACCCGGAGGGGCCCGCCGGTCGAGTGGTCCTCGGATCGGCCCCGGGACGAGTCCTCGGATCTTAGGAAGTAGGGCTTGACCTCCTCCCAGCCCCAGCCCGCGCAGCCTTCCTTCTCCCAGAGGTCGTAGTCCAGCGGGCGGCCTCGCACGTAGAGCATCGCGTTCATCGCGCTCGATCCGCCGAGGCCCTTGCCCCGCGGGATGAAGAGACGGCGTCCGTTGCAGTGGGGTTCCGGTTCCGTTTCGAAGGCCCAGTCACGGCCGGTGCCGAACTGCTGGGAGAAGGCGGCCGGGATGACCACGCTCATGTGGCGGTTCTTCCCTCCGGCCTCGACCAGCGTGACCGTGGTCGACGGATCCTCGGAGAGCCTCGCGGCCAGTGCACAGCCGGCCGATCCCGCTCCCACGATCACGAAGTCGGAAGGTGCCATCACCTAACAGAGTAGTTAGTTTTCACCGCCTCGTCTGCGACTGCCCCGCAGGGCGGCCACCACCACGAGGCCGAGGCGCCCGATCGGGGCTGAAGCGGTCAGGCCTCCCGAAGGGCCTCCCGAGCCTCGGCCCGGTCCTCGAAGGGCCGCCAGGAGGTGACCAGCCCACCCTCGACCTCGAAGAGCCAGGCCATCTCGTCGGTCGAGGCATAACTCCCGTCTTCCTCCCAGTGCCAGACCCGGTCGATGTCGAGAAGGACCATTCCGGGGACCGCTTGTGAGCCGACGATTTCGATCGTCTGCTGAACGCCGCCCGGGGCCCGGGTCGCCCATCCGCGGGCCGCCTCGCTGCCCCTCACGGTTCCCCGCATCGAGTGGATCTCGACCTCGGGATCGAGAACTGCGACGAAGCGGTCCAGGTCCCGATCGTTGAAGGCCTCGACGAAGGCCCTCGCTACGTGCTCCGAGGCGTCAGCCATCCGGCGTCAGGCGCCGTGGCACTTCTTGTACTTCTTGCCGGAGCCGCACCAACACGGGTCGTTCCGACCGATGTTCTCGCGATCGGACTTGACCTTGGTCGCCGTAGCTCCCCCGCCTGCGCCCTGGGCTACTGACTGTTGGCCCGGCTGGGCCGCGGCCACCGCGACTTCATCGGCCCCCTCTTCACCGGCCACGGGTTCAGTGAGCGCGGAGGGCTGGTCCTCCAGGGTGCCACCCGAATAGTCGAGACCGCCGAAGCCCTCCTCGGTCACCGCGAAGGAGCCGTCCGGCTGCTCCGTCTCGACCTCGACCTCGACGTTGAAGACCAGTTTTGCGTACTCCTCCCAGATCGAGTTCATCAGCTCCTCGAACATCGAGAAGCCCTCGTTCTTGTAGGCGACGAGGGGATCGATCTGGGCGAAACCCCGCAGGTGGATTCCCTCCCTCAGGTAGTCCATGTCGTAGAGGTGCTCCCGCCAGCGGTTGTCGATCACCTGGAGCAGGATGGTCCGCTCGAGGTAGCGCATCAGCTCGGTCCCGAGCTCCTGCTCCCGTTCGTCATAGGCCTTCTGGGCATCGGCCACCAGCTCCTCCGTCAGGGCGTCCCGATCGACCATGTTCGGGTCGAGCCCGGCCACGTCGACAGAGCTCGGCCAGATCGAACGGAGCTGCCCATCGAGACCCGGCAGGTCCCACTCCTCGACGAGGTCCCCGGGCGTGTACTCCTCGACCAGCCGGCCGACCACCCCATCGAGTTCGGTCCTCGCCACGTCGGACATATCCCTGCCCTCGAGGATCTCTCCCCGGTAGCGGTAGACGATGCGACGCTGCTCGTTCATCACGTCGTCGTACTCGAGCACCCGTTTCCGGATCAGGAAGTTCTGTTCCTCGACCTTCTTCTGTGCGTTCTCGATCGTCCGGGTGAGCATCTTCGACTCGAGCGGGATCTCGTTGCCGTCGTCGTCCACAGGTCCGAGGCGGTCGATGATGTTGTAGATCCGATCGCCGGCGAAGAGGCGGATCACATCGTCCTCGGCCGAGAGGAAGAAGCGCGAGGCC
>JBMSXD010000123.1:0-4453 GCA_049425265.1 Solirubrobacterales bacterium
CAGCGCGCACCGACCCCGGTGGCCGGACCCTCAGACCGGCGTTCGGCCCTGCTGAAGCGGCTTGCAGGTGACAAGGCACCGCTAACTCCCCGCCTAGCACGGTCCGATCGGGACTCTACCGCGGGGTCGGACCCGGCGCCACCGGAGGGGCCTAGCCGAAGCGCCAATACTCGATCCATTGGTGGGAACAGGAGAAATACCTTATTCCTGATTGGATTTTGTGTATTATCGTCAGTCCGGTCCGGTACGGCGGGCCGACTGGAAACGACAGGAAGGCGAAGAAAGGAATGAGCACCACCGACGACCTGCTGGCAAATGCCGAGCAGTACGCAGACGGTTTCGACAAGGGCGACCTGCCCCTCCCACCGGCCCGGAAGGTCGCGGTGCTGGCCTGCATGGACGCGAGGCTGAACCCCCAGAAGGTCCTCGGCCTGGAAGAGGGCGACGGCCACGTGATCCGGAACGCGGGCGGGGTAGTCACCGACGACGAGATCCGCTCGCTGGCGATATCCCAGCGACTGCTCGGGACCGAGGAGATCATCCTGATCCACCACACCGACTGCGGGATGCTGACCTTCACCGACGAGGAGTTCTCCCAGCAGCTGGCCGATGACACCGGCCAGGCCCCGGAGTGGGAGGCGAGGTCGTTCTCCGACCTGGAGGCCGACGTTCGCGACTCGGTCCGTCGGATCGAGGAGAGCCCCTACATCCCGAAGACGGACAGGGTCCGAGGTTTCATCTACGAGGTCGAGACCGGAAGGCTGCGCGAGGTCGCCTAGGGCGGCCCGGCACCAGACAGAATTAAAGGAGACTGAGATGAGCGAATACGCAAACGACGTACTGGTCGAGACCGACTGGCTGGCCGAGCACCTGGACGACGATTCGATCCGGATCGTCGAGGTGGACGAGAACCCCGACCTCTACGCCGAGGCCCACATCCCCGGCGCGATCGGGTTCGACTGGAAGGAGGACCTCCAGGATCCGGTCCGGCGGGACTTCCTCGATGCCGAGGCGTTCGGCGAGCTGATGGGCTCGCGGGGGATCTCCAACGACCACACGGTCGTCCTCTACGGGGACCGGAACAACTGGTTCGCGGCCTACACCTACTGGTACTTCCGCTACTACGGCCACGACAAGGTGAAGCTGGTCAACGGGCCGCGGGAGAAGTGGATCGACGAGGGCAGGGAGACGAGCACCGAGCTCCCCTCCTACCCCCCGGCCACCTTCACCACCCAGGCCGGCGACGACTCGATCCGTGCCTACCGGGACCAGGTCAAGGATGCGCTCGACGCCGATACCCGGCTGGTCGACGTGAGGAGTCCGGCCGAGTACGCCGGCGAGATCCTGGCGATGGAGGGCTACGAACAGGAGGGCGCCCAGGTGGGTGGCCACATCCCCGGGGCGGCCTCCGTCCCCTGGGCCTCGGCGGTCGAGGAGGACGGCACCTTCAAGTCGGCCGCAGAACTCCGCGAGCTCTACACCGAGAAGGGTGTGCTCGACGGTGAGACCCCGGTGATCGCCTACTGCAGGATCGGCGAGCGCTCGGCTCACACCTGGTTTGTACTCCACGAGCTGCTGGGCCAGGACGACGTCCGAAACTACGACGGCTCCTGGAGCGAATGGGGAAGCCTGGTCGGGGCCCCGGTCGCAGTCGGCGCGACGCCCTGAGCCACCGGAAGCCGCGCAGACCGGGCCCGACCGAAGTCGGCTCTGGATAGAGTCCGCCCGTGGCCGTGGAGCGGACCGAGACGACCTTCAGGAGCGGTGAGGACGAGTGCGCCGCCACCCTCTTCTTCCCTGCCGATCCGGCCGAGGAGGACGTACCGGCGGTCATCCTGGCCCAGGGCTTCACCGGTACCCGCGAGGACGGTATCCCCCAGTTCGCCGAGCGGTTCGCCGAGGCCGGGATCGCCGCCCTGACCCTCGACTACCGCGGGTTTGGCGACTCGGGCGGAGACGAGCGGTTCGTCCTCTCGATCGAGCGCGAACTCGAGGACGTGGCGAGCGCGATCACCTTCGTCCGCTCGCTCGACCGGGTCGACCCGAGCCGGATCGGGCTGTGGG
The DNA here is from genome assembly GCA_049425265.1 of Solirubrobacterales bacterium. Taxonomy (GTDB): domain Bacteria; phylum Actinomycetota; class Thermoleophilia; order Solirubrobacterales; family 70-9; genus 67-14. Next base: position 2,065 of record JBMSXD010000123.1, read on the forward strand.
GTGCCTCCTTCGGCGGTGGCCTGACGATCGAGACGGCCGCCTCCAACCGGGCGATCGCCTGCGCGATCGCCCTCGTCCCGTTCGTCGACGGCCCCTCGATGCTGGGCGCCGTCCCGCCGCTGAACGCCGCCAAGCTGACCGCAAAGGCCCTGGCCGACATCGCGGCCCGAAGGCGTGGTCGCGAACGGGTGATGGTCCCGGTCGCAGGACCCCCGGGCTCGCTTGCGGCAATGACCAGCCCCGACGCCCTGCCCGGGTTCGAGGCGATCACCCCGGCCGGATCGCGCCACGGGGACGAGGTCGCCGCGGCGATCACGGTAGAGGCGCTCCGGTGGCGCCCGGGAAAGAAGGCGGCCGAGGTCCGGTGCCCGATCCTCTTCCAGGTGGCGAGGGACGACCTCGACACCCCGCCCGACCCGGCGATCAAGGTTTCGGCCTCGGCGCCGAAGGGCGAGCTAAAGACCTACGGCTGCGGCCACTTCGACGTCTACCTCGAGCCCCAGTTCGAGGGGGTCGTCGAGGACCAGGTCGAGTTCCTGAGTCGTCACCTGCTCGGTACGAGGCAGGCAGACGAAGCGGGCGCTACGGCCTAGCTGTCGAGCCCGGTCCGGGGCGAGACCATGATCGGGCAGCCGGCGTCGGCCACCAGCTTCGAGGTGACCGAGCCGAGCAGGACCCGCCGGATCGGCCCGTAGGAGCGGGAGCCGAGCAGCAGGAGGTCGAGGCCCTCGTCGCTTTCCTTGCGGAGCTCCTCGACCGGGTCGCCGACCGGCAGGCTCCGCTCGGGGACGATGCTCTCGTCCGGTAGTTGGGTCAAGGCCTCCTCCAGGTGTTCATGGGCCACCTGTTCGGCGATCTGGACCAGCTGCTCGCTGCTCAACATCGCGGCCCGGGCCAGCATCCCCTCGAGCGGGTCGGCGACCGCGATCACCCGGAGCGATCCGCCCTGGGCGAGACCGACCCCGAGGCGGAGTGCCTCCTCGGCTTCGCGGGAGCCGTCCAGCGCGACCCCGACCCGGTCCAGCCCGCGCTCGCCATTCCGCCAGCCGAGCGGGACGACGGCAACCGTGCAGGGACCGCCGGTCATCAAGGTCCGGGCTACGTGCCCGCCGTGGACCCGGCCGTCCTCGGCACCGGTAGATCCGACCACCAGGAGGTCGGGTGCGAGGTCCTCGACCACGCGGTGGAGGCCCCGGGCCGGCGAGAGGCTGGCCCGGACTTCGACCCCGGCGTCGATCTCCCGGGCGACCTCCTGGGCTCCCTCGCGGGCCTCCTCGGCCATCCGGATCACCATGTCGGAAGGAAGCGCCGGGACGACGCTCCTCGCGTAGGGCTCGGGCGCGATCGAGGCGACCATGACCTCCGAGCCGAAGCGCTCGGCCAGCTCCGAGCCGAAGGCGACCGCATCCCGGCCGCCGTCGGTCCCGTCAAATCCGATCACGATCTTTTCGAACAACCTTGCCTCCAGGGTCGGGGGACGCTTTTCCGCTCGGGGAAACGGTACCGGTGAGCGGAAAGCAGGTGCCGGAACGCCTATTGTCCCGCTATCACTCCGGCGCTCTATCGACTGGGCAAGTTCGCAGCCCACCACCGAATCCCCGTAATCATCGCCTGGGTGGTGGTGGCGGCCGGGCTGTTCATCCTCTCTTCCTCGGCCGGTCGGGACACCTCGAACAACCTGACCCTGAACGGGACCGGCAGCCAGGAGGCGACCGACCTGCTGGAGAACAGGTGGCCAGTCGAGGCCAACGGATCGAACCCGGTGGCGATCGGCGCCCCCAAGGGCAAGAAGGTCACCGACCCCGAGTACATCCAGCCGATCCAGGAGGTCGTCCAGCGCTTCCAGAAGGATCCGGCCGTCCAGTCGGTCGAGAGCCCGCTTGCCGGCACGCCGCAGTCCGACCGGCTGATCAGCCGCGACCAGCGGATCGCCGTGATCAGCATCTCGATCAAGGCATCACCCTCGGCCCTGACAACGGAAGAAGGTGACCGCCTTGTCGACCTGACCGATCCTGCGAAGAAGGCCGGGCTGAAGGTCGGGGTCGGCGGGTACATAGGCAACGCGGTCTCGGATCCGAGCGTCGACCTGAGCGTGATCGTCGGCATCGTGGCCGCGATCGTGATCCTGCTCTTTACCTTCGGCACCCTGATCGCGATGGGTATGCCGATGGTCACCGCCCTGACCGGCCTGTTCGCAGGGATATCCGGCGTCTACCTGCTCGGCCAGCTGGTCGACGTGCCGACGATCGGGCCGACCCTGGCGACGATGATCGCCCTGGGGGTCGGGGTGGATTACGCCCTGTTCATGGTCAGCCGACACCGGGAACAGCTGGGGCGCGGGCTCGACCCGAAGGAAGCTGCCGCCCGAGCCACGGCGACGGCCGGTGGC
>JBMSXD010000124.1:0-4405 GCA_049425265.1 Solirubrobacterales bacterium
TACGTGCCCTGCGAGCAGTGCCACGGCCAGCGCTACAACCGGGAGACGCTCGAGGTCCGGTTCAAGGGGAAGAGCATCTCCGACGTGCTGGACATGTCGGTCGAGGAAGCCTGCGAGTTCTTCGAGCCGATTCCGAAGATCGCCCGTCGGCTGAGGACCCTCGACGACGTCGGGCTCGGCTACGTCCGGCTTGGTCAGCCGGCGACCACGCTCTCGGGCGGCGAGGCACAGCGCATCAAGCTGGTCACCGAACTCTCACGGGTTGCGACCGGAAACACCCTCTACATCCTCGACGAGCCGACTACCGGACTCCACTTCGCCGATGTCCGTCGACTCCTCGAGGTGCTTGGCAGGCTGGTCGACGCCGGCAACACGGTGATCGTCATCGAGCACAACCTCGACGTGATCAGGGCTGCGGACTGGCTGGTCGACCTCGGCCCCGAGGGCGGGGACGGCGGCGGACAGGTGGTCGCGACCGGCACTCCGGAAGATGTCGCAGGGGCCGAAGGCTCCCACACCGGTGCATTCCTCGAGGAGGCCCGTGGGCGACTCCTCGTCGCTGCCTGAGCTGCCTCAGGCCCGTCGCAGGGAGAGGTCGTTGCAGGCTTCGCAGACCTCGGCGGGAATCAGCCCCAGGCGCATCAGCAGATTGAACATGTGGCAGCCGACGCAGATGCCGAAGACCGATTCGAGGACCGCGAATGCGGCCAGCATCGCCAGGACTACCGGCGCGGCCACCCCGATACCGAAGACGAAGGCGAGTACGGAGCCGATCGTGGTCAGGACGGCCCCGATCGTCTGGGCGAACCGCTTCGGGGGTCCCGGGACCTCCCGCGGGGCACCGAGCCGCGGTGCGATCACTCTGGTCGCCAGCTGGCCGAGTGGGCTTAGACTCGGTCCGGTAGCGACCCTGAGCCAGAAGCCGACCGCCAGGACCGGAAGCAGGAAGTACCAGCCGGTCGCCAGCGCGACGATCGCAATCGTCGCAACGAAGCCGGCAACGACCCGGGCGGCCTTCTCATTCACCGGGTTGGGGAAGCCGAAGACCGAATCGTCCGGTCCCGGTTCAGAGGAAACGCCTAAATCCCGATAGGACATAGGGCAAATATAGCAAGCCTCCCAAACCCGCCCAGGGGGAGTTACCGGACGAGCATCGCCGCGCCGAGCACCCCGCCTTCATCTCCCAGCCCCGCGACTGCCATGACCGGTGGTCGATCGGCTTCGAGCAGGTACGGACCGGTGCCCTCGAACACCTTCGGTACCAGCGAGTCGCCAAACCTGACTCCCAGGCCCCCGCCGACCACCACGGCCTCGACGTCGAGCAGGTTCACCGCGGAAGCGATTCCTGCCGAGAGGGCCGTGACCGCCCGGTCGAGCAGTTCGCAGGCGAGGTCGTCCTCCTTCTTCCAGGCTCGGTGCCAGATCGAACTCGTCAGGGATTCCTTCCCGCGTTTCTCCATCTCTTTGAACAGGATCGTCTTCCGGCCCTTCGCAACCTCGCGCCTCGCCCTCGCCTCCATCGCCTTCCTTCCGGCGTAGGCCTCGACCGTTCCGCGAAGGCCGTTCAGGCCTTTGGCTCCGCCCCTCTTGACCAGGGTGTGGCCGATCTCCCCGGCCCTGCCTCGACCTAGCCACGGTTTGCCGCCGAGGATCAGCCCGCCGCCGACTCCGGTTCCCCAGAACACCCCGAGCAGGCTGTCGAAACCCCTCCCGGCGCCCTCTACGTACTCGGCCATCGTCCCTACCTGGACGTCGTTGCCGACCACCACCCGCGTGCCGATCAGCTTCGAGAGCTCCGGTCCGAGCGGAAAGCTTCCCGCCCAATCGGGCAGGTTGCCGGCCCCGGAGAGCGTTCCGGAGGCCCGATCGGCCATCCCTGGTGCCCCGACTCCAACCCCGCTCAGTGCCCCGGTGGAGATCCCGGCGACGGTCGCCGCCTCCGACATCGACTCGGCGATCGCGGCGACGACGTCTGCCGGTCCGCCCTCTTTCGGGGTAGGCCGCCTCGCCGACCCGAGGATCTCGTTATTCGGGCCGAAAACGGCAGTGGCGATCTTCGTCCCACCGAGGTCGACCCCTCCGACCGGAGCCGAGTCCCGGCCCTTTCCGAAAATGCCCATCGAACCCCTCCTTCCCCTCGAGGCTACGGATGCCTGACTGGACGGAGGTTAGCCTGCTCTGGCAGAGTCAGGGAATGGCCGATCAGCGGGGATGGCACAACTGGTGGCGGAAGCGGCGCTGGTACGAGCGAAACCGGGGCTTGGGCGCCCGATGGGCGATCAACCGGGAGATGGCCCGCCGAGGGGCGTACGTCCGCCACCCGATCGAGGGTGAGGTCCTCGAGGCGTTACGCGACGGAAGGCTCGAGGTGGGGGAGGGGACGCTCTTCGAACCGGGGTGCTGGCTGACGATCGCCCCGGAGGGCAGGATCCGGATCGGTGAGGGCTGCTTCCTGAATCGCGAGACGATGATCGCCGCCCAGGAGGAGGTGACGGTCGGAGACCACGTGATGTTCGCGAACGGCTGCTTCATCGGGGATGCGAGTCATCGCTACGACGATCCGGAACTTCCGGTCACCTGGCAGGGGTTCGTTGCCGAAGGCCCGGTCACGATCGGCTCGAACTGCTGGATCGGGGTCCACGCGGTAGTCACCGGCGGGGTGACGATCGGGGAGAGGTGCGTGGTCGGCGCCAACTCGGTGGTAACCCACGACCTGCCACCTGGGGTGGTGGCTGCCGGGGTCCCGGCCCGGGTGATCAGGGAAATCGAGTTCCTGCCCGGCTCGGCTCAGCCGAGCGGTTCCCAGTCCCAGGAGTAGCTCGAGTCGAGGTCGCCCTCCTCGAGTCGCCTCCTGAACTCGTCCAGCTGCGCAGGGTCGACGCTGTAGACGTGGTCCGCTCCCGGGAAGGACCGGTCCCGTACGTCCCGGGCGTACTCCCGAACGCTCTCCAGCATTGCCCCGCGTGCGTCCCCGTACTGCTTGACGAAGCGGGCCATCGGCCCCTCGTTTAGTCCAACCAGGTCGTGCATGACCAGCACCTGCCCCGAGGTTGCGTTGCCCGCACCGATCCCGATCGTCGGGATCGAGAGCCGGGCCGTGATCAACTCGGCAACGGCCTGGGGTACGGCCTCGAACACGATCGCGAAACATCCCGCCAGCTGGAGCGCCTCGGCGTCACGGGCGACCCGGACGGCGCCGTCGGCGTCCCTGCCCTGGGCCTTCATCCCTCCGATCGAGCCGGCGGTCTGGGGGGTCAGCCCGACGTGTCCCATCACCGGAATCCCGGCCGCGACCATCGCCCGGGCCCGCTCGGCCGATTGCCCTCCACCCTCGAGCTTGACGGCATCACAGCCGGCGTCTTTGACCATTTGCTGGGCACTCTCGATCGCCAGCTCGTTCGAGGCTTCGTAGGAGCCGTAGGGCAGGTCCCCGACCAGAAGGGGACGTTCTAGGCCTCGCCTGACGGCCCGGGTGAGGACCAGCATCTCGTCCATTCCCACCGGGACGGTGCTGTCGTAGCCGAGGACGCAGTTCGCTGCCGAATCCCCGACCAGGACGACGTCGACCCCGGCCTCTTCGGCGATCCGTGCTGTCGGGAAGTCGTAGGCGGTGACCATCACGATCGGCTCACCGGCCTCTTTCATCGCCGCGAGCTCCTGGATCGTCACCCTGGGCCTCGACTCACCGGGACCGCCCTCCTGACCTGCTCCCTTCCGGGATCCTCCACCCATCGTCAAGCCCCCTTTCCCGTACCGGCCTCGACCGGCAGGTTGTCGATCAATCTGACTCCGTCCACCTCCACGGCCACCGCAAGCATCCAGTCCTCTTCGGCCGGATCCACGACTTCACGCAGGTCGGAAAGAGTTCGCGCCTCGAGGTATTCCGGTTCAAGCCCCTCTGCCCGGAACACCTCTCGCCCCGCCTCGATCCCCGCGGACGGACCCTCGCTGAGCGCAACCTCCCTGGCCCGCTCCAGAGCCCGCGGGACCACCAGCGCCCTCTGGCGCCCGGCTTCCGAGAGGCGGGCATTCCGTGAGCTCATCGCCAGGCCATCGGGCTCCCTGACCGTAGGTACGACGGCCACTCGGGTTCGGAAGGCAAGGTCCCTGACCATTCGACTCACGACCGCGACCTGCTGGGCGTCCTTCTGTCCGAAGTAGGCGACGTCGGGATCGACCAGGTTGAGCAACAGGGCCACGACGGTGGTCACTCCACGGAAATGCCCCGCCCCGCGTGAGGCCTCACTGCCGCAGAGCACGTCGGTCAGGCCCTGAACCTCGACCGTTGTGGCAAACCCTTCCGGGTAGAGGTCCTCCGGTTGCGGGGAGAAGACGAGGTCGACGCCCTGCCCAGCCGCAATACCGAGGTCGCGCTCCTCGTCCCTCGGGTAGCCCTCGAGGTCGG
>JBMSXD010000125.1:0-4230 GCA_049425265.1 Solirubrobacterales bacterium
GGGTGGGACGGCTGGCTGTTCGGGGCCGAGCGACTCGGTACCGCTCCGGCACCAAGGGGGCCGGATGTCGCGACCCTCGATCGGTCGAGGGTCGGGGATGGGGTCGAGGTAAGGGCCTGGCGCCCGGGGGATCGGATCCGTCCGCTCGGGATGAAGGGGTCGAAGCCGGTCGCCGCGCTGATGGGGGAGAGGGGGCTGCCGCGGCCGCGCCGCGGCGACTGGCCCGTGGTCGAGGCCTCGGGCGAGATCGCCTGGGTGCCCGGCATCGCCGTTTCGGAGTCCTTCAAGGTCAGGAGGGAGACCGAGGACCCAGTGCTCCTCACCGCCGAGCCGCCCGGACCACCGGTGAGGCCTGACTTCGGCTCCGGCACCTAGACTGCCGATGCCGATGGAGCAGGGACCGGAAAGGAACGGCCACAACGGGGTGGGCGAGACATTGGTCACTGCCGAGAGGGTTCAGGAGAGGGTCCGGGAGCTCGGAGCCGAAATCAGCGCCGATTACGCCGGCAGGGACCTGGTGCTGGTCGGGGTCCTTCGTGGGGCCTCCGTGTTCCTCGCCGATCTGATGCGCACCCTGACCATCCCCTGTGAGGTCGATTTCATGGCGGTCTCTTCCTACGGCTCCTCAGCCGACTCTTCGGGAGTCGTCCGGATACTCAAGGACCTGGACGATCCCGTGACCGGTCGGGACGTGCTGATCGTCGAGGCGATCGTCGATTCGGGACTTACGCTTTCCTACCTGATCCGGAACCTCGCGGCCCGGGACCCGGCATCGCTCGAAGTCTGCACCCTGCTTTCGAAACCGGACCGCCTCCGGGCCGAGGTTCCGATCCGGTACACGGGCATCGAGATACCGGATGAATTCGTCATCGGCTACGGCCTCGACTACGCCCAGAAGTACCGCAACCTCGACCACGTCGCGACCCTCCCGGAGGGCGTCGCCCCGCCGCTCTAGGCGGCGGGTGCGGCGGCGCTTCCCTGCTACGCTGAGAAGCCGCCTGAGCCTCGATCCGGCAGGTGGGTCCAAGGTTCCGAACCGAGACGAAGGAGCGGTTTGAAGCGGTTTTTCAAGAGTGCGGCATTTCCGATTCTGCTGGTCGTGATCCTCGCGTTCGTGGCCCAGCGGGTGATCAGCCCTGACACCGGTCCGGAGCCGCCCACCTACAACCAGTTCCTGACGATGGTCGAGCGCGGCGAGGTTGCCGACGTCACGATCAACACCAAGGACAACACGCTCGAGGTGACCGAGGAGCCGGCCGGCCAGAAGACCGATGCGGCGAACGCCGATAACGCCTCGGGATCCGGTGACACCGGCGAGAAGTTCGAGACGGGTTACCCGCCGAACACCGAGCAGAGCCTGCTCAACCAGCTCGACCAGAACGACGTGGCGGTGACCGTCAAGGGTTCGGGTGGGAGTTCGATCCTCTCGATGCTTATCTACGTCCTGCCCTTCCTGCTCTTCTTCGGCTTCTGGATCTTCCTGATGAACCAGATGCAGGGCGGTGGCTCCCGGGTGATGAGCTTCGGCAAGTCGAAGGCGAAGAAGATGGCGGTCGATGCCCCGAAGATCACCTTCAAGGACGTCGCCGGGGCCGACGAGGCGGTTCAGGAGCTCCACGAGATCAAGGAGTTCCTCCAGAACCCGAAGAAGTTCCAGTCGCTCGGTGCCCGAATCCCCAAGGGCGTACTGCTCTACGGACCGCCCGGTACCGGCAAGACGCTCCTGGCCCGCGCCGTCGCCGGCGAGGCCGGGGTTCCCTTCTTCTCGATTTCGGGTTCCGACTTCGTCGAGATGTTCGTCGGGGTCGGTGCCAGCCGGGTTCGTGACCTTTTCGAGCAGGCCAAGCAGAACTCCCCTTGCATCATCTTCATGGACGAGATCGACGCGGTAGGCCGCCACAGGGGAGCCGGTATGGGCGGGGGCCATGACGAGCGCGAACAGACCCTCAACCAGCTCCTGGTCGAGATGGACGGGTTCGAGATCAAGGACAACATCATCCTGATCGCGGCGACCAACCGGCCCGACATCCTCGACCCGGCCCTGCTCCGGCCTGGTCGTTTCGACCGTCAGGTGGCGGTGGACCGGCCTGATCGCCAGGGTCGCAAGCAGATCCTCGAGGTCCACTCGCGCGGGAAGCCCCTGGCCGGGGAGATCGACCTCGACGCCCTGGCCGGTCAGACCCCTGGCTTCACTGGTGCCGACCTCTCCAACCTGATCAACGAGGCAGCCCTGCTCGCCGCCCGCTCGGGGCGCAAGGAGATCACCCAGATCGAGCTCGAGGAGGGCATCATGCGGGTGGTCGCCGGTCCTGAGAAGAAGACCCGTGTGATGTCCGAGAAGGAGCGGCGGATCACCGCCTACCACGAGATGGGCCACGCGATAGTCGGCCACGTCCTGCCCAACTGCGACCCGGTCCACAAGATTTCGGTTATCAGCCGCGGTCAGGCGCTCGGCTACACGATCTCGCTTCCGGCCGAGGACAAGTTCCTCACCTCCCGGGCGGAACTCGCCGAGACGATGGCGATGACGCTCGGAGGTCGGGCAGCGGAGGAACTCGTATTCGACGAGATTACGACTGGCGCATCGAACGACCTCGAGAAGGTGACCCAGACCGCCAAGCAGATGGTGATGCGGTTCGGGATGTCCGAGCGTCTCGGCCCCCGGGTCTTCGGACACGATCGCGGCCAGCCGTTCCTCGGTCGCGACATGGGGTCCGAGCCCGATTACTCCGATGAGATCGCCCGCGAGATCGACGACGAGATCCGCCGGATCGTCGAGAACGCCCACCAGACCGCGCGGGAGATCCTGGAGAAACACAGCGACGACCTCGAACGGATCTCCGAGATCCTGCTCGAACGCGAGACGATCGATGCCGACCAGTTCGTCGCCCTGCTCGAGGGCAAGAGCGAGGCGGAGGTCTTCCCCCCAGAGGAGGAAGCAAAGGAGAAGGAGATCGAAGATTTCCCTTCAGAGCCCGACCCGGTCAACACCCCGAACACCGAACCCTCCCCTGCACCACCCCGGCCCGGCTACGCCGGCGGCATCACCGAGAACCGCTCGGACTGAGCCCGCCCGAGACGGGGCTTACCCGGAGCCTAGATCTCGGCCGGAATCGGTCGAATCCCCGGGCCCTGGCCGGCAATCGAGACCGTGCTCTCCCAGGCTGCCTGGAGGTAGGGGGCGTTGGCGGGGTCGTTATTAAGTCCCCACCCGACCGGTTCGATCAGGTAATCGCCGGGCCTGACCCAGATCGGCACGTAGTCGACGGCGGTGACCTCCGTCTCGTCACCATCTGAGCGGAACCGGAACAGGGCGATCAGCCCGTACTGGGTCTCGGCCGGGAGGCCGGCAGTGGCACTCTGGTTGGAGAGGAGGTTGCCGGCGCTGAAGACGACGAACTTCCCGTTGATCCGTTCGATCGGCTGGACCACGTGGGGCCCCTGTCCCGAGATCGCGGCGACCCCCGGAATCCGGGTCACCGCCTCGGCCAGCTCGCGTTGTGAGTCGTTCGGCTCCGTCGCATTCTCGGTCCCCCACTGGATGATCACCAGGACGGTGTCCGCACCGGCTTCCAAGGTCCTGGCGACATCGCGCTCGACCCGCCTCTTCTTCTCCCCGACCGGGGCGTCGTAGGGGAGCAGGTTGAGGGTCGATTCGTCCGGCGGGGTGCCGGTGTTGTTGTAGTCGGTGTAGGCGACCAGGCCGACCTTGATCCGGCCCGCATCCATGACCAGCGGTTTCGTCGCATCCTCAGGCTCGATGGCCGATCCCGTGGTCTCGATCCCCTCGCCACGAAGCGTCTCGATCGTTTCGACCACTCCCTCTTCGCCGCGGTCGAGGGTGTGGTTGGAGGCGGTGCTGCAGGCCTCCCAGCCGGCCCCCTCGATGTCGGCCGCAACCTCGAGCGGCGTGGCGAACAGCGGATAACCGCTCGGTTCGCCCGAGGTGAGCGGAGTCTCCATTTGACAGATCGAGAGGTCGACTCCCCTCACGTAGGGTTCGATTGCCGTGAACATCGGGGCGAAGTCGTAGCCGCCGCCGCCGTTCTCGATCGCCCGATACCAGACCGGGGAGTGGATCAGGATGTCCCCGCTGGTCGAGACGGTTGCCTTGACTGGCGGACCGTCTCCGGCTCCGGCCTCGCCCCCGCCCGAACCGCCCGCCTGGAGGATCATCACGAGGCCGACCACGATCGCCAGGACCGACAGTCCCAATACGGCACGGCGGCG
>JBMSXD010000126.1:0-4164 GCA_049425265.1 Solirubrobacterales bacterium
CAACTTCAAGGTGGTCAAGGAATTCACCGAGGGCGTGAGGCAGCGCTGCCTCGAGACCGAGGTGACTGCGAGCGTCGACCCGGGCCAACAGGTCGTCAAGGTCGTCAACGACGAGCTGGCCGCCCTGATGGGGGGGACGGGCAGGGAAATCGCGATGGCCGACGACGGGCTCACGGTCATCCTCCTGGCAGGCCTTCAGGGTTCCGGCAAGACGACGACCGCCGCCAAGCTCGCCTCGATGCTCAAGGGGGAGGGTCGCAAGGTCGGACTCGCTGCCTGCGACCTTCAGCGCCCGGCGGCGATCGAACAGCTGGTGAACGGCGGAGGGAAGGCGGGAGCGACCGTGATCACCAGGCCCGGAGCATCCGATCCGGTGGCGGTGGCGTCCGAGGCACGGCAGGAGGCCCTCGACTCCGGCCTCGACGTCCTGATCGTCGACACTGCCGGGAGGCTCGACGTGGACGAAGACCTGATGAAGGAACTCTCGGAAATCCGCAAGGCCGTCCGCCCCCATGACGTGCTGCTGGTCGTCGATGCGATGACCGGGCAGGCCGCGGTGGAGGTCGCCCAGGCCTTCTCCGACTCGGTTGGGGTGGACGGGATCATCCTGACCAAACTCGACGGCGACGCCCGGGGCGGGGCGGCACTCTCGGTCAGGGCCATCACCGGCAGCCCGGTCCTCTTTGCCTCGACCGGAGAAGGCCTCGAATCCTTCGACCGCTTCCATCCCGACCGGATGGCCGGACGGATACTCGGCATGGGAGACATCCTCAGCCTGGTCGAGAAAGCAGAGCGGGAGGTCGACCGCGACCAGGCCGAGGAGCTTCAGAGGAAGATGGCTTCTGATGGGCTGACCCTCGAGGACTTCCTCACCCAGATGCGTCAGGTCAGGAAGATGGGGCCGCTCGGTTCCCTGCTCGGGATGATGCCGGGACTCGGCCAGATGAAGCAGTTGAAGGAGGCCGACCTCGACGAGCGGGAGCTCGATCGGGTCGAGGCGATCATCCTCTCGATGACCCCTGAAGAGCGGCTCAATCCCGAGCTCGTCAAGGGTTCACGCCGCCGCCGGATCGCCACCGGATCGGGGACGTCGATCCAGCAGGTCAACAACCTGGTCAAGCAGTTCGGCCAGATGAGGCGGCTGATGAAGCAGGTCGCCTCGGGGGGTATGCCCGACCCCGAGGTTCTCGCAAAGGCAGTCGGCAAGCCGGGCCGTCCCCGGGTGCGAAGGCGTTGAGACCCTGTAAGGTGCCGATCCGATGGTCCGGATAAGACTCAAGCGAGTGGGTTCCAAGAAGAACCCGATCTGGCGGATAGTCGTCGCCGACCGCCGCTCCCCGCGGGACGGTCGGAACATCGAGACGATCGGCCAGTACAACGCCCAGACCGATCCCTCGACCATCGAAGTCGACGAGGATCGGGCGCGGTACTGGCTGGATAAGGGTGCGAGGCCGACCCGTCGGGTTGCCGGGCTGTTTCGGATCAAGGGAATCGACGCACAGGGGAGCTGACGGACCGGTGCAGGAGATGCTCCTGTTCATGGTGCGCTCCCTGGTGGACGACCGGGGCGCCGTCGAAGTCGACGAGATCGAGGAGGACGACGACCTGGTGTACGAGGTCACGGTGGCCGAAGACGATCTCGGGCGGGTGATCGGGCGGGGTGGCCGGGTGGCCAAGGCGTTGCGGACGGTTGCACGGGCAGCTGCCCGGGACGACCGACGCGTCCTGGTCGACATCCTCGACTAGGAGGGGGCCGCCCGGTGCGGTTCGACATCTTCACGCTGTTCCCCGGTGCCTTCGAATGGCTGCTCGGCCAGCGGAGCTTCCGGAAGGCCGGCGAGGCGGGAGCCGAGTTCGCCCTTCATGACTACCGCACCTGGACTCCGTTGAAGGGTGGGCGGGTCGATGATTCGCCCTATGGCGGGGGGTCCGGGATGGTGATCCGGGTCGATGTCGTCGCTGAGGCCCTGCGGGGCGTCTACGGCGATCGCCCGAGGCCCCGAACGATTCTTCTCAGCCCTTCGGGTCGCCAGCTCGACGAGTCCCTGATCACTGAGCTCGCGGCCGAGCCCTCGCTCGCCCTCCTCTGTGGCAGGTACGAGGGCTTCGACCAGCGGGTCCACGACCACCTCGCCGATGACGAAGTCTCGATCGGGCCGTACGTGCTCGCCGGAGGTGAGCTGCCGGCAATGGTTCTCGCGGACGCCGTGGTTCGGCGGCTACCCGGGGCGCTCGGGGACCCCGGTAGTTCGGTCGAGGAGTCCTTCTCCAAAGCCCTCGGTGGGCAGCCCGAGTATCCCCATTACACCCGCCCTCCCGAGTTCGATGGCTGGCCCGTCCCCGAGGTGCTCCTCTCCGGGGACCATGAATCGGTCGAGAAGTGGCGCAGGGAGCAGAGCGCGGTTCGTGCTGCCGGCGCCGGCCACGGTCGGACCGGTGACTCGGTAGCATCCCCGGGCCGCATCCCGCGGGACGACCCGGGTTCCGGCTGAGACTTCACCCCTCCCATAGGGACCAGAGATGAGCACGATCATCGACGACATCGAGCGCAGCCAGTTGCGCAGCGGCCTCCCGGACTTCTCCCCCGGGGATCGGGTCCGTGTCCACTTCCTGGTCATCGAGGGGAACCGCAGTCGGCCCCAGGTCTTCGAAGGGGTGGTGATCAAGCGCCAGGGATCGGGCGTCCGCGAGACCTTTACGGTGAGGAAGCAGTCCTTCGGTGTAGGAGTGGAAAGGACCTTTCCCCTCCATTCGCCGAAGATCGAGAAACTAGAAGTCGCATCCCGCGGGCGCGTCCGGCGGGCAAAGCTCTACTACCTCCGGGGACGGACCGGCAAGGCGGCGCGGGTCTCCGAGAGGCGCTGGGGAATCGACGAGGAGGTGCTCGGGACCGAAGCCGTCGGAGCGGTCGATGCCTCCGGTGAGGGGCTCGCTCCCGAGGAAGTTCCCGAGGAGGCCCCGGTGGAAGCAGTTGAGGGGGAAGTTTCCGAAGGAGACGCCGGTGAGCAGGGGGATGAGGCCGAGTCGGTGACCGGGGCCGAGGGTGAGGAACCGAGCGAGGCGGCCCCTGAGGCCGCCAGTCAGGCCGATGGAGATGAGGAGGGCGACACCGCGCCTACCGAAGACGGGCAGGCCGAGGAGGCACCGGCCGCAGACGACACGGGATCGGACGCAGCCGACCAAGAGGAAGCCAGGGAAGAGGACTGACCCCGCTCATCCCCAAGCCGAAGACGGCCCGGGGAAGTTTCTTCGAGCTGATCATCATCGTCGCGGTGGCCGTTGGTCTCGCGCTACTCGTTCAGGCTTTCGTGGTCAAGCCGTACCAGATCCCCTCGGGCTCGATGCTGCCGACCCTCCAGATCGGGCAGAGGGTCCTGGTCAACCGCTTCATCCTCGACTTCACCGATCCCGCGCCCGGCGATGTCGTCGTTTTCCATCCCCCGGAAGCTGTGGTGGGCGGTGGTCCCGAGTGCGGCGCCGTTCGCCCCCAGGACCAGAGTTGTCCCAGGCCGGCGATCAGGGAATCCTCCGAGACATTCATCAAGCGGATCGTCGCCGGACCCGGGGATACGGTCTCGATTCGAAATGGCCTGCCGGTCGTGAACGGGAACGTCGAGCGCCCGGATGGCTACGAGATCACCCCATGCGGACCGGCCGGCCTCGGTTGCGACCTGCCGAGGCCGATCCGGGTCCCTCCGGGTCACTACTTCCTGATGGGTGACAACCGTGGCCAGAGCGACGACTCGCGCTTCTGGGGTCCCCTGCCCGAGGAATGGCTGATCGGAAAGGCGTTCGGCACCTACTGGCCTCCGAACCGGATCGGCGGCCTCTAGCCGATCCCGGACCGGCGCGTTGACGGGGGCCGGGCTGGGTACCCTGAGCGCGATGGCGTCCCGAGGGCAATCGAGGGGGCACGACCTCTTCCTCCATGATCTGGAGCTGGACAGTCCAGTGGTGGTCGGGGCGGATGAGGCCGGGAGGGGGTGCCTGGCCGGCCCGATAGTCGCGGCGTCCGTAGCCTTCGGGCGCTCCACCCTCGAGGACCGGGGAGGGGGCGAACTCGAGGGCCTGTTCGACTCCAAGCGCCTTACCGAGAAACGGCGGGAGACCCTCTACCCGGCGATCCTGGCTACGGCCGAGGCGGTCCGGGTGGTGCTCAGGTCG
>JBMSXD010000127.1:0-4129 GCA_049425265.1 Solirubrobacterales bacterium
CACCCGAGTGATCTCGGTGGGAGTGGGTCAGGAGAACTCCTCCGACCCCCCCGCGATCCTCGGCCTCCCTGCGAACCAGGTCGGCATGGGTCCGATCGTCTGGACCTGGGTCGATCACCCAGCATGGATCCCTTCCGACCAGGTAGGTGTTGGTTCCCTCGAGGGTCATCGGACCGGGGTTGTCGGCCCTGATCCTGAGGATCTCGGGGTGGCCGGGCGCCTGTTCGAGAGAAGGGGTCAGGCGGCGAGTTCGCGGCCGATCGCCTCGCGGGCCTCGGGTGGGTCGAGTACGACCAGGTCACCGGCCCCCTTGAGGATCTCCCGGACCAGCCAGGAGGTTCCGGCGTAGGGGAACTCGACCACGACCGAGCCATCCTTCAGCTCCTCGATCACCGTCCGCTCTTCCCGCTCCCAGCGAGAGCGCTCAGGCGAGACCCAGACCCGGGCGATCGAGGCCTCGGGGACGTGGTCCCCGCTCATCCAGCCCTCCACCTCGGCCATTTCGACGACCTCTTCGCGGGGCTCGAAGGTCTGCTTGGTGATCGTCGCCTCTTTGATCCGGTCAAGCTTGAAGTGGCGGACCGCCTTGCGGGAGAGGTCCCAGCACTCGACGTACCAGCCCTCACGGCCGTTCTCCAGACGGTAGGGCTCGACCTTTCGCTTGGAGAATTTGTCCTCGTTCTCCTTGTAGTAGTTGATCTCCACGATGTGGTGGGAGGCGATCGCCTGGTTGACGATCCGGGCCGCTTCGGCGCCTCCGGACTCCGCTACGACGGCTAGGCCTTCCTGGGCCGGGTCGTGGCCTAGCGCTTCGACCACCTTCTCGCGGGCCGAGTCGAGCCTGGCCTGTGGCATGTGGTCCCCAACGAGGTCGATCGCGGCAACCAGGGCCTTGGCCTCGAGCGGCAGCAGACGGGCCGGGCGGGCGAAGGAATCGCCATAGGGTTCGGAGTCGACCTCGATCTCGCCATCCACCACCTCGGCGTAGAGCACGTAGGTGCCGCCGCCGAAGTTGATGACGTTCAAGACGTCGAGGTCATCCTGGAGCTCCTCGGGGGTTAGCTCGAACCGCTCGCAGAGCTCGTCCACCGGGATCCGACGCTCCTCCCGGGCGGCGTTGATCAGCATCCCGGCCAGGGTGACCAGACGGCCAAAGCGCTCCGGTCGGATCGTCGCCCCGGAGCGGTCCTTCGAGCGGGCCTTCCTTTCGCGGGCCTGGGCCTTCCTGCGGCGGGAGGCGGCGACGTCGAAACCGTTGACGTGGCGATCCCGCAGCAGGGCGACCCGCTCGTCCACCGAAGCAGCCAGCTCGGAGGGCTCGATGAGCGAGGCGTTGGAGCGCCACTTCAAGATCCAGGCGATCAGCTCCCGCTCGGAAGAGAACTCGGTCTCGAGGACGATCCCGCTCCGTCCGACCCCATCGGCGGCCTTCGGCCGGGAGACCTCGCCGAACCGTCCGTAATCACGCTCGATCAGCCAGGCGATCCGCTGCTTGAAGTGGATCCGGGCCCGGCCGACCGTCTCACCCAGCTGCCAGTCGGCCAGCTCGGCGTAGTCGCGGCGGTCGAAGTCCTCGGGTGGCTGGAAGTCGTGCTCGGACTTGGTCGCGTAGCCCACCTTCCCCTGAATCCTCGAAAGCCGGAAGACCCGGACCGCTTCCCGCTCGTGGGAGAAACCGATCAGGTAGAACTGCCCGCCCCGGAAGACCAGGTGGTAGGGGTCAACCTTGCGGTCGGAGACCTCGTCGCGGTCCATCGAGTGGTAGCTGAAGGTGATCGTCTTGTGGCGGGAGATCGCGGTCTCGATCCGGGCCAGGCGCTGGGTCGTCTCGCGAGATCCCGAGGACTTGAACTTGGCCATCGCGACCGGAATCGTGCCTGGCTCGGAGAGCGGGTTCGGATGGCCCCAGGCCACTTGCTGGAGGGCGAGTCGAAGCGGCTCGGCGTAGGCGAACTCGCCTTCGGTGAGCAGCGCGAGCGAGGTCCGAAGGGCGGCCAGCTCGTCGTCGGTGAACTCGATCGCCGGCAGGTAGAAGTTCTCTGGCGGGAGCGAGTAGAGCTCGGCCTCGAAGAAGCCCTCGCCCGGGCGATCCACCTGGAGCTCGATCCCGAGGCTGTCGAGCTCGGCCCGGTCGGCATAGAAGCGACGGGCGAATGCGTCCTCGTTCATCACGCTGTAGCCCTCGACCTCCCGCTTGATCTCGAGCGCCGAGACCGGCCTCCCCTGGGCCATCAGGAACGAGATCAGCGAAAGCTGCCGAATCAGCTTCTCGGTGTCTTTCGCCATCCCGCTGAAGATACCGACGGGCCGAATCCGGCAATTCCGCGAAACGGCCTTCGTTGCCGGATTTTCCCGATTTTTTCCTGCCTCTGGGGCCGGTTTGGCAGGTTTCTTTAGCCGCCCAGCAGGGAAGCGACCGCCCAGCTACCGGCCCCTGCGGGAGGGCCATTTCGCCGACGCCGACGCCTACACTCCCTGCGGTGAACGGGACCCCGGCCAACGACCGAGGAACGATGGACAGGAAGGTCGGGATCGTCGGCCTCGGCTACGTCGGGCTACCCCTCGCAGCCGCCTTCGCCGAGGCCGGGGTGGAGGTGGTCGGCCTCGACTCCGATCCGGCCAAGGTCGAGGCGTTGAACCGGGGTGAGAGCTACGTCGAGGATGTGCCCGCCTCCGCCCTTGCCTCACTCCAGGGCAGCTTCACCGCGACCACCGAGTATGGGGATCTGGCCGACACCGACACGATCGTGGTCTGTGTGCCGACCCCCCTGACCGAGTCCCGGGAGCCCGACCTCTCCTTCCTCGAGGCGGCCGGCGAAGCCCTGTCCGAAGTGATCCGGAAGGGCCAGACAGTGATCCTCGAATCGACCACCTACCCCGGCACCACCAGGGAAGTATTGGCACCGCTGCTCGAGAAGTCGGGGCTCCAGGCCGGGGAGGACTTCCGGCTCGCCTTCTCGCCCGAGCGGATCGACCCGGGAAGGACCGACTACACGATCAGGACCACCCCGAAGCTGGTCGGGGGGATCGACCCCGAAAGCACCGAGAGCGCCGCCGCCACCTACGAGCTGATCTGTAACCAGGTGGTGAGGCTCTCGGGACCGGATGCAGCCGAGATGGCGAAGCTGCTCGAGAACGTCTTCCGCTCGGTCAACATCGCCCTGGTAAACGAGCTGGCCCAGCTCTGCGAGCGACTCGGGGTGGACGTCTGGGAGGTGGTCGATGCCGCGGCGACCAAGCCGTTCGGGTTCATGCGGTTCGACCCGGGCCCCGGGATGGGCGGCCACTGCCTGCCGATCGACCCCTTCTACCTCGCCTACCGGGCCAAGCAGTACGACTTCCCACCGGAGTTCATCGAGCTTGCCGGAAAGATCAACCAGTCCCAGCCCGAGTTCTGCGTCGCTCTTGCCGAAAAGGCACTCGGTGAGTCAGGGCTCGAAGTGGGGAACTCGAAGGTGCTGGTCCTGGGGGTCGCCTACAAACCGGGGGTCGGGGACACCAGGGAATCACCGGCGATCCGGATCATTTCGCTCCTCGAGGAGCAGGGGGCCGAGGTCTCATTCCACGACCCCCACGTACCGGAGCTGCCCGACGGTCGAAAAGGGGTCGACCTGGATCCGGCCCTTGCAGAGGCCGACCTTGCGATCATCGTCACCGCCCACCCGGAATTCGACCCGGGGGAGATCGTCAAGGGAGCCGAGCGAGTGCTCGACCTGCGCGGCGTGACCCGGGATATCGGGGCCGGCAACGTCACCCTTCTCTGAGCTGCTCCGGCCTTCCCTCCGCTGACCGATAGCCCGTCGACCGAGTCTCGGGTCCGACCGCACTGAGTCAGGCGGGGGGTCGGGCAGCTGCTCCCGCCTACCCCACCAGTTCCCACTCGCACCTACCCGACCCCCCTGCCATGAACTCGCAGTTGGTTCGGGTTTTATCCCCGGAGTAGATACTCCCCACGCGCGGGAGGTAGACGGGGGATGTGCTCACCGAGGAGGGGACGACGAGGGTGAGTGCGCCCCCGGCTGCCAGGGCCCGCGCCAGAGGGGTTGGTCCCTGGATGGACGACCTCCGGCCCTTCATGCGCGGGAGGTAGACGGGGGATGTGCTCACCGAGGAGGGGACGACGAGGGTG
>JBMSXD010000128.1:0-4127 GCA_049425265.1 Solirubrobacterales bacterium
CGATCACCGAGAACGTGAAAACCCAGAAGGTGGTCCAGCGAGAGGCGCCGCGGATTAGGCCCTTCCTTTATACATCGGCGCGTTTCGCGCGGGCGCTCCGGCCCGGGGCGATCGCACTTGGCGAGAGCGCCCCGATAACCAACCAGGCCCTCAAGGTCGGAATCCCAGTACTCGAGGACTCACCACAGCTGAACGACCAGCTGGCCCCGACCGCCAGGTCCCTCAGGCTCTTCGGTGAAAATCCGACCAACGTCCAGGGGCTCGACTCGCTGGTCGAACTGGGGCAGACCCTTCAGCCCCTCACCTCGTTCGTCACTCCGGCCCAGAACGTCTGCAACTACCTCGCGTTGCTGCTGAGGAATATCCAGGAGGTTTCTTCGACTGGCAACTCGACCGGCAAGTGGGTCAGGGCGATCTCAGTACTGCCTCCGGTCGGGGTGAATGCCGAGGGTGGACCCGCGTCGGCCCCGGCGAACGGCGGACCCGCCCCTGCCCCATACCCGGACAACCCCGGCAACTTCCTCCACTCGAATCCCTACCCGTGGACCGCGTCCCCGGGTCAACCCCGGGTCTGTGCCGCCGGCAATGAGGGTTACACGATCGGAACTCAGGTGATCGGAAATGGTGATGCAGAGCGCACCGTCGTCACCAACGACCAGTCCCAGGAACAGCTCGACTGGGGGACCGACTGATGCCTGACAAGCCACGCGGCAACCCCCGCTACAATCAGGAGTTCTTCCGGGAGTGGAAGGGCCTCGGCCCGCTCGCCGTCGGCCTGATCGCGATTGGGCTGATCGCCGTATTCCTCTTCTACGCCTTCACCAAGTCGATCCCATTCACCGACCCCGGATACGAGGTCCGGGCGACCTTCGCCAACGCAGTTGACATCTCGGAGAAGTCACCGGTCCGGATCGCCGGAATCAATGTCGGAAAGGTGGTCAAGTCGGAGCCGAAGGGTGATGCGACCGTCATCACCTTCACTGTCGACGAGGAGGGTCAGCCGATTCACACGGACGCGGCGGCCCAGATCCGGCCGAGGCTCTTCCTGGAGGGCAACTGGTTCATCGATCTGGATCCAGGCACTCCGACCGCGCCGGTGATCGAGGAAGGTGCAGAGATTCCGCTTTCCCGAACGGGCACGAGCGTTCAGACCGGCGATGTCTTGCGGAACGTCCTCCAGCTTCCCCAGAGGGCCTACCTCCAGAAGCTCCTGGCCGGGCTCGGTGAGGGCCTGACTCGGGAGCCGACTGCGGTTGATGACATCACCTTCGAACCGCTTGCTCAGGGCCTGACCGGTGGCCAGTCACTCAACCTCGCCTACCGGAACGGTCCGGTTGCTGCTCGCGGGACTGCGATCGTCAACGAGGCCTACCTCGGGGAGGGTCCGAACGACCTGAGGAACCTTCTCAGAGGTCTTGGCCGCCTGACCGGGACCGTCAATCAGCGCCAGGAGGACGTACGAGGCTTCATTCGGAACTTCGAGACCTTCACCGGGGCCCTGGCTGCCGAGTCCGGAAACCTCGAAGCGACGGTCCGAGAGTTGGGACCGACCATCGCCACGGCCCGGGTATCCCTGACCAACCTCAACCGGGCCCTGCCGGCGATTCGGGGCTTTGCCCGGGCAGCGGAGCCGGGGATCAACGAGCTGCCCCGGGCGATACGGCTCCTCCCGCCTTTGACCACCCAGCTCAAGGCACTCTTGACCCAACCCGAGCTGCTCGGCCTCTCGCAGATCCTTAGGAAGTCGGCCCCGCCGGCGGCGAAGGCGGCGGCCGGGACCCTCGGAGTGATGACCCAGCTTAGGCCTTTCGGACTCTGCGTTTCGGAAAACCTCATCCCAACGGGGGACCAGGTGATCACCGACAGCGGCCTCGGCAACGGCCAGCCCGCCTCTCGCCAGGCCCTCTACGCGGCGGTCAATGTGGCTGGGTCGACTTCGACATTCGACGGGAATGGGCCGTTCGTCCGATTCCAGGTCGGTGGCGGTCCGGTCAGCGTCAAGATGGATGACCCGAGTGAATCGGGGACCAATACGCCCCTCTACGGACGGATGGGCGAGCCGACGATCGCTTCCAGCCCGCTCGATACCGGCCTTCCACCGCTCAATCCGAACCTCGCCTGCTACACCCAAGACGTTCCTGACCTGAACGGCCCAGCTGCCGGCCCCGGCCCGGCGAGCCCGGTGGTGTACACGCCATGACCAAGCTCGCCCGCGCAATCAGGGATCACACAAAGGACTTCGTCGCTGTCTCGCTGATGATCCTGCTGGCGATCGTGACGCTGCTGGTCATCCTGGCGAACCAGAAGGCTGCCCTACCGAGCTGGATCCCGGGACTCGGCCAGGAGTTCTACTCGATCAATGCCGAGTTCGAGACGGCCCAGGCGATAACTCCAGGTCAGGGCCAGGCCGCAGTCATCTCAGGAATAAACGTGGGCAAGGTCGGGGCAGCCGAGCTCGAGAACGGTGTGGCCAAGGTACGGCTCGACATCGAGCCCCGCTACCGGGAGCTGCTCCATCAGGACGCTGAGTTCCTGCTCCGTCCGAAGACCGGTCTCAACGACATGGTGGTCGAGATCGACCCCGGTACCACCGGCCCACCGCCCGAAGAGGGTTCGACCCTTCCACTTGCCCAGGGCCTCTCGAACGTCCAGCTCGATCAGTTCTGGGCCAGCCTCGACCGGGAGACACAGGACTATCTCGTTCTGCTGCTGAACGGTGCGGGTATAGGTCTCGACGGCAAGGGACCGGAGCTCTCTCAGGCTCTGAGGCGGTTCGGACCTTTCGCGACTTACACGGCACGGATAAACGGCCTGTTGGAAAAGCGCCGCAACAACATCTCCGGTGGGGTCCGGGCGCTCAGCCTGCTGGCGACCGAGCTCGGGAACAACGACACGGCAGTGCGGGACTTCGTCACCAACTCGAAGAACAATCTCCAGGCCTGGGCCGATGAGGAGGCATCGCTCCGCGAGGCCCTGACCGAGTTCCCCTCGACACTCGTCCAGGCTCGTCGTGGCCTAGCTTCATCCAACCGGCTGTCGCTGGTCATCCGGCCGCCTCTGCTCGACCTGATCCCAGGGGCCAAGCGGTTGAAGGATGGCCTGATTGCGCTCGAGGACCTTGCCGGAGATGTGACCGTCCCGATCAGGGATGACATCCGACCCTTCGCGAGGAACTCGCAGCCCTTCTTCAAGGCGCTCGCGAAGACCAATAACGCGGCTCAGTTCACGGCTCCGGCTACCCAGGGCTTCTACACCCAGCTGAACCGGCTCTTCAACTTCCTCGCGCACAACCCATCGGGTGATACCCAGGAGGGGTTCCTGTTCTGGGCACCGTGGCTCGCCCACAACCTGAACTCCTCGATCAACGCCCAGGACGCCGGTGGCCCCGTCCGGCGGGGCATCAGCACGATCTCCTGCAACACGGCCCAGCAGGCCGCCGGAGTCGCCTGGAGCTCGCTTACCCAGCAAGGCATACCCCAGCTCTACACCGCCTACCAGCTGGCCCAGCTGCCGCCTCCCACCAACCCGGTGGACGGCGGCATCTGCCCCAACGTCCCTCCGGAGACGCCATGAACAAGCAGGCTCCCTCGGCAGGACAGCTGATCACGGTCGCGGGCTTCGCCCTGGCCTGCTTTGCCCTTCTGCTCTTCGTCTGGACTGCGTTCGGTGGCCCCACCCCGTTGGCTGCCGAGGGGTACAAGCTGAAGATGCCTCTGGTCCAGATCAACCAGCTTGCCGAGCAGTCTCAGGTCAAGATTTCGGGCCTCGAGGTCGGCCGGGTGAGTGATGTGCGGCTGGGCGAAGAGGACGATCGCGACAGGGCGATCGTCACCCTCGAGATCGAACCCGAATATGCCCCCCTCCCGAAGGACACCCGGGCCATCCTCAGGGCGAAATCGCTGATCGGCGAAGCCTACGTGGAGCTGGCACCCGGCAACCGGTCCTCGGGCATGCTCGAGGACGGGAGCTCCCTGCCGCCGGCTCAGGTTGCGCGCTCGGTCCAACTCGACGAGATCTTCCGTACCTACGACGAGGAGACGAGGGCAGCGTTCATGCAGGGGGCGATAGACAACGCGATCGCCAGCCGGGGAAGGGGAGTCTCACTGAACCAGGCACTCGGGGTCCTA
>JBMSXD010000129.1:0-4106 GCA_049425265.1 Solirubrobacterales bacterium
CGGAGGGACCGGCCGACACGCTGTGCTATCTTTCTGGGTCGCGCGCGAAAGCGGTCCAATGGGCCGCTACCCCCGCCTCGTCAGCCGTTTCAGGACCAGCCGTTTCCACGACCCCTTGAGGAGTTGCCGCCCTTGGCACGTGCAATCAGCGCCCCCGTAGCCCGCCGAACTTTCTCCCGACTCGAAGCACCCCTAGAAGCACCCCATCTGATCGACATACAGCGCCGTTCCTTCGAGGAGCTGACCGATCCCAAGAACGGAATGCTCCAGGAGACGATCGCCGACATCTCGCCGATCGAGGACTACACGGGCAACCTCGCGATCGTTTTCGGGGACATCGAGTTCGACGAGCCGCAGCAGACGCTCGAGGAGTGTCGCGAGCGCGACCTCACCTACTCCCGGCCGCTCAACGTAAAGGTCGCCTTCCAGAACAGGGAGACGGGGGAGATCCGCGAGCAGACGGTCTTCATGGGGGACTTCCCATGGATGACCAACCGGGGCACCTTCGTGATCAACGGGACCGAGCGGGTAGTGGTCACCCAGCTGGTCCGCTCGCCCGGCGCCTACGTGATGGCACCGAAGGATGCCGAGAAGCAGGTCTTCACAGCCAATCTGATGCCCTCGCGCGGCTCCTGGCTGGAACTCGAGATCGACAAGAAGGGCCGGGTCTACGTCCGGATCGACCGCAAGCGGAAGCTCCCGGTGACCGTCCTCCTGAGGGCGATGGGCTACACCGACGAGCAGATGCTGAAGATGTTCGACAACTCGGTCTACATCCGGCACACGATCGCTGCCGATACCGAGCAGACCGAGACCGAGGAAGGCGCCCTGATCGAGCTGTTCAAGAAGCAGCGCCCGGGCGAGCCGCCGTCGGTCGACGCCGCCAAGACCCTGCTCGAGCAGCTCTTCTTCGATCCCAAGCGCTACGACCTGACCCGGGTCGGCAGGTACAAGCTGAACGCCCGGCTGGGGCTCGACGTAGACCTCGACACCCGGGTGCTCACCCACGAGGACATCGTCGCCCTGGTCCGCGAGCTGGTCGAGGTACCGAAGGCTCTCGGCATCCCGGAGGAGATCGACGAGGAGAATCCGATCAAGGATTACGCGGCCGAGGCCCTGACCTACCCGCGCGAGGCGGTCGCCGACCGGCTGGACGAGTACGAGCACTTCGGCAACCGGAGGCTCCGGACGGTCGGGGAGCTGATCCAGGAAGCCTTCCGGATCGGTCTCTACCGGATGGAGCGTGTGGTTCGCGAGCGACTGACGACCGAGGACGCCGATGCGATCACCCCGCAGACGATCATCAACATCAGGCCGGTGGTCGCCTCGCTCAAGGAATTCTTTGGCTCTTCCCAGCTCTCGCAGTTCATGGACCAGAACAACTCCCTGGCCGGCCTGACCCACCGGCGCCGCCTTTCGGCGCTCGGTTCGGGTGGCCTGACCCGCGAACGGGCCCCGATCGAGGTCCGCGACGTGCACCCGACCCACTACGGGCGGATGTGCCCGATCGAGACTCCCGAGGGCCCGAACATCGGCCTGATCGGCTCGCTCTCATCCTTTGCCGAGGTGTCGGAGCACGGCTTCGTGACCACGCCTTACAGGGTGGTCGACAAGGGCAAGGTCACCAACAAGATCGTCCACCTCGATGCGACCCAGGAGGAGGGCAAGGTGATCGCCCAGGCCGGAGCCGAGGTGAACGAGAAGACCGGCAAGCTGGTCGGACCCTCGATCTTCTGTCGTTCGGGCGAGGGCGGCTGGCGGAATGCATCGCCTACCGAGGTCGACCTGATGGACGTCTCCCCGACCCAGATCTGGTCGGTGGCGACCGCCCTGATCCCCTTCCTCGAGCACGACGACGCGAACCGCGCCCTGATGGGCTCCAACATGCAGCGCCAGGCCGTGCCGCTGCTCAGGCCCGACCCGCCGCTGGTCGGGACCGGCATGGAGCGTCGCGCCGCGGTCGACACCGGCGACGTGATCCTCGCCGAGAACGACGGCCAGGTCACTTACATCGACGCCGAGGCGATCGAAGTCAAGGGCAAGTCCGGGACCGACCGGTTCCCGCTGGACAAGTTCATGCGCTCCAACCAGGGCACCCTGATCCACCAGCGCCCGGTGGTCACCACCGGCCAGAAGGTAAAGCAGGGGGACGTCCTCGCGGACGGCTCCTCGACCGCCGGCGGCGAGGTCGCCCTCGGCCGCAACTGCCTGGTCGCCTTCATGTCCTGGGAGGGCTACAACTTCGAGGACGCGATCATCATCTCCGAGCGACTGGTCAAGGACGACGAGCTGACCTCGATCCACATCGAGGAGTACGAGATCGATGCCCGCAACACCAAGCTGGGCGACGAGGAGATCACCCGGGACATCCCCAACCGCTCCGAGGAGAGTCTGCGCAACCTCGACGAGCGAGGGATCGTCAGGGTCGGGGCCGAGGTCGCCTCCGGTGACCTGCTGGTCGGCAAGGTGACGCCGAAGGGCGAGACCGAGCTGACCGCCGAAGAGAAGCTGATCCGGGCGATCTTCAAGGAGAAGGCCCGCGAGGTCCGCGACACCTCGCTGAAGGTCCCCCACGGCGAGGGCGGCGTGGTGATCGACGTCAAGACCTTCAGCCGCGATGAGGGGCACGACCTGCCGACCGGCGTCAACGAGCTGGTCCGGGTCCACGTGGCGACCAAGCGGAAGATCGCCGAGGGCGACAAGCTGGCCGGCCGTCACGGCAACAAGGGCGTGATTTCGAAGATCGTTCCCGTGGAGGACATGCCGCACCTGGCCGACGGCACCCCTGTGGACGTGATCCTCAACCCGCTCGGGGTCCCCAGCCGGATGAACATCGGGCAGATCCTCGAGACCCACCTCGGGTGGGCGGCCGGCAACGGATGGTACGACGACGGATCCGAGGCCTACAAGCAGCGCGACGAGTCCGGTGGCAGGGTCTACGTCTCGACCCCGGTTTTCGACGGCGCGACCGTGGAGGACGTGGACACGGCGCTGGTCAAGTGGTCGGAGGAGAACGCCGATCGCGGTATCGACCTCGGCGTAGACACCAAGGCCCCTCCGGGCGAGCAGTGTGCCGGAACCGTGCAGCTCTACAACGGCCGAACCGGTGAGCCGTACGAGGGCAAGGTGACGGTCGGCTACATGTACATCCTCAAGCTCCACCACCTGGTCGACGATAAGATCCATGCCCGCTCGACCGGTCCGTACTCACTGGTCACCCAGCAGCCGCTGGGCGGCAAGGCCCAGTTCGGTGGCCAGCGGTTCGGCGAGATGGAGGTCTGGGCCCTCGAGGCCTACGGAGCGGCATTCACCCTGCAGGAGATGCTGACCGTGAAGTCCGACGACACCGTGGGCCGGGTCAAGGCCTACGAGGCGATCGTCAAGGGGGAGAATATCCCCGAGCCGTCGATCCCCGAGTCGTTCAAGGTCCTGCTCAAGGAGATGCAGGCACTCTCGCTGGATGCGAACGTGGTCTCCGAGGGCGGCGCGAGTGAGTTGGCCGAAGAGGAGGACGACCTCCTCAAGGCAGCCCAGGACCTCGGCATGGACCTGGCCGACGTCCAGACCAACGGCGCTGCCGACGAGACCGTCAACGAGACCGAGCCGGCCGGTGAGGCCGAGGAAGCAGGAGTGGAAGAGTGACCAACAGCCCGGTCGACATCAACAATTTCGACGCGATCGAGATCTCGATCGCATCCTCGAAGAAGGTCCGCTCCTGGTCGTGGGGCGAGGTCCTGAAGCCCGAGACGATCAACTACCGGACGCTCAAGCCCGAGAAGGACGGCCTGTTCTGCGAGCGGATCTTCGGTCCGACCAAGGACTGGGAGTGCTACTGCGGCAAGTACAAGAGGGTCAGGTATAAGGGAATCGTCTGCGAGCGCTGTGGCGTCGAGGTAACCCGGTCGAAGGTCCGCCGCGAGCGGATGGCCCACGTCGATCTGGCCGCGCCCGTTTCCCACATCTGGTTCTTCAAGGGAGTCCCTTCGCGGATCGGCTACCTGATCGACATGGCTCCCAAGGAGCTCGAGAAGGTCCTCTACTTCGCCGCCTCGATGATCACCTGGGTAGACGAGGAGGCCCGCGACAAGGACCTGAAGAAGCTCGAG
>JBMSXD010000130.1:0-4058 GCA_049425265.1 Solirubrobacterales bacterium
CCGGTTCGAGTCCGGTGGAGGGCTTCCACCAAGCGCCGTCGTCGGCTCAGTGAGACAGGCCGACGCAGCCGCCTGGCCCGAGCGGATCGCACCGTCCATGTGGATGTGCCCCACCCCCGAGATGTCGGTGCAGGCCCACTCGATCGGTCCTACCGGGCGCCTTAGATCTTCGCCGAACCGGGTCAGGCCGCCCGGCCCGAAGCTGGTTCCGTAGGCCCCACGGGTCCACTCCTCTTCGGCCCAGTCGACCTCGATGAAGCCGGTTGCGTCCCTCGCCCTCGGACCGAGGTAGGCAGCGATCCCCTCGAGCACTGCCTCGCGACGCTCCTCCGGCAGCATCCTCGCCGCGCTCTCGGCCTTTTCGCCGGCAAGGAAGGTGACGATCACCCCGACCGACCCCGAGGGCGGGGAGTTGTCGTAGATCTCGCTGACCAGCCCGTACGGGGCAAAGCCCTGTCCCGACAGTCCATCCTCCCGCCAGAACGGCTCCTCGTAGACGGCCAGGCACTTGATGATGCTGCCCTGGGAGAGGTCCTGGGTCATCCGCTGCCGCCACCCCGGGAGCGGGGGATGGAACCGGATCGAGTTCGTCAGGTTGGGCGGCACGGCGACGATCACCCGTTCGGCCTCCACTTCCGCCTTCGTCGAGTGGACAACGACGCCGTCTTCCGACCACTCGATCGAGTCGACCGGTGAGTCGAGGATCACCCGGTCGCCCAGCCCTTCGGCCAACCGGATCGAGACCAGCTGCGAGCCGCCGACCACCCGACTGGCCAGACACTGACTTGGCTCGAGCAGCTCGAAGGTCCCGCCCGCCCCGGCGATCATCCAGAGGGCCTGGAGCAGGGAAAAGGTGTGAGCAGGCTTGGCGATGAAGCCGCCAGCTAGCCATGAGCGCATCAGGTTGCGTGCAATCTCGTCGTCCACTTCCCGATCCAGCCAGGCGGCGAGGGTTATCGAGTCGAGGGCTTCCGCGTCGGGGTGCTCCCACGGTGCTTCCGGGTCGAGCTCCTTGGCAAGAGCATCGAGCTTGGCGTCGACCTCCTCGAGGGCCTTCTCGGAAGCCTCACCGAGTGGCGGGTGGTCACCCGCGTAACGCCGGGGAGCGCCATCCTCGTCGACGTAGACGTGATCACCCTCCCGGTAGGTCGGGAAGAGCTCCAGACCAAGACGCTCGAGGATCGCGATCATCGAGTCCTGGTAGGGGCCGACCCACTGGCCCCCCAGCTCGTTCGGCTCGCCACCGATCTCGGTGTTCAGCGTCCTTCCCCCGACCCGGTCCCGGGCCTCGAGCACCACCACATCCCGCCCGGCATCGGTCAGGGCCTCTGCGGCGCTCAGGCCGGCGATTCCGGCTCCGACGATGGCCACGTCGCACTTCACCCCACGAACCGTAGCGCCGATCGGTCGGGAGATCGTGGCCTAGGGACGCGCTCAGAGGATCAGCAGGAAGCCGACCACCGCTGCCACCGCCAGTACCCCTGCCACCATCAGCAGGAAGTTCCGGTGACGGACCAGCCTGCCGAGCCAGCCGCCGAAGGTGGCACCCGACTCGAGCGCCTTCTCCAGCAGGCGTTCGGCCCAGATGAACTCGAGCGAGAGGATCGCCAGGCCTACGGGTATGACCAGGATGGCCGGCCCGGGAAGTACCAGCATCGCCAGTCCGGCCAACAGCACGAAGAAGCCGGCGGTCGCCACCATCACCCGGGGGAGCCAGTGCATCTGGCGGTGGACCTCCCGGCGCTCCTTTATCCGCGAGACGATCCTCCGGGCCTTCGCCCTGTCGCGGTCTCCGTTGCCCTCGATCCGGTCGTCCATCCTGGAGATGATCGCACCGGCTCTCCCGAAAAAGACCCACCGGGCACCGGGGGTTACTAGGATTCCCGGTGGTCGTACGGGGGCCGGCCGATCGTAGGACCCACGGAATGAACCAGACCTCCTTGACTCCAAACCCACGCCCCCGGCCCGACAGGGCCCGGATCGCCTCCATGCTCGGGGTCGGTGCCCTCGTGTTTGGCGGGTTGCTCGTCTGGGCGTTGGTGCCCGGGGGTCGTGCCGGCCGGCAGGCTCCGGTCGACGATCCCTTCGACGGTGCCCGGCTGGTCTCCCTCCAGCGGGCCGGGGAGATGGTCCGGGCCGTCGGACACCCGGTTTTCTGGGCAGGGCAGCTTCCGGGTATGAGGGTGGCGATGGATTACGACTCCCGGAAGAACGTCCACGTGCGCTACCTGCCGGAAGGAGTCGATCCCGAGACCGCCGACAGCAGGTACTTCACCGTCGGCAGCTACCCGTTCGCCCAGGCCTTCGAGGCGACCTCCAGGCTCGCCGGCGAACCGGGACGGGTACCCCTCGACTTCCCGGGCGGGGTCGGCTTCCTCGACCGGATGAGGGGTGACCGCCTGGTCCTCTCCTTCCGCGGACACCCGGACCTCCAGATCGAGGTCTTCCACCCCCGCCTGGAGCAGGCGATCGAGGCCGTCCGCAGCGGCGGTATCGTCCCGATGCCCTGATCCCTCAGATGACCCCCCTCCGGCTCCCAAGCCGTCGGAAAACCGCTATTCTTGGCGGTCGCCTCGCCCTTCCGGCCGAGGTTTTTCTATTGATTGAGGCCCGGTTAGCCTGAGCGCCCGGGAGAGAGTCGGAGAAGAGAAGCAAGATGGCACGCGGAGATGTCCGCATAGCGGTAACCCTGGCCTGCGAGAGCTGCAAGCGCCGGAACTACGAGACCACCAAGTCGAAGCGGAACACGCCCGACCGGCTGGAGGTCCGTAAGTACTGCCGCTGGTGCAAGAGCCACCAGCCCCACAAGGAAACCCGCTGATGGCCAAGTCCCGCGCCCAGAAGAAGGCCGAGCGAAAGGCCCGCGAGGAAGCCGAACGCAAAGGCCAGGGGGCCCCTGAGTCCGACTCCCGGGCCCAGCACGACACCCAGGTGCCGAAGTCCGGGGACATCGCCGAGATCGAGGCGGTCGAGGCCGGGATCGCCGCCGGCGCACCTGAAGAGGCGCTCGAGACCCCCGACGCCCCGAAGAAGTCCCGGATCGAGTCCCGGGAAGAGAAGCGCAAGAAGAAGGAAGCCGAGAAGCGCGCCAAGGCCGAGCAGAAGAAGAAGGAGGAGGAGCTCCTCGCCAAGCGGGCCGAAGCGGCCAAGGGCGAGAAGAAGCGCTCCGGGGTTATCGCCTTCCTCGCCTCCTGCATCGCCGAACTCCGTCGGGTCCAGTGGCCCGACCGCGAGACCCTGATTCAGGCGACCGCCGTCACCCTCGTCTTCGTGATCGTCGCCGCGCTCTACCTGGGCGTGCTCGACCTCGCCTTCAACTGGCTCGTCCAGAGGGTCATCTAGGGGATCCGGGAGGAGACGGAGGACAAATGTTTCGCTGGTACGTGATCAACACCTATTCGGGCCACGAGAACAAGGTCAAGCAGAACCTCGAGCACCGGGTCGATTCGATGGGGCAGACTCACCGGATCAAGCAGGTGATCGTCCCCACCGAGCAGGTGGCCGAGGTAAAGGACGGCCAGCGGATCCAGGTCGAGAAGCGGACCATGCCCGGCTACGTGCTGGTCAACATGGAGATGACCGACAACGCCTGGAGCCTGGTCAAGAACACCCCCGGGGTGACCGGGTTCGTCGGGCCCAGGGACACTCCGGTGCCCTTGACCAAGCCCGAGGTCGACCGGCTGCTCCACCGCGAGACTGCGGAGCGCCCGAGGACCCAGGCCCAGTTCGAGATCGGCGAGACGGTCAAGATCATCAGCGGTCCGCTGGCCGACTTCTCCGGCGAGATCGCCGAGATAAATGACGATCAGGCAAAGCTCAAGGTGCTGGTCTCGATCTTCGGGCGGGAGACTCCGTCCGAGGTCGGCTACGAACAGGTAAAGAAGATCTAGGCAGCCGGGGACTTACGAAGGGAAGAAGATGGCAAAGGAAGTATCGACAGTGATCAAGCTCCAGATCCCGGCCGGCCAGGCGAATCCGGCCCCACCGGTCGGCCCTGCACTCGGCCAGCACGGGGTCAACATCATGGACTTCTGCAAGGCCTTCAACGCCCAGACCCA
>JBMSXD010000131.1:0-4032 GCA_049425265.1 Solirubrobacterales bacterium
GCAGACCGGAAGGTCGGTGGCTACTCGGGCGGGATGAAGCGCCGGCTCGACCTCGCCCTCGCCCTGGTTCACTGGCCGAGGGTCCTCTTTCTCGACGAGCCGACCACCGGCCTCGACCCCCAGAGCAGATCCGCCCTGTGGGAGGAGGTCGAGCGACTCTCGGGCGAGGATGGGGTCACGGTGTTCCTCACGACCCAGTACCTGGAGGAGGCCGACCACCTGGCGAACCGGGTGGGGATCATCGATTCGGGCCGGATCGTCGCCGAGGGGACACCGGCCGAGCTGAAGAGCGAGATCGGCAGGCCGAGCGTCGTCGTTGCCCCGTCCGACCCCGGAAGGCTGGAGGACACCGCGGCAGTGCTCGAGGGGTTCGGGAAAAAGCTCCCAGCGGAGAGGGGGACCGTCGAGGTCCGGCTCGACCGGGGGGTCGACGAGCTCGGGGCAATCGTCCGGGGGCTGGATGCAGCCGGCATCGGTCTGGCCAGTCTCGTTCTGAATGAACCGACCCTGGACGACGTCTTCCTCGCCAAGACCGGCCATCACCTGGAAGGTGAGGCACTGCCGGACGAGGACGGCGCGGGGGAGGACGAATGACCGGGGCGAGCGTCGCGATCCAATCCGAGCCCGTGCTCGGACTCCAGATCCGGGCCCTGGCCACCCGCTCGGTCCTTCGCATGATCCGGTCGCCGGCGACCCTCGTTCCGACCCTCGTCTTCCCGATCTTCCTGCTCGCGGTCAATGTCGGCGGACTCGATTCAGCGACCGAGCTGCCCGGCTTCCCGACCGATTCCTACCTGACCTTCGCGCTCGCCTTTACCTTCATCCAGTCGGCGATCTTCTCCACCATGAACGCAGGCCAGGCCGTCTCCCAGGACATCGAGAACGGCTTCTTCGACCGCCTCGTCCTGACTCCGATGCACCCGTCGGCCCTGATGGTCGGCCAGCTGACCGGGCTCGCCCTGCTGGGGGTCTTCCAGGCCTTCCTCTACCTGACGATCGGGCTGGTCTTCGGCGCCGACTTCGCAGCCGGTCCGGCCGGGGTCGCCGTCCTCCTCGTCCTGGTGATCATCATCTCCCTCGGCTTCGGGGGAATCGGTCTGATCATGGCGCTGAGGACGGGTTCCAGCGAGGCGGTCCAGGGGATGTTCCCGCTGATGTTCGTCCTGCTCTTTTTCAGCTCGATGGCGCTGCCGCGCGACCTGATCGAGACCACCTGGTTTAGAACGATCACCGACCTCAACCCGGTCAGCTACCTGATCGAGGCGCTCCGGTCGCTGATGATCACCGGGTGGGACCCGCCGGTGCTAGCCGCGGGATTCGCGATCGCGATCGTCCTCGCCTTCATCACGATTTCGATCGCCGCAAAGCTCCTCTCCGGGAGGATGGACAGGTGACCGGCGCTACCGAAGCGGGACCGGCCAGGTATCTCTCGGCGGCCTTTGGCGTCGCCTGGCGGTACCTGCACAACCTCTACACCAGACCGTCGATGTTCATTCCCTCGCTGGTCTTCCCACTCTTCTTCCTGGCGGCCTTCGCCGGGGGGCTATCGGTGGTGGGCGATGCGCCGAACTTCGATTACTACGACTTCACCGCCTTCCAGTTCTGCTTCATCCTGATCCAGGCCTCGACCCTGGCCGGGGTGTTCGCGGGGTTCTCGATCGCTGGAGACTTCGAGATGGGGATGGGCAGGCGAATCATGCTGGCGACCCGTCGCCGGAGCTCGATCGTCCTCGGCTACGGAATCGGGGCCGCTTCGCGACTGATCGTCACCTGGACGATCGTGACAGGGGTGGCCCTGGCCGGCGGGATGCAGATCGCCGGAGGTGGCTTCGACCTCGTCGGCATCTACGGGATCGCCCTGCTCTCGAATGTCGCCGCGCTGCTCTTCTCGGCAGGGATCGCGCTCAGGTTCCGGTCCCTCTCGGCAGGACCTCTGATGCAGCTCCCGGTCTTCATCATCCTCTTCCTCGCACCGGTCTACGTTCCAAAGGAGCTCTTGACCGGATGGATCGAGCCGGTGGCCACCGTGAACCCGATCACCGCATTGCTGAACGCGGCGAGGAGCCTGATGGCCGGCGAGCCGACCGGGGTCCTGACCGCCTACCTGGTCGTCTTCGGGCTGATCTTCCTTATGGGCTTCTGGGCGATCCGGGGACTTCGCCAGGCCGAACAGGCCGGCTGACCCTCTCGGAGCCGGAGGTCGGGCTGCTAGGTTGCGGCCGATGCCGGAGGTGACTGTCAGGCCGGTGAGGGGGCGCCGCGACCTGAAGCGGTTCGTCCGCGTCCCCTTCGACGTCCACCGCGACCATCCGAACTGGGTACCGCCGTTGATCAGGGAGCGGATGGAGTACCTGAATCGCTCGAAGAACCCCTACTTCGGCCACGCCGAGGTCGAGCTCTTCCTCGCCGAGCGGGATGGCGAGCCGGTCGGCCGGATCAGCGCCCAGATCGATGCCAATTGGGACTCCTACCGGGGCGGCGACGACGGCCAGTTCGGGTTCTTCGAGTGCATGGACGACCCCGAGGCGGCAACCGCCCTTTTCGATGCTGCGACTGGCTGGCTCGCCGAGCGTGGCAGGGAGCGTGCCCTCGGACCGATGGACTTCACCACCAACGACGAGCTCGGGATCATGATCGAGGGGTTCGAGTACCGCCCGGTGATCCTCGAGCCCTGGCACCCGCCCTACTACACCCAGCTATTCGAGGAGAACGGCTTCACCAAGGAGATCGACCTGCTGATGTGGCACCTCGAGATGGGAAAGCTGAAGGAGGGACTCAAGTTCCACCCGGCGATACACGAGGCGGCCCAGAAGAGCCTCGACGAGAACGGGATCACGATCAGGAGCATGCGCCGCTCCGACATGGCAGATGAGATCGCCCGGTTCCACGAGGTCTACAACGAGGCCTGGGGGGACAACTGGGGTTTCGTCCCTCTCGATCCCGATGAGGTCGAGTTCCACGCCAAGCTGCTGAAGGTGATCCTCGACGAGGACTGGGCGATGATCGCCGAGAAGGAAGATGGCGAGGTGGTCGGGGCGGCGCTCACCCTGCCCGACATCAATCAGGTCCTTCCGAGGATGAAGGGACGCCTGCTCCCGTTCGGCTGGTTCCACTTCCTGACCGGCCGTCGGAGGATCGACACCGTCCGGATCCTTGCCCTCGGGGTCAAGAAGGCCTATCAGCAGACCGGAGTCGCGGCCGCCCTTTATGTCAGGCACGTGGACACCACGAAGCCCGACGGCGTCATGAAGGGTGAGGCGGGCTGGATCCTCGAGACCAACGAGCCGATGAACCGAGCGCTCGAGGGGATGGGTGGCGAGGTACGGAAGAAGTTCCGTATTTACGGAAAAGCGCTCGTCTAGAGCCATCCCCCGGGCAACGGCAGCGGGTTGGGCGCCGCTAGGGTTGGCGGTCGTGGAGTCTCAGGGACAGGCAGTCGAGGACGACGTAGAGGACATCGACGGGGAGATCGTCTCCGAGGAGGATCTGGGCAACCAGGGCCCCGTCCGAGCGGCGTCCGTGCCAGAGCCTTACGGAGCGCCGGGCTCGCCGGGCGAACCGATCAAGGGAGAGGTGACCACGGCAGCCCTCGCGGTTGCCGGGGGTGCCTTGGCGGGTGCCGCAACGGTTGCAGCGGTTCGTGCGGTCGGCTCGGTCGCCACCGGCAGCCGCCGGTCACGAAAGAGGAGGCTGAGGCGGAAGCCACGCTCCTCGGACGTGGTCGCGAGCCGGTCCTTCCTGGTCGACATCCACATGCTCGGGCGCTGACTCGGCCCCGACCTGGGTCAGCCCGAATCGGCTCCGATGCATTCGCCCGGCAGGTAGTCGTTGCTCAGGGCATCGACCGCCCGCTGGCTCTCCTCGAGGACCCCGTTCTCGAAGGCCCAGTTGGTGAACCGCTGCCATTCGACCGAGCTCATGTAGCCGAATGGGCGGGAGCCACCCTCACCAGCTAGCAGTGGCAGGGTCGTCTCGACCTGGGCGCGGGTCGCCTTTCGGTCCCCGCCCCGGGCCGGGTTAGCCCCGCCCCCC
>JBMSXD010000132.1:0-3988 GCA_049425265.1 Solirubrobacterales bacterium
CTTGCTCGCCGCACACTTCGACTTTCCTGCCTTGACCGGGGCCTGGTAGAAGCTCCCGGCCATCTGCGCCTGGGAAGTGGAAGCAACGGCTGCAAATCCTGCAAGACCGATGAGCGCTGCGACCAAGCCGATACGAATGCGGGACGGGCTTATTGACACGGGAATCTCCTCTCCAAGGTTTCGGTCGACCATCACCTTCCGGTCGAACCTCCGCGAGTATAAACCCGACAACCGGCCCAAGGTTTCACTCGACGAGCCAAGCCGGTTCTTCTTCAGGTTCCACCCCTTCTGCCCGATAATGTTCGTTATGTAAACCACGCTTTGGGGCTACACGACTTTCGGCGCCCCAAGCCACAGGAGGGACGAAAAAACCCCTGATCGGGGCTACCAGGGACGCTCAGAGGGCATGTCAAGCCTTCTTTCGTGCCTGGACTCGTTGATCAGCTCAGGTGGCCTCGGCCGTTTCCCGCGAGGGATCCGGGGCTGACGGGACCCCGTTCCTCGGCCGGGTCGTCATCAAGAGCCCTCCCTTCGGCCTGAGGGTGACCGCTGCCTCCTCGGCCACCGAGGCCCATGGGGGGAGGTTGAACTCGTAGCGCTGGGAGATCATCGCTAGAAGGAGCGTCGCCTCCACGAGGGCAAAGGTCGACCCGACGCAGATCCTTCGCCCGGCGCCGAATGGGAGATACGCAGTTCTCGGCAGCTCATCCCTGTTTTCTGCGAGGAAACGTCGGGGGTCGAAACCCTCCGGGTTATCCCAGACCTCAGGGTCCCTGTGGATGCTCCGAATCAGGACCATCGTTCCCGCCCCGGCGGGAATCCTGTAGCCACCTATCCGGTCCTCCTCGACCGCCTTGCGGCCGACCATCCACGCCGGGGGCGAGAGCCTCAGCGACTCCTGTACGACGGCCTTGGTCCAGGGAAGGCGGTCGGCATCATCAAAGGATGGGGTTCGTCCGTCCAGTACCTCGTCGACCTCCCCCACCATTATCTCCCTGGCCTCCGGGTTTAGGGAGAGCCATCGGAAGACCCAGGAGAGGGCGTTCGAGGTGGTCTCATGTCCGGCGAGCATGAAGGTCATCAGCTCATCACCGATCCGGTTGCGCTCCATCCGCTCCCCCGTTTCGGGATCTGTCGTCGTCAACATCAGGCCGAAAAGGTCCTCACCGGGATCGCCGCTCATCTCCCGTTCGATCAGGAGCTCGTCAATCACTTCCCTCAACTGCTCGACCGCCCTCCTGAAACGGATCGACTCCGGGTTGAGTGCAATCGCCCGCCTCATGTTGAACCCAGGAAGGGATGCGATGATGAAAGTCGGGAGCCGTCGGACCATCCGGGTCCCCAGGGTGAGGACGTCGTTCATCGCCGGGGCGACGCGCCTTGCCGTCTCTCCGGTCAGATCCGCACCGAAAAGGGTTCTTCCGACGACATCGAGGGTCAGCTCCATCATCGCCCGGTTGATGTCCACCCCCTCCCCCTCGCTGAGCCCCGAGAGAGGACCGACCTCGAGCGAGTCCCGTGTCGCGTCGGTCATCTGACCTACGAACTCACCGATATGCCGCTTTGCGAACAACGGCTGCACCAGCCGCCTCTGGGTCTGCCACCTCTCCCCCTCGCTGGTCAACAGACCCTCTCCGAGAAAGATCGTCAGCAGTTCGTACTCGATGCCCTTGACGTAGTTGTCCTGGTTCGTCACCAGGACGTGGCGAGCGGCCTCGTGGTTCGCGAGTACCACCAGGGTTCGGCCCCGGCTGAAGGTCGCGCTCACCGGCCCGTACTTGGTTGCCATCGAAGTCAGGGGCCCCATGAAGTCATTGGTGGTCTTGGCGACGAACAGGGCGTTGTCGAGTCCCCTCGGGCCCGGCGGAAGGTCACGCCCGGAAAGGACATCGGGCAGGAATGGGGCAACGAGGCCTTTCAGCTGATCGGCGACGGCCATCGACCGACCCTAACAATCGGGAGCCCCCTCCCCCGGGCGACTCGAAGCCCCTTGTGGGAAAGTAGGTCCTGGATGGCCGGGCAAGAGAGATCATCGACTCCGGATCCCGGCGCAGCCGGTTACCTCAGGCATGGGGTGGCGGTAGTCCTGCTGGACACGATCGTCCTGTTCGCACTCGCCTGCCTCCTGCCCGGGTTTGCGATCGACGGGATCTGGGCGGGAATCGCAACGGCACTCCTGATCGGTCTGCTGAACGCGATCGTCTGGCCGATCGTCGTCCGTCTCACGCTCCCTGTGGCGGTGGTAAGCCTCGGACTGGGCGCCCTGCTGCTCAATGCCGCGATCGTTGGACTCGTCTTGATCGAGCTCCCGTGGCTCCGGTTCGATGGCTTCTTCGAGGCCGCTCTGGCCGCACTGTTGCTCTCCCTCGGGACGACGATCCTGGCACCAATGCTGGCTTTCGAGGAGGATTCCCGCTGGTACCTGCGGACCGTCCGTCGGCAGGTCGAGAAGGCCGGGCTCGTCAATGACCGACCGGGAATGGGCTACCTGTTCATCGAGATCGACGGTCTCGCTCACGACGTACTCCGGCGGGCTCTTGCCTCCGGGAATGCCCCCAACCTGAGCCGACTCGTCCGCGGTGGAACCCATCGGCTCCGCGGCTGGGAGACGGACTGGTCCTCCCAGACCGGTGCCTGTCAGGCAGGGATCCTCCACGGAAGCAACTCGGACATGCCGGCCTTCCGGTGGTGGGAAAAGGACTCGGATCGCGCAATTGTCACCAATCACCCCAAGGATGCCGCCGAGATCGAGCGTCGCCATTCGAACGGTGAAGGCCTGCTCTCCAATGACGGCGCGAGTCGGGCCAACATCCTTTCCGGGGATGCCCCGCACTGCCAGCTGACGATGAGCACGATCCTCGATCGTCGAGACAAGCTCGGCCGGGACTACGCTGCCTACTTCTCCCGCCCCTTTGCCGTCGTCGGCACCGGTTTCTCGGCGCTGGTCGAACTGGTTTCCGAACGGATCTCTGCGATCCGATCGAGGCGTTCAGGCGTCGAACCGGCCATTCATCGCGGTTTCACCTACTCGGTCATGCGGGCCTGGTCCACGGTGATCCAGCTGGACCTCCAGCTCTCGGCCGTCATCTCCGATCTGATGGCCGGTCGTCCGGCGATCTACACGACATTCCTCGCCTACGACGAGGTCGCACACCATTCAGGGATCGAGCGACCGGAAACCTTGACCGCTCTTCGGAAGGTGGATCGGGCGATAGGTCGGCTTCTAAAGGTTCTCCCGGAGGCTCCCCGGCCCTACCAGGTGATCGTCCTTTCGGACCACGGTCAGTCTCAGGGGGAAACCTTCCTCGATCGCTACGGGGAGAGTCTCGAGGATGTTGTCTCCCGCCTCGCCGGCGGTGCGGTGATCGCCGAGCTCGACGACGGTGATGAAGCTCGGGCCTACCTCCGTGCCTCGGTAGCCGAGGCGTCAAGCGAGGAAAGCGCTACCGGCAAGACGATCAAGGTTGCGACTGGAGGGCGGCTGGCCGACCCCAACCTGCCTGACGCTGGTGATTCTCCGGACGAGCAGCGCGAGGACAGTGGGCTCCCCGAGCTGGTGGTTATGGCATCGGGGAATCTCGGTCTGGTGAGCTTTCCCCGCCTGCCGGCGAGGATCACTCTTGAGCAGCTGGAGGAGCTCTACCCCGGACTGGTCGATGGCCTCGCCGCCCATCCCGGAATCGGATTCCTCCTCGTCGATACAGCGGACGCCGGCGGGGTCGTGATCGGCGAGTCGGGTCGGATCTACCTCGAAACCGGCAGGATCGAGGGATCGGACCCCCTCCTCCCCTTCGGTCCGAACGCCCGACGCCATGTCGAGCGCACCCATGGCTTCTCCACCTGCCCCGACATCGTCCTCAACAGCACCTACTGGGAGGAGCTGGACGAAGTTGCGGCATTCGAGGAGCTGGTCGGCTCGCATGGCGGACTCGGTGGCACCCAGTCCCATCCCTTCGTGCTCCACCCCACCGAGCTCGAATGGCCGGTC
>JBMSXD010000133.1:0-3937 GCA_049425265.1 Solirubrobacterales bacterium
CGTTCGATTCCTTCGGTCACGTCTCCCCCATTGTTACGGACCAGCAGGGTCAGGCCGTCGATCGCCACGATTTCCACCTCTTCACCTACGCCCGCACGACCTTCCTCCCCCTCCAGACGTGCCTTCCAGAGTCCCCCATCGACGAACACCTGGCCGGTCGGCGAAAGGCTCTCCCGGACCTCGGCCGCCGTCCCGATCAGGTGTTCCGGCCCCGAGCGGATCGGCTCGGACTTGGCAAGGTTGGCCCGCTCGATCACGAACATGACGAACCCGCCGACCACCATCGCCCCGATCACGACCACCGGGATAGAGGTCGGCTCGGTCGAGCGGTTGAACATGAAGACGCCCGCCGCGACCAGGGAGACCACGCCGAGGACCGAGAGCACCCGGTAGTCCCGAAAGGCGGTCGCCGCAATGAAAAAGCCGACCGAGAGGAAGATGAAGGCGATCCCGGCGGTGACCGAACCGACGTCGAGCAGGCCGATCACCCCGAAGACCATCGCGACGACCCCTACCAGGGCCGGGATTATCCCGCCGGGGGTGAGGATCTCGATCCCGATCCCGGCGAGGCCGAGGGCGATCAGCAGGAAGACGACTGTCGGATCGGTTACCTCCACGTCAGGAGCCTAACCCTCTCTCTCAGGGCCGGCCGGAGGGTGAACCCTGGCCAGGTCCCGTCGAAATTCCTCGGTCGAGCGGTACGGGCCGTACTTGATGAAAGACCTTGCACCCGAGCGATCGAAGAAGAGGGTCATCGGCAGGCCGGCCGAGGCACCGATCGACTTGGCGATCGCCTCGTCAGGGTCCGAGTAGCTGGGGTAGGGGACCCGGAACTCCTCGAGGAAGGTCCGGGCTGCGTCGGCGTCGTCCTGGGAGTCGATCCCGAGGAAGGCAACCTCACTACCCCACTCGGCCGACTCCTCCATCAGCAGCGGGAACTCCTCGCGACACGGTCCGCACCACGACTCCCAGACGTTGACCACGGCCGGGTATCCCTCGAGTTCCGCCATCCGGGAATCGAACGCATCAACGCCTCCGTCCAGGATCTGCCCGCCCTGGCGGTAGAGCGCAGCGAGTGGCGGTGGCGCGTCCGCAAAGGCCGACTCATAGTCGGGTGGGTCCGGTGCCTCGTAGTAACTGGAACCCGTATCCGAGCAGGCAGTAAGCCCACCCAGGGCGACCAGGAAAGCCAACAGGAGCAAGAAAAGCGCCGGACGGCCACTGGAGGGCTTTGCTCTATTTCCCATTGGATTCGCCTGTTTCCTGTACTATCTCGGCAGTACGCCGGTAGTCGGCGTCCCTCGCGAAGGTTATTGGGAGACGGCCCTTCGCCCATCCCTCTGGCTTTCGGAAGAAACCTTTCTGAACGAGAAGGACCTC
This sequence comes from Solirubrobacterales bacterium, assembly GCA_049425265.1. Lineage (GTDB taxonomy): Bacteria > Actinomycetota > Thermoleophilia > Solirubrobacterales > 70-9 > 67-14. The sequence goes on from JBMSXD010000133.1 coordinate 1,381, forward strand.
CTAAGCGGGTTCAACCCAAAGGCTCACGTGGCCACTGCTCCGACACCGACCGCCTCTGCGGCGGTCCCCACCGATGAACAGATAGAGCGGGCGTCCGAGTTCGCCCGGGAACCCTTCCTGCTCGAGGGACAGGGGCCCGAGTCGCTGACCCCTGGGAGCGCCCGCCGGCTCGCCCTCGACGCTGCTCTGGCCGAGATCGATGCTGGCGCAAGTGAGCCGTCGATCGAGTGGCGCCGGCGCTTCTCGCTCCTTCTCGGCCTGGAGCGACTGATCTCGGAAGAGCCGCCGACTCTCCGCGACGGGGCCGAACTGAACCCCCATCAGGTCGATGCCCTCTCCGGCACCCTGGCCGAGCTGATCGCCGAGCAGGAGGTATCGGCCGGGATTCCCGAGGTCGACCTGCCACCGACTGATGAGCCCGGGGGCCTGATCGAGGAAGAGTTGGAGGAAGAGGACCTCGAGGACCTGGGCGAAGAGGACGAGGAAGGACTGGAGGAAGTGGACGCGGTCGAGCCAGCAGAGGAAGAGGAGGCCGGCGACTGGATCGAGGAGGCAGCCGAGGAAGAGGAGGTCGTCGTCGAGGCGGCCGAGGACCCGGGGGCCGAGAGGAGGTTCTGGTTCGAGCACGCGACCGGCGCCGGCAAGACGGTCGCTGCGGTCGGCTTCATCGATGCGACACGGACCGGCGGGGTCCTCATCCTGACCCACCGCCGAAACCTGGTCGAGCAGTTCATCGGCGAGATCTCGGACCGCGGTTACAAGGAGAGGCTCCGTCCGCCACTCCTCGACGGAAAGGACGAGGCCGACGGGCCGGTGACCGTCGAGACCTACCAGTGGTTCGTCCGGAACGCCGATCGGATCTCCGACGCATACACGGTGGTGATCTGCGACGAAGCCCACACGGCGCTGGGCGAAAAGACGAGTGCCTGCATCCGGTCCTGGCCAGGACCGATCTTCGTCGGGATGACCGCGACCGGTGCGCTGATCGCCCGCCACGTCGCCGACCTCTTCCCGACCCAGACCTCCCGCTTCGACCTGGCCCAGGCCGCCAGGCGCGGGGTGATCTCACCGCTTCGCTGCCTGAGGATCCCTCCCGGCCCCGGGGTAAGGACGATCGCCAAGGTTCCGCTGAGGAAGGGCGAGGTGGATCAGGACTTCGACCAGGAGGAGCTGGCCGCCCTGCTGGACCAGGCCCCGTTCAATCTGGCGATCGCCGACCTCTACAAGACCCGTTTCCGCAATGCCCCGGGGGTCGTCTACACCGCAGGTGTGAAGCACGCCAACAACGTCGCCGCCGCTTTCCGGGAGGCCGGGATCAACGCCCGGGCCGTCTCGGGCGAAACGCCAAAGCGCGAGCTGACCGAAACCCTCGCCGCCTTCGAGCGAGGCGAGGTGGACGTGCTCTGCAACGCGATGCTGCTGGCCGAGGGCTGGAACTCCCCGAGGGCAACCGTCTGCATGCACCTCGCCCCGACCGCCTCACGCCGGGTCTACCAGCAGCGGGTCGGCCGGGTGACCCGGCGGGCCCCGGACAAGGAGGCCGGAGTCGTGGTCGACTTCGTCCACCCGGCGACCACCCACGACGAGACGATCGTCACCCTGCACAGCCTGCTCGATCGCGACATCTACCGGGGCGGTGCCATCGTGGTCGGCCCGGTCAGGCGCGGCCGGGGCCGGCTGGTCCGGGTCGAGAAGAGGATCGTCCCAGTCTCCGAAGACCCGCAACGCCGGATCGAGGTGCTCGAGCGTGACCTCTGGCGAGTCGCGGTGGAGAACCTCGATCATGCCGAGCAGCACGCCTGGGCCGCCCTCGCCGGGTCGAAGGTGACCACCCAGGGCTGGCGGAAGGCGAAGGCGATGCTCCAGCAGGAGAGCACGCGCGAGCTCCGCAAGCGCTACCTGCTCACCTGCGTCCAACGCAACCGGAACCTTCAGCTCAAGCTGAAGGCCCTAGGGGAGATCGGAGCCCTCGAGGACGCCGAGGCGTTCGACGACGCGGTCGACATCGTCGGCACCTGGGGGCGGGAGGACCGACGGGCCGGGACCAAAGCACTTCTCAACTGCCTGGTCGACCGGAAGATCGGCAGGCGCGACCAGGCCCAGGCCTGGGTCTGGCGGCTCGCCTCCTACACCCGCGAACTCCACGAGGAGTACGCCGTCCAGCGCTGGGGGGAGACCAAGAGGCTTCTCGGGCTGCTGGTCAACTCGTCCGGAAAGGCCCACGGCCGGAACGCCCGCAAGCTGGTCCAGGCGATCAAGAACCAGGACCGTCGCCTGCAGGTCTCGCTCCTGGCTGCCGCCGTCGCCCACACGCCCGAGGGCGAGGAGGTCTTGCGCGGTGCCCGGATGCGAACCTCGAGGAAGCCCTCGGCCGTCGCCCGCGAACTCCTGAAGAACTTCCCCAAGTCCGGCCGGCGGCGGAAGCGCCGCAGCAGGGCGAGGGCCGGCGTGCGCCCGCCGATCTCGAGGTCGAGGAGCACCACCGTCGGGTGGATCTCGAGCGCCTCCACCTCGGCGTCGCCCACGGAGTGGCAGGCATGCACGGCGATGTTCCGGT
>JBMSXD010000134.1:0-3914 GCA_049425265.1 Solirubrobacterales bacterium
CGGCGCTGGAAGGTCCAGGTCATCGCCCCCGCCTTGATCGCCCGGCTGACCAGCCAACCCCCTCCCCCGCCGATCACAAGGCCTGCCAGGGCGCCGAAGCCGATCTGTTCGACGGCGAAGACGACGGTGTCGGTCGCCCGAACCGAGACCTCCTCGAGGGCCAGACCGATGAAGACGAGCAGGAAGGGAATCGAAAGGCCGTCGTTCAGCCCCGACTCCAGGTTCAGCGTCTCCCGGATCTTCTCGGGCACCAGCTTGCTGGTCACCACGGGGTGCCCGAGGGCGGCATCGGTCGGGGCGAGGATCGCCGCCACTATCGCCCCCTCCCAGAAGTCCATGCCGATCAGGAGGACCGCCGCGGCCGCGACCCCGATCGCGATCGTCAATGGCATCGCGATGACCAGCAGACGTCCGGCAAGGGCGCTGTCACCCCTCAGGCCACTCACGTTGCTTCGTGAAGCGTCGGAAAAGAGGACGATCACCAGGGTCAGCTCGGCGACGACCAGCCCGACCTTGCTGATCGGGTTGAGTTCAGCCAGGCCGAGGATCGAGGTACCGAAGAGGATCCCGGCCGCGACGAAGAACATCGGGGCCGAGACATCCACCTTGAGCAGGCTGCGCGAGACCAGCCCGTAGAAGAAAACGACCCCGGCGATGATCGCGATCTCGGTCAACCTCGGTCTCCCCTCAGTTCCATCGGCCTGATCTTCTCACCGACCGGCCGATGGGGCCGATTGGGGGCAAGCCCCGCTACCTATCCTGAAGCGATGCCGGTCGAAGACAGCGCGGCCTCCCGGGGCCAGGCCCGGATGTTCATCTCGCTCGATCCACCACCCGAGACTAGGGAGGAGGTAGCGGCTTGGGGGCGTGAGGCGGCCCGAACCAGGAGGGGCCTCAGGCCGATCCCCCCTGAATCGATCCACCTGGCCCTCGCCTTCCTCGGAAGCCGCCCGACCGCAGAAGTCGGCCTGCTGGCCGAGGCGATAGAGGGAGCCCCACGGGAGGTGGGAGAGCTGGTGGGTGGGGCGCCACTCTGGCTGCCGAAGCGAAGGCCGAGGGTGCTCGCCCTGGAGATACGGGAAGTAGCGAAGAGCCTGGAAGAGCTCCAGTCCAGGCTGGTCAAGGGCCTCGCGATCCGGACCGGGTGGGAGCCGGAGCGGCGCACCTTCCTCCCCCACCTCACCGTGGGTCGAGCCGGGCGGGGCTTTCGTCCGGGTCGGGATGAGCTCCCGCCACCCCCCGACCTCAGGTTCCTTCCCGAGGCGATCACGCTCTACCGGTCGCGACTCGGTACCGAGGGTGCACGGTATGAACCGCTCTACACCGCTCCACTCGGCTAAGCCACCTGTTGGAAGGTGGAAAGGGGACCGAACGGGAACTGGGAAGTGGAAGAATGCAGGTGATGTCCAGGGTGGGAAAGACGCTGGTCCTGGCGGCCGCCGTTCTGCTGGTCGGCGCGGCCCAGGCATCGGCCTGGGAAATCGTACGACCGGTCAAGCTGAAGGTGCCCTACTCGGCAGAGCCCGGCGGCAAGTCGGTCGGGAAGGTATCGGCCGAGACCCGCGGGGGTGAGGTCGCCGGATTCCTCTTGCTCGAAAGGGGGGACAGCGAAGGGGTCGAGTGGTACGGGGTCAGGATCGGCAAGCGGCCGAACGACAGGGTCGGCTGGATCCGGGCAAGCCAGGCCTACACGGTCGATGCCCGTTACCGGGTCCACATCTCCCTCGAAAACCGCATGCTCGCCCTGTTCCGTGACCGGGACCTGGTCTGGAAGGTGCGGGTGGTGGTGGGAGCTCCGGCGACACCGACCCCGGAGGGCCTCTTCGCGGTCCACGACTTCTACCGGGTCGACGATGAGCTTCGGCCCTGGGTGATCGAGATGACTGCCCACTCCGAGGTCCACGAGACCTACCTCGGAGGTCCCGGGCGAGTCGCCTTCCACGGGCGCCACGGCTCCCTGAGGGTCCCATGGGGCGCCAGGGCGTCGAACGGCTGCATCCGCACGCCCGACTGGGCCCTTCGCTCGCTTCGGCGGCTCGTGCCGGTAGGGACCCCGATCAGGGTCGCCTGAAAGACCCGAACCCCAGCGACCCCCACCCCGTTGCGGTAGTTTGGCCCTCCCTTTGTCGAGCGCAAACAGGAGGTAGGGAACGATGTTCGAGAAGATCGTCGTCGGTTACGACCAGAGCGATGGTTCCCGGGACGCCCTTGCCCTGGCAGCAGAGGTGGCATCGAGGTTCGATTCCGCCCTGACCGTGGTGACCACGGTTCCCTCTCCGGTGGGCGGAAGTTTTGCCCCGGCGCTCCCCGCAGAGGCCTACACCAACCTCTCCGAAGGGGCGAAGGCAGCGGCCGAGCAGGCGGCCGAACCGTTCGGTGCCTCGGTCGTGATCAGTGAGGCAACCTCCCCGGCCTTCGGCCTCGAGCAGGTCGCCGAGTCGGAGGGTGCCGACCTGGTGGTGATCGGCTGCGCCCGAACCGACCCCGGTCGGGTCCGGGCCGGCCACAAGGCCCACCAGCTAATGAGCGGCGGGCAGGCCGCCGTCCTGCTCGCCCCGGTCGGCTACGCCTCGGGCGGTTCGATCGGCAAGGTCGCGGTCGCCGTCAACGGGACCCCAGAGTCCGACCGGGCGATCGGGGTCGCCGCGGCCTTCGCCGGGAAAGGTCCCTTGAAGGTGATCTCGGTCGCAACCGACTTCGCCGACTATTGGGGGCACTGGACCGCCGGAACCGTGATGGCCGACCTGGCCGATGCTTCCAGGGAGGCTGCCCAGAAGTCGCTCGACGATGCCGTGGCGAAGGTCCCTGTCGGGACGATGCCCGAGCCGCTGATGGTCGACGGCGACGCAATCATGGAGCTCCGGGCAGCCTCTGACGGAGACCTCGACCTGCTCTGCCTGGGCTCGCGGAGCTACGGGCCGATCAGGCGGGTACTGCTCGGGTCGACCTCTTCCGGGGTCGTGGCAGATGCCGGTTGCGCGATACTGGTCGTACCCCGAACCGACTCCTGACCGACCGCCCGGGGCGGACCGTAATCAGCCGTTGCCGTAAGGGGCGCCGACCGCGGCGGCCCAGTCCCTGTCAACCGTGAAGGCCCCGGACGAGTCCGTCCGGACCACCACCACGGTCCCGGGCTCACGGGTTCCGTTCTTCGGGTTGATCGTGACCGAACCGGTCCAGCCCTGCCAGCCCTTGACGCCGTCGAGCGCCTTCTCGAGCGGCCCGGCCTTGAATCCCTTCGCCTGCCTCACTCCCTCGGCCAGGAAGTTGACCGAGTCGTAGGTGTAGGGCGACCAGGTGCCGGGCTCCTCGTCGAACTCGGAGCCGAAGGCCTCGACGTACTCGGATGACCCCTTGAAGTCAGAGGGCGCCGGGACGCCGACCACCGGGCACTTGGCGGCAGCCTTCTGGCCGGCCGTCTGGATGAAGCCGTTGTCGTAGGCGCCGTAGTCGGCCATGCACTGGGTCTTCACCTTCTGGTCGAACATCTCCCTGGCGATCAGGCCGCCCTCCGGGTAGTAGGTGACCAGATAGGCGACGTCGGCTCCGGTGCCGGCGAGCTTGCCGACCTCCTTCGAGTAGTCGTCCTTGCCCGGCTCGATCCCCTCGTAGGCGACCACGTCCACCCCGGCGTCCTCCAGGTCGGAGCGCACGGCCGAGGCCTCGGTCTTCGTGTAGGCCTCGGTCCTGTCGTAGGCGATCGCGACGGTCTTCGCCCCGAGCCATTCATCCATCGCCTTGGTCGCGACTGGTGCGATCTGGTAGGTCATCGGCTGGAGGGTGAAGCCGAGACCGTTGGTCGAGTCGTCAGAGGTCAGCCGGATCGGGGTCAGCCCGGCCTTGATATAGAGCGGCAGGGTCTCGATGCAGACCCCTGAGTTGTACGGCCCGACCACCCCGTCGAGACCGTCCGA
>JBMSXD010000135.1:0-3904 GCA_049425265.1 Solirubrobacterales bacterium
ACCGACACCACCAACCAGGCCTTCGACGAGATCTTCGTCAAGTCGAACGAGAAGATCGACGTGACGATCACCGGCCGCGAACGGGTAGACCAGCCGGATGGCAGCGTCCCGGCCTTCCCAGACAGGTACCTCGCCGAAGTCCGGGCTGTCGACGGGGTCTCCGATGCCGCGGGTTCGATCTTCACCCCCGGTTCGATCCTCAACGCAAAGGGCAAGTCGACCGGAGCGCCGTTCGCCCCCCAGTTCATCTCCTCGGTCCTCCCGGCCCGGCTCGAGGCCCTCGACTACGTCAACGGGAGGCCGCCCGGCAAGCCGAACGAAGCGGCCCTCGATGAGGCAGCGGCCGAGCGCGGTGGACTCCAGGTAGGCGACACGATCCGACTGGTCGGCACCGGGGCGGCCCGTCCCTATCGCCTGGTCGGCCTGACCAGACTCGGTTCGGCCTCGTTCGGAGGATCCTCGATTTCCCAGGTGATCCTCCCGGTCGCCCAGCGGATCACCGGCAAACGGGGCGAGTTCGACCAGATATCGGTCGCCGGAACGGAGTCGGTAACCCCGGAGGACCTGAAGCGCCGGATCGCTGCGGTCCTTCCCGACTCGTTGCTGGTCGAGACCGGAACCGAGAATGCCGAGCGCCAGGCAAGCGACGTACGTGACGGCCTCAGCTTCCTGACCATCGCGCTCTTCGCCTTTGGGGCGATCTCGCTCTTCGTCGGCTCGTTCGTGATCTTCAACGTCTTCTCGATAACCGTTGCCCAGAGGACCCGGGAGTTCGGGATGCTCAGGACCCTCGGGGCTTCACGGCGCCAGATCCTGAGGAATGTTCTGGTCGAGGGGCTGGTGATCGGCCTCGTTGCCTCGATCTTCGGGGTCCTCGTAGGGATCGGGCTGGCCGAAGGCCTGAGCGCCCTGCTTTCGGGATTCGGGATCGACCTCCCCGGGAACTCCCTGGTGGTCGTCCCCCGAACGGTGATCGTCTCCTTCCTGATCGGGGTGGGCGTGACCCTCGTCTCCTCGATGATCCCCGCGGTCCGGGCGACCCGTGTACCGCCGATCGCGGCCCTCTCTGAGGACGTCCTGCAGACCGGCAGCACCAGGCTGTGGATTCGGGGCCTTGCCTCCTTCGTCCTCGGGGTTGCCGGCGTCGCGCTGATTGCCTGGGTCCTGGTCGGGAACATCGAGGGCGGTGCGGGGGCAGCTCGCATCGGTGCCGGAGCCGTCTGCCTGGTGATCTCGATCGCGATCTTCAGCCCTAGGCTGATTCAGCCTCTGGTCAGGGTGATCGGCTGGCCGGTCGCCAGATTCGGTGGACTCACGGGGAAGCTCGCCCGGGAGAATTCCCTGAGGACCCCGGCCCGGACGGCCGTCACCTCGGCGGCCTTGATGATCGGCATCGCCCTGGTCGCCTTCGTGACCATCTTCGCCTCGGGCCTGAACAGCTCGGTGACCGACGTGATCGCCCAGAACGTCAAGGGGCAGATCATCCTCCAGGGACCGGGAGGGTTCGTCGAGATCCCGCCGGAGGCCGTGAGGGACGCCGAAGGGGTTCAGGGGGTGGAGGCGGCCTCCGGGGTCCGCTACACCCAGGCCCGCGTCCCGCGCGCGGGCGGCACGGCGATCGCCTCGGTCGATCCCCGTTCGGTCGACCGGGTCCTGGAGATAGACCTGGTCCAGGGCAGCCAGGCGGACCTCCGGGCGCTCGCGCCGGGCAGGGCGGTGATCGGCGAGAAGCTCGCCGACGAGGCCGGACTCAGCCTCGGGGATCGCTTTCGGCCCCTGACCAAGACAGGTCGACGTCCCAAACTCGAGGTTACGGCGATCATGGCCTCCGGCAATCTCGACTTCCTCGGGGAAGTGGTCATCTCCGAGTCCCAGATGGACCGCGACTTCGGGGTCAAGGCCGACTTCTTCGGGTTCGTCAGGGTCGCTCCGGATCAGGAAGTCGAGAGGGTCAAGGACAGGATCTCCCGGACCCTGGACCGCCCGTACCCGACGGTCGAGGTCCTCAACCAGGACGAATTGGAACAGCGCCAGCGCGAGCAGATCAATGCGATCCTCGCCCTGATCTATGTCCTCCTCGCGCTCGCGGTCGTGGTATCCCTGGTCGGGATCGTGGTCACCCTGATCCTTTCGATCTACGAGCGGACCAGGGAGCTCGGGATGCTGAGGGCGGTCGGGATGTCGAGGAGGCAGGTCAAGCGAATGATCCGCTACGAGGCAGTGATCACCGCAGTGCTGGGCGCCTCGGCCGGCCTCGTCCTCGGCATCATCTTCGCCTTCCTGATGGGGATCCCGCTGGAAGGTGAGGGCTTCGTGCTGAGCTACCCGATACCGACCCTGCTGGCAATCCTGGTGCTCTCCGCCCTCGCAGGGGTCCTGGCCTCCGTGTATCCGGCGAGGAAGGCCGCCCGGCTCGACGTGCTCGAGGCGATCTCCTACGAGTAGGTAAGGGTCACTGCTTCAGCTGTCGAAGCCGAGTCCCAGTCTGCTCAGCAGGCGCAGCCAGAGGCCTTCCCTGCCGTCGCTTCGGTCGGCAGCAGCCAACCGGTTCCTGGTCAGCTGGATCGTCGCCCACCGGAGGGGTTCTGGCGGAAAGGGCACCGGCTTCTTCTTGACGTACTCGAGCTCGAGCAGCTCCGGTTCGGTCCGATCGAGCAGGGCGAGTCCCACCCGGGCGGCGAACCGGCTCGCTCCCACGCCCAGTCCGGTGTGCCCCACCGCGTAGGAGACCCTGCCGCGCATGGCCGTCCCGTAGAAGGCGAAGAAGCGGGAACAGGTGTCGATGGCCCCTCCCCAGCGATGGCTGAAACGGATCCCCTCGAGCTGAGGGAAGGCTGTGAAGAACCGCTGTGCCAGACCGGCGAAGCTCTGGTCTCGCTGGTAGTAGCGCTCTTCGACTCGACCGCCGTAGTGGTAGATCGCGTCATAGCCACCCCAGAGGATCCGTCCGTCGGCGATCGGTCGGTAGTAGTGGAATCGGTTGGCTGAGTCGGAGAGCCCCTGGTGGGCTGCCCATCCGACCGATTCCCACTGGGCAGCAGAAAGCGGCTCGGTGACCAGCACGTAGTCGAAGACCGGAATTACCCTGGACCTGATGGCCCGGATCGGGCTCCTGAAGGCGGAGGTTGCCAGCAGCGCCTGCTTTGCCCGAATCGATCCGGCCGCGGTCTCGACCAAGACACCATCGCCATCGGGACCGAGCCCAATCACTTCCGAGTCCTCGTGGATCGTGACCCCGAGCTCGCTGGCCGCCTCGGCCAGACCGAGGGTCAGGGCGACCGGGTCGGCCGACCATTCCCCCGTCTTCTGCCAGAGACCGCCGGTGAAGAGTGGCGAGTTCACCTGCTCGCGCATGGCGGTCTGGTCGAGCAGCTGGGCCTCATGCCCGTAGCGGTGCAGCTCCTCTTCGGTCCCGGACAGCTCCTCGAACTGGGCCGGGGTCATCGCCACCTCGATCGCCCCGGGCCTCTCGAGCTCGCACTCGATCCCGTACCGATCGATCCGTTCACCGATCTCGTCGAGGTTCTCCAGGCCGAGTCGCTCGAGGGTGCCCACTTCCTTCGGGAACCTGGAGAGGCCGTTGGCGATTCCGTGGACCAGCGAGGAGGACATGAAGCCACCGTTTCGTCCACTCGCCCCGGTCGCGATTCCCTCCCCTTCGAGGACGACGATCCGCCGATCGGGGTCTCGCTCTATCGCGGTGAGGGCGGCCCAGAGTCCGGTCAATCCCCCTCCGACGACGACCAGGTCGGCATCGGTCGTCCCCTCGAGGGGAGCTCGCCGGGCAGGTCGCCGTCGGTCCAGCCAGAACGGGACCGGTTCGGCTTCGGAATAGGAGGCCCTGTCCGAATCGCTCGGAGGTGAGGTTGGCCAGACCGCGGATCCTGGGCTGTCAGCTTCCCGG
>JBMSXD010000136.1:0-3887 GCA_049425265.1 Solirubrobacterales bacterium
GGCCGGAGGGCCATCGCCAGCTCCGGGTTCGCCCCCGCCCGAACCGCCCGCCCGGAGGATCACCACGAGGCCGACCACGATCGCCAGGACCGACAGTCCCAATACGGCACGGCGGCGCCTGACCTCCCGCCTTCGGCGCTCTATCCGGTCCCTTACGCCCCGCACGTCCGCCATCGGTCGATCCTCCCAGAAAGCGGGGGTGGGCCCCGCTCGCGGGCGAGCTTCCCGGGGGTTTGGGATAGTGGCCAGGTGGATCAGAGGAGTGCCGATGTAGTCGTGGTCGGGGCCGGCCTTGCCGGTCTCTCGGCTGCGCGTTCCCTGGTCGGCAACGGGTTCGATGTCCTGGTTCTGGAGGCCCGTGACCGGGTCGGTGGCCGGATCGAAAACGGATTCATCGAGGGCGAGCCGGTCGAGCTCGGTGGCCAGTTCGTAGGCCCCGGTCAGGATGAGGTCCTGGGTCTGATCGCCGAGCTGGGCCTCGAGACCTACCCCACCTGGACCACGGGCGAAAACCTGTTCGACCTGCGGGGCTCGGTCCAGCGTTACCGCGGCACTATCCCCAGGGTCAATCCAGTCTCGCTGGTCGAAGTCGGGATCGCACTCAAGCGGATCGATCGGCTCTCCCGTCGAGTCGACCCGGCTTGCCCGTGGGCCGCTCCCAAGGCCGCTAAGTGGGACTCGACCACCGTCGCCGACTGGATGTCGGGGACCGTTCTGACGGCCACGGCGCGTGACCTGATCAGGCTTGCCATCCATGCCGTCTGGGCGGCCGAGCCCGAGGAGATCTCGATGCTCCACTTCCTCGCCTATACGCGATCGAACGACTCGATCGAGTTCCTGCTCGATACCGAGGGTGGTGCCCAGGACTCCCGAATCGTCGGTGGCTCGCAGGTGATCTCGCAGCGGATGGCCGAGGAACTCGGCGATCGGGTCCTGACCGGCCTGCCGGTCCGTTCCTTCGAGTGGAACGAGGAAGGGGTGGCCGCCGAGACGGCCGAGGCCTCTGTCCGGGCGCGTCGCGCGATCGTTACCGCCCCGCCGATCCTGGCCGGCCGTATCGATTGGCGCCCCGGGCTGCCCGAGTCGCGCACCGGACTGACCTCGGGCATGCTTCCCGGCCGGACGATCAAGGCAATGGCCGCGTACGAGACTCCCTTCTGGCGGGACGAGGGCCTGTCGGGGAGCGCAACGAGCATCGGGTCCCCGATCAGCATGGTCTTCGACAGCACCCCGCTCTCCGGCAGCCCCGGTGTTCTGGTTGCGTTCCTCGAGGCTTCATCAGCCGATCGGGCGGGGGTGATGGCGGAAGCCGAGAGGAGGGACCTCGTCGTCGGGAACCTGACCCGCCTGTTCGGTGAGAAGGCCTCCAGTCCTGTCGACTACCTGGATCGCTGCTGGGCCAACGAGAAGTTCTCGGGCGGCTGCTACGGGGCCTTCATGCCGCCCGGAGGCTGGACGGCCTGGGGCCGGGCGCTCTCCGAACCGGTCGGTCCGATCCACTGGGCCGGGGCCGAAGTCGCGACCCGGTGTACCGGCTACATGGACGGCGCGATTCGGTCGGGCAGGGGGGCCGCCGAGGCCGTGGCGGAATCGCTTTGACCCGGGAAAGGACGAGGGTGATGGGGATCGTCAATGTGACCCCGGACTCGTTCTCGGACGGGGGTCTCTACCTCGATCCCGACGCGGCCATCTCCCACGGCCTCGAACTGCTCGACGAAGGGGCCGACCTGCTCGACCTCGGAGGTGAGTCGACCCGGCCGGGTGCCGAGCCCGTCGCTCCGGAGGAGGAGCTCCGAAGGGTGGCCCCGGTGGTCGAGCACCTGGCCGAGCGGGCGACGGTCTCGGTGGACACGAGCAAGGCGGTCGTCGCCGAGGCGGCGATAGGTGCCGGCGCCACCATGGTCAACGACGTCACGGCGCTTCGTGGTGATCCGGAGATGGCGGCCACCTGTGCCGAGGCCGGCGTCGAGGTCGTGCTGATGCACATGCTCGGCGAGCCCAGGACGATGCAGGAGAGCCCCGCATACGGTGACGTGGTCGAGGAGGTCCTCGAATTCCTGCTGGAGCGTGCCGGGTTTGCCGAGGAGGTCGGGATCGCCCGAGAGAGGATCTGGATCGACCCCGGGATCGGGTTCGGCAAGACGGCCGAGCACAACTTCGCACTGCTCGCCGCTACCGATCGGTTCGTCGAGACCGGCTACCGGGTCCTCGTCGGACCCTCCCGGAAGAGGTTCATCGGCTCCCTGGACGGGTCGGGAGAGTCCGAGAGGGTTGGCGGTACCGTTGCCGCCTGCCTGGAGGCCGCGAGAAAGGGGGCGAGCGCCGTCCGGGTTCACGACGTCGTTCCGGTCTTCCAGGCGCTGGCGGTGGAGAGGGAGATCTCGGCCGCCGAGCGCGAAGGTGGTCGCCCGGTTGCCGGATCCGGCTAGCGTTCAGGCCGATGGCTGATCGAGACACATCACCGGTGACGATCCGGATCGAGGGGATGGTCGTCCACACCCACCATGGCGTCTCCGAGGCCGAGCGCGAACTCGGCCAGCGGATGCTGTTCGACCTGGAGCTGGAAGTGCCCGAGTGCGGCGCGACTTCATCGGACCTGGTCGAGGAAACGGTCGACTATGGGGAGCTCGCCGAACTTGTCGCCGAGCTCGCCACGGCCGAGAGTCGCCTCACGCTGGAGCGGCTGGTCGACCTGATCGCCCGTGAGGTGCTCGTTCGTTATCCGGTCTCGAGCGTCACGGTTCGGGCGACAAAGCCCGAGCCCCCGGTTCCGTTCACGATGGATGGTGCATCGGTCGAGCTGACCCTGTCCGACGGCGACTGACCGGGAGCTCGATGGCGACCGCCTACCTCGGCCTCGGATCGAACGTCGGCGACCCACCGACGAACCTGGCCCGGTCCGTAGAGCTGCTCCGGTCGCGGGGCCTGACGGTCGAGGCGGTGTCTTCGGGTTACTCGACCCAGCCGGTCGGCGAGATCCTCGACCAGCCGGACCTCCTCAACGCCGTGGTCGCGGTCGATACCGACCTAGGCCCGGCAGAACGCCTCGCTCTGGGCAAGTCGGGAGAGGCCGAGATGGGACGCGAGACCGGACTACCCCGCCACTCGCCACGGATCATCGATATTGACCTGTTGCTGCTGGGCGAAACCGAGCACGAATCCGATCGCCTCTCCCTCCCTCACCGCGAGGTCTCGACCCGCCGTTTCGTCCTGGTCCCCCTTCTCGAGATAGCCCCGGACCTGACCCTCTCCGACGGCACCCCGGTCACCGACCTGCTGGCCGCCCTCGAAGACGACGCCGACCAGGCGGTGACCCCGGCCGGTCCGCTGCCACTTCCCTGAGTGCCCGATACCCTTCGGCGATGGCCGACCGAGCCGAGACCGAGACGGTCTTGAGGGATTACGCCGATGCCTGGCTAGCGGGCGACCTGGAGAAGGTTCTCGGCTCCTACGACGAGGACTTCGTCCTCCACTACATGGGCGAGAGCCCACTAGCCGGCACCCACGATGGTCGGGAGACCGCGCTTGAGATCCTCGGTCAGGCCTCCTTCCGAACCTCACGGAAGCTGATCGAGGTCGAGGACGTGCTGGCAGGAGATGAGTTCGGAGCGTTGGTGGCGATCGAGGACCTCGGCGACCCGCCCCGACGGGTTCGGCGGGTGCTGCTCTACCGGGTACTCGACGGCAAGCTGGGTGAGTGCTGGCTCTTCGACGAGGATCAGCGCTTCATCGATCGGCTCTGGTCGACGGAACCCAACTCGTAGCCCAACCCCTCGGGCGCGCGGGTCCTTCCGGCTCTTCCCCTTCTGACCCGTCAACCCCGTCTACTCACCGATCGCATCGAGTGAGGCGGGGGGTCGGGCAGCTGCTCCCGCCTACCCCACCAG
>JBMSXD010000137.1:0-3876 GCA_049425265.1 Solirubrobacterales bacterium
GTTCTCCGTCATAGCACCTGACCCCCTCGAAGACGCCGGTCCCGTAATGGAGGCCGTGGGAGAGAACGTGGACGGTGGCCTCGTCCCAGGGGACGAACTCGCCGTTCTGCCAGATGTATTCGGCCTTTTCCATAGCGTGCTTTTCGTGCCTGCCCCGGACCGGGCACGACCCTCGGAGCACTTTACCCGCGGGGCGCCGCGACTGCCCGGGTCCGGTCGAGATGAACCGGTGCTAGCGGTCCAGTTCGCCCAGGACCAGCCGGGTGACCTTGGCCGTTCCGGCCTCGGTTTCACCCTCGGCGCCGGTGAACAGGTCGGGGGTCCTGAAGCCCTTCCCGAGTACGGCCTCGACCGCGTCCTCCAGGCGGTCGGCCTCCGCCTCCTTCCCGAGTCCGTACCTCAGCATCATCGCCGCTGAAAGGAAGGTGGCCAGGGGGTTGGCGATGCCCTGGCCTGCGATGTCGGGAGCCGAGCCATGTACCGGCTCGAACAGGCCGGGTCCTTCCTTACCGAGACTGGCTGACGGCAACATCCCCAGCGAGCCGGTAAGCATCGCCGATTCGTCGCTGAGGATGTCCCCGAAGAGGTTCTCCGCCAGGATCACATCGAACTCGTTCGGCCGGGAAACCAGCTGCATCGCAGCGTTATCGACGAGGAGATGTTCGAGCTCGACCTCCGGAAAGTCCCCGGCTACCGAAGAGACCGTCTCTCGCCACAGGCGCGAGGTCTCGAGCACGTTTGCCTTGTCGACCGAGGTGAGCCTCGGGGTCCCCCCCGAAGACCGGGTGATCGCCGCTTCGAAGGCGACCCGGGCGATCCTCTCGATCTCCTCGACCGAATAGGCACATTCATCGAACGCGGTCGAACCCCTGCGACCACTCTCCCCGAAGTAGATCCCGCCAGTCAACTCCCGGACGACGAGGAGGTCGGTGCCCTCGATTACCCCTGGCCGCAGTGGACTCGAGTCGATCAATGCCGGAATCGCTGCCACTGGCCGGAGGTTGGCGAACAGGCCGAGCTCCTTCCTGATCCCGAGCAGCCCCTGTTCAGGTCTGGGCGCCGAGGGGTCAGCTGCCACCGCCTCATCCCACTTCGGGCCGCCGACCGCGCCCAGCAGGACCGCATCGGCGTCCCGGCAGGCGTCCAGGACCTCATCGGTAAGTGCCGTTCCGTGCTGGTCGATCGAGATCCCCCCGATCGGGAGTTCTTCGAAGTTGAAGCTGCCGAGCGCCTCTAGGACCTCGCGGGTAGCCTCGACAATTTCGGGGCCGATCCCATCGCCGGGCAGGAGGACTATCCGCTGGGACACGCTGAACTCAGCCGACTGCCGTCGTGACTGGTCCCCGAGTCCCTCCCGGGCCATCCTCGAAGCGCTCGATCGAATCGAGCTCGGCGAGGGTCAGGGCGATGTCGTCGAGCCCACCGAGCAGGCGCCGCTTGATCTCCCCGTCGATCTGGAAGAGGAACTTGCCTCCTTCGCAGGAGACCGTCTGGTTGTCGAGCTCGACCCGCGCCTCACCGGCTTCGGCCACCTGGCGACATTCGTCCTCCGAAAGAAGGATGGGAAGGAACCCATTCTTGGTGCAGTTGGAGAAGAAGATGTCGGAAAACGAAGGGGCGATCACGCAGTCGAAGCCGAACTGCTGGAGCGCCCAAACTGCGTGCTCTCGAGATGAGCCGGAGCCGAAGTTCGGCCCGGCGACCAGGATCGGGTTCGGCGAGAGCTCGATCTCCCCATCCTTGATCCAGTCGTAGAAGAGGAACTCGCCGAATCCCGTCCGCTCGACCCTCTTGAGGAACTGCTTGGGGATTATCTGGTCGGTGTCGACGTCACTTCGGTCGAGAAAGGAGACGTCGCCTTCGATTACGTCGATCGGTTCCATCGACTCACTCCCACTCACGGATGTCGACGAAGTGGCCTTCGATCGCGGCGGCCGTGGCCATCGTCGGGCTCATCAGGTGGGTGCGCCCACCCTTACCCTGACGACCCTCGAAGTTCCGGTTCGAAGTGGATGCACAGCGCTCGCCCTCCATCAGGATGTCCGGGTTCATGCCGAGGCACATCGAGCAGCCGGCACCCCGCCATTCGAAACCGGCCGACTGGAAGATCTCGTCGAGACCCTCCTCCTCGGCCTGGGACTTGACCTTTGCCGAACCCGGTACGACCATCGCCCGGACCTCCGGGTGGACCGACCTGCCGCGGATCGCCGAGGCCGCCTCGCGGAGGTCGGAGATTCGCGAATTGGTGCAAGAGCCGATGAACACCCGTTCGGGGCGTATCTCGGTCATCGGGGTTCCCGGGCTGAGCCCCATGTAGGCGAGGGCCCGCTCCGCCGCCTCTCGCTCGACAGGGCTCTCCATCACGGCGGGGTCCGGAACCGAGTCGGTGACCTGGACGACCATTCCGGGCGTGGTTCCCCATGTGACCATCGGTGAGAGCGCAGAGGCATCGATCTCGACCTCGTCATCGAAGGTCGCTCCCTCGTCGGTAACCAGCTGACGCCATTCCTCGACCTTGAGGTCGAAGTCCTCAGGCGCCCCTGGGCGACCGCGCATGTAGTCGAAGGTCGTGTCGTCCGGGGCGATCATGCCCGCCTTGCCACCACCCTCGATGGTCATGTTGCAGATCGTCATCCGCTGCTCCATGGTCAACGCCCTGATTGCTTCGCCCGCATACTCGACCGCGTGTCCGTTCATGCCGGCCGTCCCGAGCCTGCCGATCGTGGCCAGGATGAGGTCCTTGGATGTCACCCCGGGGGCCAGCACCCCCTGGTAGTCGATTCGCATCGTCTTTGGCCTCTTCTGGACCAGGGTCTGGGTTGCCATTACGTGCTCCACCTCCGAGGTGCCGATGCCGAAGGCGAGCGCTCCGAAGGCGCCGTGGGTCGAGGTGTGCGAGTCACCGCAGACGATCGTCATTCCCGGCTGGGTCAAGCCGAGCTCGGGACCGATTACGTGGACGATCCCCTGTGAGTCCGACCCGAGGGAGAAGACCGGGACCCCGAACTCTTCGGCATTGGCTTCGAGCAGTTCGACCTGTTTCCGGGAGAGGGCATCAGCGATCAGATTGGCGGCCGGGGTTCCGTCCGTCGGAACGTTGTGGTCGGCAGTCGCCACCGTCTTGTCTGGACGACGGAGCGTCCGGCCGGACATCCGAAGTCCCTCGAAGGCCTGGGGCGAAGTCACTTCATGGACCAGGTGCAGGTCGATGTAGATCAGGTTTTCCCTGACCTCGTGCGCCTCCCAGATCTTTTCGAACATCGTCATTGCCATTGCTCTACTCCTGCATTGCTTCGGTCCGGGCCGAGATTACCGCCACCGAATCGGCGGTGCGATCGCGCCAGGCGCCTTGCCTTGGCACGTGACTTCCGCTGGCGGAAAGTGCTCACGGTCCCTTTGCCTCCCCGCTCGGCGTCCCTTCGGACTGCTCCCTGGCCTGAAGCTCGGAAACCAGGTTGGAAAGTGCCCTCACGTAAGCCTGGGCAGAGGCCTCCAGGATGTCGGTCGAGACCCCCTGACCCGAGGCCGTGACTCCATCTCGCTTAAGAACGACCGTGACCTGCCCGAGCGCATCCTCCCCTCCGGTCACAGCGGCCACGCGGTACTCCCTCAGCTCCGACTCGACGCCGGTTGCATCCCGCGCAGCCTGGAAGATCGCATCGACCGGACCGTCCCCACCGGCTGTAGCGGATGCCGAGCCCCCTTCCGGCAGGGAGACGGTCACCGATGCCCGGGACTCACGGTCCGATCCCGCGGAAACCTCGAACGAGGCAAGCTCGTACGAGTCGCCCTCTCGGTGCATCTCGTCAGAGACCAACGCCTCGAGGTCGAGGGCGGTCACCTGCTTCTTGCGATCGGCGACCTCCTTGAACCGGG
>JBMSXD010000138.1:0-3861 GCA_049425265.1 Solirubrobacterales bacterium
TCCTCTCGGCCGACTTCTCCCGGCTCGGCAGCGACCTCGACGAGGTCTTGGGGGCCGGCGCGAGGGTGATCCACTTCGACGTGATGGACGGTCGGTTCGTGCCCCCGATCACGATCGGTCCAGTGGTTCTCTCCTCGATCGCGGAGAAGGTCCACAGGGCGGGCGGGGTTGTCGACGTGCACCTGATGATCGAGACCCCGGAGCGCCAGTTCGCGGAGTTCGCCAAAGCGGGCGCTGACTCGATCACCTTTCATGCCGAGGCGACCGATGACCTCGAGGGTGCGATCGGTGCGATCCAGGAGGCCGGTTGCCTGGCCGGGGTTTCGGTGAAGCCCGACACGCCGATCGACGCGATCGGGGGGGTAGGGGGAATCGTCGACCTCGTCCTCGTGATGTCGGTCGAACCGGGCTGGGCCGGCCAGGCCTGGATCGAGGGCTCGGACGAAAAGCTCGTGCAGGCACGCGAGCTAGCCCCGGGAGCGATCATCGAGGTCGACGGGGGAATCGACCGCGATACGGCGCCGCTCGCAAGTGGTGCCGGAGCGGACCTGCTGGTTGCGGGGTCGGCGATCTTCGGTGCCGCCGATCCAGCTGCCGCGTACGTCGCGATCCGCGACGCGGCGAATGCGACCTAGGGCGCGCCCTCTTCGAGCCCGGCCAGCTTCGTCTCGATCTGCTCCGGTGTCCCCTCGAGCGGCAGGTCGGCCTCGACCTCGCGCGGATTGCGGTAGATCAGGAACAGCGAGCCCAGCAGAATCAGTGCGGTCAGGGTAAATCCGATCTCGACTCGCAGGGAGCCGTCCGAGATCACCGGGAGCAGTGTCCAGACGATGAAGAATGCCGCACAGGAGATCCATCGAATCCCTGCCCGCCGAGCCTGCCCCTGGGCGAGGCAGGCCTGGTTCACCGTCACCGCTGCGAGGTAGAGGCCCATGCCGGCGGTGACGATGAGCAGGTCGGACCGGTAGTAAGTGAACTTGTCGGAGAAGGCGAGCTGCATCAGTTCGGGACCGGCGATCACCACGACGAGTGCGGTGAAGGCGGTAAATCCGAGGACCGCCAGGAGGACCATCCTGATCGAGTGGTGGAACTCCCGCTCCGACTCCGGCTCATCGCTGTGGTGGAGTGCGGTCAGGTGGGGAAGGATGCTCGTCGAGACCGCCTGGAACAGCTGCAGGGGTGCCCTGGCGATCATCAGGACGTTGAAGATGAATCCCGCCGCCGCGACCCCTTCGATCCCGCTGATCAGCAGCGGACCCGCATTGAGGAAGACCTGCTCACCGACCATGATCAGGAATACCGAGCCGACGAAGCCCGCTCCGTCGCCCAGCGACAGCTCCTCGCTCCCGTCGGGTCCGGAGGCTGCGGCTGTGCGTCGGCTCCTCGCACCGATCGCGAAAGGCACCACCAGCAGGCTAAGCAGCGGTGCCGCGAGGATGCCGAGCGCGACCATCGATTGGCCGGCCAGGATCCCGACCGCAACCAGGACCGCGAACATCGTCCGAAAGAACGATTCCGAGAGGATCAGGGCGGTGAACGGTCCGAACTTCTGAAGTCCGGCGAAGTAGCCCCGGGCAAAGTAGCTGGCCGCATAGAAGAGGACCGCTCCGACGAAGACCCAGTAGAGGTCCTCATTGCCGCCGAAGAGATCGACCAGCGGACCCTTGAGCAGGATCGCCGCCACTCCGAAGGCTACGGCGAGCAGGGCCTGGATCCTGAGCGCGACCCGGATCGGCTCGAGCTCCGTACCGCCCCGTTCGATGTTTTCGGCGATCTGCCGGGAGAGCAGCTGGTCCACGGGTCGGTAGAGGATCGAGACCGTGATGAACACGGCAGACCAGAGGATCGTCAATTCGCCGTAGTCGATCCGGTCGAGCTGGTGGGAGGCGATGAAGAAGTAGACGTAGGTCAGCAGGCCGGTCAGGCCCACTCCGACCGAGAGGAGGCTGGCCCGTCGGCCGTAATCCCTGGTGCCCTCCCGGGGCGAGTCCGTTCGGTCCGGTCCGTCCAACCGCTTCAGACCGGGGTCTCGTGGCGCTGCGGCTCCGTCTGATGGGCCGGCTCCACGCCGAGCTCGAGTTCGACCCGCCTGACCCGTTCGAATACACGCTGGGTCATCACCCGCTGGCCGGCGAGCAGGTCGCCGATGATCCCGAGGGCGAAGAGCTGGACCGAGGCGATGAAGAGGACTGCCCCGAGCAGGAGGGACTGGATGTGCCCGTCGCGGTCGCCGTTGAGGATCCAATCGGTGAGGAATGGCATCCAGGCAGCGAGGGCGGCGATGAAGGCCACCAGGGCGAGGATCGAGAAGACCTTGAGCGGCTCGTACCGGGTGTAGATCCTCAGGATCGCCAGGCCGTTCCTGCGCACATAGCCGCCGGTCGAGTCGAACAGGCGGGATTCGCGGGTCTTGGGGTTGGTCCGGACCGGTACTTCGTCGACCGCGATCCGGGTCTTCCCGGCCTGGATCAGGCTCTCGAGGGTGTAGGTGAAGTTGTCGACCACCACCAACTGAAGGGCGGCCTCACGGCTATACGCTCGAAACCCCGAGGTTGCATCGGTGACCCTGGTGCCGGAAAGGCGGCGAACCACCCAGCTGCCGATCGACTGAAGCGCTTTCTTGGCCGGTGAGAAGTGGGCGATCTCCGACACTTCGCGGTCCCCGACGACCATCTCGGCCTCGCCGTCGACGATCGGCGCGACCAGCAGGGCGATGTCCTCACCCCGGTACTGGTTGTCTGCGTCGGTGTTGACGACGACGTCGGCCCCCAGCTTCAGGCAGGCGTCGAGTCCTGCCTGGAATCCGTTGGCCAGACCCCGGTTGGCAGGGAGGCTGACTATGTGGTCGACCCCACACTCGCGGGCGACTTCGACCGTCGCGTCGGTCGAGCCGTCGTCGATCACCAGGGTCTCGATCTCGTCAACACCGGATAGCTCCCTGGGCAGGTCGGCGAGCGTAGCCGGGAGGGTTGCCTCTTCGTTCAGGCAGGGAATCTGGATGATCACCTTCATCAGTTGCGAAGATTGTCACATGGTGAAACCGGTCAAACCGGAAGAACAGCCGTACTTGGACCGGGCCATGCAGCTCGCCCTGAACGGTCGGGGCCAGGTGAGCCCCAACCCGGTGGTAGGCGCCGTCCTGGTCAAGGACGGCCAGGTAATCGGCGAAGGCTGGCACCGGGAGTACGGCGGACCCCATGCCGAGCGGGTCGCGATCGACGATGCCGAGTCCCGCGGAAACGACGTCACCGGTTCGACCGTCTACGTCTCGCTCGAGCCCTGCGGGCACCACGGGCGCCAGCCCCCATGTGCCGAGCTCCTCCGGGACCGGAGCGTTGCCGAGGTGGTGGTCGGATGCGACGACCCCAGTGAGAAGACTGCGGGGGTCGGCCCCCGCCTGCTCGGTGACGCCGGGATCGAAGTCCGTTTCGCAAGCGGTGAGCAGGCCGCCAGGGCAAGGGGCCTGGTCCAGGACTTCCGCAAGTTCAGCGCTACCGGCAGGCCCTTGGTCACCCTGAAGATGGCGACCTCGCTCGACGGCCGGGTCGCCGGTCCGGGAGGGGAGCCCATCCACCTCTCCTCGCCAGAGACCGACCTCCTCGTCCACCGGTGGCGCGCAGCCTCGGACGCCGTGGCCGTCGGTGCCGGGACCGTCCGGGCAGACGACCCCAGACTTAGTGCCCGGGGCGATGGGGGCGCGCGTGGAGAACCTGCGCTTCGTGGTGGCGATGCTCCCCGAGGGCAGCACCTGGTCGGTGGCAGGCATCGGCCGCCACGAGCTACCGTTGGCCTATGAGGCCATCGACATCATCGCCGGGCGGCTCATGTTGGCCGATCCGATGTAGGCGGTGGAGTAGCCGC
>JBMSXD010000139.1:0-3824 GCA_049425265.1 Solirubrobacterales bacterium
CCGATTGAGTAGGCAGCCTGGGCGGCCGGCTGGATGTCGGCTGAGGCGAGCTGGGAGGTGACGTAACTGCCACCCACTGACCTGATCCACAGGGTAACCAGGGCGGCGATGATCAGCGCCACTCCCAGCGAGAGGAAGGTGCGCCACCGGTAACCGGGCGATAGCGCCAAGGCAATCCCGATCAAAACCAAGGCGAGTAGCGAACTGATGATCCCGAGCCCCTTGATTGCCGAAGCGAACTTTTGTACCTCGGTCAGCTGCTGGGACTGGACTATCTCGACCGTACCAACAGTCTGTGGGATGTTCTGCCTGGCCGTGTTGCCCAGGCCGATCTGGTCGGCGACTTCGATGATCAACGGTCTCAGCTGGAGTTCGACGTTGTCACCGGTAGTGCTCAAAACCTGGCTGCGATCCTCCAGAACCGCGACCAGGGAGGCATGCGCGGCCTCGACCGCCCGGGCCCAGAGATCCTGGATCTGTGGCTGCTCGAGGGCCAGTGAGACCCCACGGTCGGCCACCTGCCGGAGGCCGCCCGCAGCAATTCCGGAAAAGCCCTTCTGGTCCTTGGGCAGAATGCCCTCGACCTCCTGTTCGACATCGACGTTGGCGTAGAGCTCCTCGACCGCGAAGGCCGAGACCTGCGTCCGGATCGCATCGTTTTGGATCATCTCGATCGCGGTGTCGCCCCATTCCTGGCTGTCGAACAGCTAGCTGTCGACCCAGTTGGCGAAGAGCGCGAACACGATGACCAGGCCGGTCAGAACGACCAGCAGGTTGACCCAAGCGCTGTGACGCCTTTCTGCCACTCCCGATCGACCCCCTTTGCCCCGGCGGGCCTTTAGATCGCGCTTAGCGCCCAGAGAGCGCGGCAACTCAGGAAAGTTTACACGGGCCTCGGGCTAAACACCAGTGTGGGTAGAGCGCCCCCAGCCGAATCGCCTGGGGGCGATGAAAAAAGCCATGTCAAGCCGTTTCCCAGCCTAATTCCGCCCTGCTTGTACATGCTACCCCCGCTATTTCCCCAGCCTCGAAGGATCCTCCCCAGCCGTTTGTGTCCCCGCTTCGCTGAGCGGGCGCGGCGCTACCCTGGTTCACCTGAGGCCCGGCACCGCCATCAGGGGCATTCTCTCGCCCCCGAAATGATGCCTTCAGCGGGGCCTTTGGTCTTAGTGTCATTGCCCGTAATCGTGGATTGCTAGCGGCAAAGAGGTCGTGCTGCCCAAGGAGTGACGTACCTGCTCCCCGCTCGATGGAGGGACGCGGTCAGTCTCCAGCGACGGCCTGCATCACCCGGGCGCCCCCCGAGAGACCGATCGGGCCCCCGCTATTTCCCTCTGGACGACTAACTACGAAACCGAAGGTCACAGGTTCGAATCCTGTCGGGCGCGTTCCTCCAGCCGACGCCGATCCTCGAAGGCCAACTGAAGACGATCGGTGGGAAACAGGGAATCTCCTGCTTTGCAAGCAGGAAGTTGCCGTCCGCCGCTCCCGGGTTTGCCCGAGTCTTACTATGTCGGACATGACCCGCCTCATCGACACGGTCCCCCTGTGGTCCATCGCCCTGCTGCTCTTCCTCTTTTTCGCGGCGATCATGCTGGCGGCGCGCGTGATCGCGATCCGCCGGTGCAGCGATGATGAAAGTCGCGAGAAACTATCCGACGAGTCGATTCGCCTACTGACGGGCCTGGCGGCTACCTTTGCCTTCTTCGTTGGTTTTGCGATCACAGTCACCTGGGGCGCGGTGGCTGTCGGCCAGACAGCCGTGGAGCAGCAGTCTTCGGCGGTTCGCAACATGAACTGGGGCATAAACAACATTCCTGACGAGGCCGAAGGCGCGCGCCTGAAGGAAAAGCTGACCGTTTATGTGCGTGCCGCCGCCTACGATGACGCGAGCTATCTCGCCAAGGGCCAGACCGGGCGGCTGCCCTCCGCGATCCCCCTCGACCGGTTCCAGGACGCTCTCCACACCTACGCCTTCGGGCCAAACACGCCCAAGGCCGAGGTGTCAAGCCTCGTGTCCGCGGCAGGGACGCTCGGTAGCACGGCGTCGACGGTTTCGGCCGTGGCGCAGAGGAACCTTCCATCGGTTCTGGCCATCCTGCTCCTGGCTTCGGGGATTCTCGTCGCTGTAGTGATGGGAATCTCGACGGTGAATTCCAGACATCCTTCACTGATGCTTGCCTGGAGCGTGGTCCCGGCTCTGTCAATAACGGTGGTAGTTGCGCTCGCCTTTCCGTTCGCGACCAGGACCAACACGGGAGTGAGCCTGAAACCGATGCAGACGGTCTACTGGCAGCTCAGCCAGTACGAGCGCGTTTCAATGGATGAATGACATCGTCGGCCAGCCGAATTGGAAGGTGCTACTCACTCACATGCGAAAGAGGCGGCCGATCCGGGCCATCAGCTTCATCGGTAGAAGTTCCCTCTTTCTCGAGGGAGCAGGGTTCCGGGGTAGTTCATCATCGCCATCGACATTCAGAGCGCTTTCTCCATCGACCTTATGTGGACCACTTAACCTCGGCACCTCGGCCCACTCAGAAGATCCATGACAGGTCCGGAAGCCCCTGATACGGTGGACGGTATGGAAGGGTCCGAGGCAGAGGAAGCCGTCTGGGAGCGGCTTCAGCGGGAAGAAGGCTTCAGGGGATGAGCAGCTGGCTCGGAGTGGCCGTCGTCTGCCTGGTGATCGGGGTGGTAATCGGGCTGGTCACCGGGTTTGCCGGGGTGGAGATGTCTTGGTGGTACTTCGTGGTCGTCGGAGTGCTGGTCGCAACCATCGCGAGCGTCTGGGAGGCTTACAGTCGGCGGAAGAAGGCCTCGAGCCAGACCGAGGTCGCAGAAGAGGCCCCCGAGCCTCAGCCGAAGTCGGGCCCGCCGACCGGGTAAGTCCACAGGTAGCCAGCGCGCCCGCTCCGGCGGGGTCGCGATGGCCGCAGGGACGCGTGGGGTCCGGTCAAGGCGGTCGCGGAATCGAGGGTTGTGAGGCGGCGA
Source organism: Solirubrobacterales bacterium (assembly GCA_049425265.1). Classification (GTDB taxonomy): domain Bacteria; phylum Actinomycetota; class Thermoleophilia; order Solirubrobacterales; family 70-9; genus 67-14. The sequence goes on from JBMSXD010000139.1 coordinate 2,992, forward strand.
TCGTCCCGGGGGACGGATCGGGCCCCCGCTATGCCTCTCGGAAAGCCGGTGGTTTCCTGGCGGAACGAGTTCTGTCTGGCCTAGGATCGGCTCGATGCGAGTCGAACTCACCCTTTCTCGTCTGCCCTTTGTCTCGTGGCCCGGCTCGGTTCAGCCCTTGCCCGAAGTTGGCGCCCAGCGATGAACCTCCTGATCCAGGTCGGGCTGATCGAGCTGGCAATCGCCGCGCTGCTCGGCTGGGCGGTCGTGGTCCGCTCCGAGAAGCCGGAGTGGATTCAGCGGATCGGAATAGTCCAGCCCCACCGGATCCTCCAGATCCACCTCGACTACATAATGATGGGCCTGATCGCGATCGCGGTCGGGGTCGTACTGCCGGACATCCCCAAGCCGGCCGCCTGGCTCTTGGCGTTCGGGACTTTTGTAAACCCCTTCCTGTTCGTCCCGCTCGCCTTCTCCAGGAATGCCGACGGGAACCTCCTCTACAGGCTCGTTTCCGTCATCTCGTTTGCGGCGATCTCGGTCGCCTTGGTCTGGGCCGCGATACTCGGCCCCGGCTTCTAGCCGGCTCCTCGGTTACGGGGTGGCCGGTGGGCCCGGAGGTGCAAACGGGCAGAGGGGCAGCCTGAGCGGGTTCGGCTTCCTTCCGGTCACGATGAAGTTGGTGATCGGGTTGTTGACGCAGGGCGACTCGACCGCGGTCCAGTTGACGTGCTGCCAGCCGTTGAAACGGACGACCCCGGCCCGGGGGAAGGAGGCCGCCATCTGGGCCGTCCAGGGGGCAGGGGTCGCCCCGTCGCCGGTCGAGCCTGAGATCAACACGTTCTGGGACCGCC
>JBMSXD010000140.1:0-3798 GCA_049425265.1 Solirubrobacterales bacterium
CCGCGGAGACCGGGGGGGAGGCTCTGGGGTCGAACTCGGAACTGGTCGCCAAGAGCGACATCGTCATCCTCGCGGTATCTCCCCGTCAGCTCGACGCGGTCTCCGGGGAGCTCGGTGATCCGGGGGTGCTCCTCTCGCTCCTTGGGGCGACCCCGCTCGAACGGCTCTGTGGGTTGTTCCCCGAAACCGATGTACTGAGGCTTATGCCCAATCTGGCTGTCGAAGTCGGAAGGGGGGTCATCTGCGTATCGGAGGGCGGGTCTGACGTGAAGGGCCTCCGTGGACGGGCCTTCCGGGCCTTGGCGGTTCTCGGTGAGGTGATCGAGCTCGATGACGCCCTGATGGATCCGGCCACGGCACTGATGGGCTGTTCTCCGGCGTTCTTTGCCGAGGCTGCCCAGGCGCTCGCCGACGTAGGTAGTTCGAACGGGATCGATCCCGAGGCGGCCCTCAAGATGGTGGCGCTCTCGATGGCCGGCACGGCAGATCTGCTGGGTCAGAAGACCCCCTTTGAGATCTCCACCGCGGTGGCCCATCCCGGGGGCAGCACCGAGGCCGGGCTCGAGGCTCTGAAGGAAGCCGGTGGTCCCGAGGCGTTCCGGGCTGCGGGCGAGGCATCCCTCGAAAGGATGAGGGAAGCGTGAGCCGGCTGGTAGAGCTGGCTGTCACCAGGGGCGACGTTGCTTCATTCGTCAGCGCCCTCTTCACCGTCTACATCGTCCTGATCTTTGCCCGGGTTCTCGCCTCCTGGATACCGAGGCCCCCAACCACCGGCCCTCTCGGCGCCGTCCTTGCCTTCCTCCGGCAGACCACCGACCCTTATCTGAATCTCTTCAGGCGGTTCATCCCGCCGGTCGGGGGCCGCGGGATGGCGATCGACCTCAGTCCGATAATCGGTCTGGTGGTACTGCTGATCCTCCAGGGCGTTCTCGTTGGGCTCATCTCGGGTTGAGTTCCGCCGGAACCTTCACCAGGCTCGGCTTGATCGCTCTGCTGGTGCTGGCGGTCGACCAGGCAGTCAAGGCCGTCATAGTCAGATCGATCGAGCGCGGCGAGTTGGAGAACGTAGCGGGACCGCTCGACCTCACCCTTACCTATAACGACGGGATCGCCTTCGGTCTCGCTTCAGGGGGCGGCCCGCTCGTCATCTTTTTGGCCCTGGTGGCACTGGTCGCCCTCGGCTTCTTCGTGGCAAGCGCTCCCCCGGGGTGGCCGACGGCAGTCGCCGGTGGTTTGATCCTCGGCGGGGCCCTGGGAAACCTCCTCGACCGTCTGACACGGGGTGAGGTTGTTGATTTCGTCTCGGTTCCTTTCTGGCCCGCATTCAATCTTGCCGATACCGCGATCACCGTGGGGGTGATCTCCCTCGCCATCGTCGTGATCAGGAGTGGCCGGGAGAACGATGGCTGAATCGGGGCATGACTGGTCGAGGTCGGACGTACCGGTCGTCTTCGAGGACGAGGAGCTCTTCGTGGTCGACAAGCCGGCCGGATTGGTCGTCCACCCGGCACCGGGTCTTCTTGAACCGACCCTCGCGGAGCTCTTCGAGGGCGAGATCGAGGGGGGGCCTGATCAGTCCCGGGCGGGGGTGGTACATCGACTGGATCGGGGCACCAGTGGGCTGATGCTCCTAGCCAGGTCCCCGGAAAGCCACTCGAAGCTCCAGCGAGCGATCGAGAACAGGGAGGTCGAGAGGAGCTACCTCGCCCTGGTCACCGGAGCGCCCCGTACGAAAAGAGGGCGCATCGACGCTCCGATAGGACGATCCCCTCGCGAGCGGCATCGGATGGCGGTCGACGGCGCCGGGGCCCGGGATGCCGTGACCCATTTCGAGGTCCTGGAAAGCCTCGGGGAGTCGACCCTGCTCCGGGTCAGGCTGGAGACGGGTCGTACCCACCAGGTACGGGTCCACATGAAGGCGATCGGTACCCCGATCATCGGGGATCCGACATACGGTGGAGTCGATCCGTATGGCCTCGGACGACCCTTTCTCCACTCGGCGCGCCTGGCCTTCACCCATCCCGTCTCGGGCGAGCGGCTGGAGCTGGAATCCCCCCTCCCAGATGCACTCGAGGAGGCACTCCAGGCCGCTCGCGGAGACGAATAGACCTCCGAGGGCTAGACTGCCCGGAGTAAGAAAGTAATCGACCCCCCGGGGTAGCCCGATGCGTCTCCTGTCCCCGCCTTCCAAGGGAATGAGCTGGGAAATGCGCTCGAGGGCCCGGGGTCCCAGCAACACCCAAAGGAGAACGATGTCCAACGTAGGAGTTCAGGACCTGCTCGAGGCGGGTGTCCATTTCGGGCATCAGACCAGCAGGTGGAATCCAAATATGAGGCGGTTCCTCGCCGGGGAGATCGATGGGGTCCACATCATCGACCTCCTCCAGACCGAGGAGAGGCTGGAGGAGGCGCGAGCCTTTACCAGCGAGCTCGCGGCAGGGGGCGGGAAGATCCTCTTCGTCGGAACCAAGAAGCAGGCGTCCGGTGCGGTGGAGGAATGGGCGGGGCGTGCGTCCATGCCCTACGTCAGCCGTAGATGGCTGCCGGGCCTGTTGACCAACTTCAACATCGCTTCAGCGCGGATCAAGCGCCTCCACGAGCTGACCGAGCGGAGCGAAACGGGGCAGCTGGAACTGCTGCCGACCAAGGAGCGGATGAACCTCGAAGCCGAGAAGGCGAAGCTCGAGTTCTCTCTTGGTGGGGTCCGGGACATGAAAAGGGTTCCCGACGCGGTCTTCATCGTCGACTTGAACAACGAAGAGATCGCGTTGAGGGAAGCGATGCGCCTGAGGATCCCGGTCATCGCGCTGATCGACTCGAACTGTGACCCGAGCGGGATCGCCTTTCCGATCCCGGGGAACGATGACGCAATCAGGTCCTGCCAGCTGGTGGTCTCGACCCTCGGTGAAGCGATCACCGAGGGCTCGGATGCATGGAAGGCCATCGAGGAGAAACGGCGGCTGGAAGAGGAGGAGCGCCTTCGCAAGGAGGAGGAAGAGCGCCTTCGCAGGGAGGAGGAGGAGAAGGCCCGCAAGGAGGCCGAGGAGGCTCTCCCTGAGAAGGCAGAGGACGGTCCCACCGGGAGCGGCCCGACTCCACCGGGGCCGACAGACGAACCGGTAAAGGTTCCGGAGCCGATCCCGGACCACCCCCAGGCGGTTGCGCCGGACGCGGAAACTCCGGTACCAGAGGCTGGAAAGCCGGCCGAAAAGGCCGCATCCGATGAAGTGGGGGAGGGGGCAAAGTCATGAGCGACCAGGTGAAGGCAAGTGATGTAAAGGCCCTTCGGGACAAGACTGGGGCCGGAATGATGGACAGCAAGGAGGCGTTGAAGGAGGCCGACGGCGACATCGAGCGTGCGGTCGAGATCCTCAGGGTGAAGGGGCAGGCATCTGCGGCGAAACGATCGGACAGGGGAACCAGTGAGGGTGTCGTCGCTTCCTACATCCACAACAACCGAAACGTCGGCTCACTCGTAGAGGTCCTGTGTGAGACCGATTTCGTCGCGAGGAACGACGACTTCGTCGAGTTTGCCAGCGAGGTCGCCATTCACGTCGCGGCGACATCGCCGGAATACGTCTCCTCCGACGAGATCCCGGAAGAGAAGGTCGCGCAGGAGCGGAAGGTCTTCGAGGAGAAGGCCGCCGAAGAAGGGAAGCCAGCCGACGTGGTCGAGAAGATCGTCGATGGACAGCTTTCGAAGTGGAAGTCCGAGGTAACCCTGCTCGACCAGGAGCATGTGAACGCCGACAAACACGACTCACGTACGATCGAGCAGATGCGCGAGGATCTCGCGGC
>JBMSXD010000141.1:0-3763 GCA_049425265.1 Solirubrobacterales bacterium
CCATCGCCTCCCCCGAGACACCGTAGTTCCCGATCATCGGGTAGGTGAAGGTGATGATCTGACCGGCGTAGGAGGGATCGGTGACCGCCTCCTGGTATCCGGTCATCGCGGTGTTGAAGACGACCTCACCCAGCGTTTCCCCTCCCCCCAGAAGTGTCCCCTCGAAGAAGTTGCCGTCCTCGAGCATCAGGAAGCCGGGCCTCCCGCCACCCGGACTCACGCGACCTCCAGGCTGAAGCTCCGGAGCCGCCAGGCGACCTGTCCATTGGCAACCGTTGTAAGGACCCGTCCGGTCAGCTCCTCACCTGCGCACCAGGAGTTGGAGGATCGGCTCTCGAAGCCTTCTTCCCCGACCCTCCAGGTTGCGGTGAGGTCGGCCAGGCAGAAGTTGGCGGTCACCCCGGGGGCGATTGCGAAAGGCTCGATCCCGAAGGCAGCCCCGCCCGATCCGAGCTTCTCGACCAGGAGCTCCAGGGGAATGGTGCCCGGAATGACCAGATGGGTATAGAGCGAGGCGAAGGCCGTCTCCAGCCCGGTCACCCCCATCGCCGCCTCCTCGAACGGAACCTCCTTCTCCTGGAGTGCGTGGGGAGCGTGATCGGTCGCGATGCAGTCGACCGTTCCGTCGAGCAGGCCCTCGATCAAGGCCTGTCGATCGGACTCCGTTCGAAGGGGTGGGTTCATCTTGTGTCGCGATGGGTCGAGGTCGACCACCGCTTCATCGGTAAGGCAGAGGTGGTGAGGAGTCACCTCGGCGTATACGTCCACCCCGTCTGACTTTGCCCGCCGTATGACCTCGACCGAATCCGCGGCGGAGAGGTGCTGTACCTGGATCGTCCCGCCCTCGTAGCCGGCAAGGGCGGTGTCCCTGGCGATCGTCACGGATTCGGAGACGGAAGGGATCCCACGCAGCCCGATTCGGGTCGAAACCGCTCCCTCGTTCATCACGCCCGCCCCCGAAAGGTCCGGGTCTTCCTCATGCAGTGCGATCGTGCCGCCACACATCCGCTGATACCGAAGGCCCTTCGCGAGCACCGAAGCATCGGCTACCGGGAGGCCGTCATCTGTGAAACCGACCGCTCCCGCCTGCCGTAGCTCCGACATGTCGACCAGCTCGCGACCCTCCATCGCCCGTGTGAGGGTCGCGAGGAACCCGACTGGAATCACGGCTTCGAGTCCGGCCGAATGACGGAGCGCCTCGATGTCGGCCGGATCGGAGACTGGTGGAACGGTGTTTGCCATGGCGAGGATCCCGCCGTATCCACCCGCCGCAGCAGCCCTGGAGCCGCTCTCGATGTCCTCCTTGTATTCCTGTCCGGGCGTCCGCAGGTGGACGTGAGGATCGAAGAAGGCGGGGAAGAGGTGAAGGCCCTCTGCCTCGATCACCTCTGCCGTGTCCCCCGGCTCGAGCGAGCCGGCCTCCCCGATCGTTTCGATGATCCCTCCCCGGACCTCGATGTCGTGGGCCCCGTCCGTGCCGGTGACGGGATCGAGGACGTGGACCCCACGAACCAGCAGGTCCGCCGGCTCCCCGGCCCTCTGGACGAGGGCCTCCGGGATCGATTCACCTACGTCCTCGGGCTGGGGCCTCATGCCGGCTCCCCGATGGTCGGAACGGGCTCGGGACCGGTCCTCGCCGTGTCGCCGCCGACCAGGAGCTCGTAGAAGATCGCCATTCGGACCACCAGCCCGGCGGCCACCTGGTCGGCGATCAGGGACTGTTCGCAGTCGATCACCGACGGTGCTATCTCGACGCCGCGGTTGACCGGCCCCGGGTGCATGACCAGCTGCCTGGGACCGAGCCTCTGGTCGTTCAACTGGAAGAGGCGGGCGTACTCCCTGAGAGATGGAACGAAGTTCCCCTCCATTCGCTCGTTCTGCATTCGGAGCAGGTAGATGACGTCCGCCTCCTCCATCGCATCGAGTGTGTACTCGACCCGGCAGCCGAGCTCCTCCACGTCCAGGGGGATCAGCGTCGGTGGGCCCGCTACGGTCACCTCGGCTCCCATCAGGCCGAACGCCTGGATGTTCGAGCGGGCGACCCGGCTGTGGAGAACGTCGCCGACGATCCAGATCTTCAGACCCTCGAGCGAGCCGACCCTCGACCTGAGGGTGTAGACGTCGAGCAGGGCCTGGCTCGGGTGCTGGCTCATCCCATCGCCTGCGTTGATCACCGAGGCGTCGACCCAACGGGAAAGGAGGCGGGCGGCACCTGCGCTCGGGTGCCGGAGGACGATTGCGGCCGGCCCATATGCCGAGAGGGTTTCGACCGTGTCCTTGAGCGATTCCCCTTTGTCTACGGCTGAGCCGCTCGCCTTGATCGAGACGACGTCGGCCGAGAGCCTCTTCGCGGCGAGCTCGAAGGAGGAGCTCGTCCGGGTACTCGATTCATAGAAAAGGGTTACGACCGTCTTGCCCCTTAGGGCCGGCACTTTCTTGATCTCGCGCTCGGAGACCTCGACGAACGAGTCGGCCCGCTCGAGGATCGCTTCGACTTCCCCGCGGGAGAGGTCGGAGATCGAAATCAGGTCCTTCATTCGACAGCCTCCACCGGGGTGCCGAGGCTCACACCCTCCTGGCCGTCGGTCTCCTGGAGCAGCACCGAAACCCTCTCCGAGCGGGAGGTCGGCAGGTTCTTGCCCACGTAGTCCGGCCGGATCGGAAGCTCGCGGTGCCCACGGTCGCAGAGCACGGCCAGCTGGATCCGGTCGGGTCTGCCGTAATCGAAGAGCGCATCGATAGCCGCCCGTACGGTCCTGCCGGTGAAGAGGACGTCATCCACCAGGACGACCGTCTTTCCCTCGAGCGGGAAGTCGAGTCGAGTCGAGTGGACGACCGGCTGGCGACCGGGCTCGCGAACCGAGAGGTCATCCCGATAGAAGGAGATGGCGATCTCTCCGAGCGGCGGCTCCTTTCCGGCGAGCTCGGCCAGGACGGCCTGGAGCCTGCTGGCCAGCACGGCACCGCGGGTGTGGATCCCGACGAGGGCGACGTCCTCGAGCCCGGGATTCGATTCGATCACTTCGTGCGCTACCCGCCTGAGGGCGCGCGCGAGGTCATCTGCGCGCAACACTTCTGCTTCCTTCACTTACGCCCTTCCCGGCCTCTCTGGACCTGGTTAAAGAACTTGGCGTCAGCCTAGCACCGCTCCGGGCGTCACTCCTCTGGCTCGCCAGAGCGAATCGCGCCCTCCCGGACCAGCTCGGGCGGTCCCTTCTCGGGAAAGGGGATTCGGACGAGGTCGAAGTCCCTTGGGGCGTTGGTGTCGGGAAAGATCTCCCTCGCCTCGTCGACCACCGCGCCGACGTGGTAGCGAGCCGAGATATGGACGAGGGAGAGCATCTTCACCCCGGACTCGGCCGCGACCCCGGCGGCCTGCGCGGCGGTCGAGTGGGCCGTCTCCGCCGCCCGTTCGGAGTCTTCACTTAGAAACGAGGAGTCGTGGATCAGGAGGTCGGCCTCGGCGGCGGCCTCTACCGTCCTCGGTGAAGGTCCGGTGTCGCCGGTGACGACGACCGCCCGGCCGGGGCGGTCCTCTCCCATCACCTGCTCGGGCCTGACTTCCCCTTTCTCTCCCATCACCGATTGGCCGTCCTGGAGTGCACCCAGCGAAGGGCCGTCGCTTACCCCCAGCCGGGCCGCCTCATCGGGATCGATCCTCCCCGGCCGATCGTCCTCAAGGATCGCGTAGCCGAGGGAGGTGGTCCTGTGGGCGGTCTCGAAGGCCTCGACCTCGAAACCGGGGTAGCCGACGACGTCGCGG
>JBMSXD010000142.1:0-3707 GCA_049425265.1 Solirubrobacterales bacterium
GAACGAGGTCACTGCCTCGGGCCTGAGGGTCGACCAGGTCGCCTTCACCGACTCCGAGTCGGGCGAGCGCATAGTGGTCGGCGCCGACAACGTGGTCAACGCGACCGGGGTCTGGGCCGATCTGATCCGCCCGGGGGAGATCGAATCGGACGAGGGCGTCCCCCAGATTCGACCGAGCCGCGGTACCCACCTCCTGCTATCCACCGAGTCGCTGGACATGGGTCAGGCCGCCTGCGTCCTTCCGGCCGGCGATGGCCGCTCGATCTTCGCCCTGCCCTGGTACGACCGGACCCTGGTCGGGACGACCGACCTCGACTATGAGGGTCCTCTCGACTCTGTCGAGGCGCCCGAGTCCGATCTCGAGTACCTGCTCGAAGCGATCAACGACTTCTTCGATGCTTCGCTAACCGACTCCGACGTGGTCGGGGCTTACGCCGGGGTGAGGCCCCTGATCAGCACCGGGGATCCGAAGAAGTCGGTCGACATATCCCGCAGGGCCGAACTCTACGAGACCTCCTCGGGCATGCTGACCATCACCGGGGGGAAGCTGACCACCTGGCGACGGATGGGCCAGCAGGTGATCGACCGGGTGGTCGAGAGGGCCGGCCGGAACGCCCCCTGCCTTACGGCCGAGATACCGCTCGGAATGGAGTTGGCCCCGGCCGAACTCGACCGGCCCGACGGAGTCTCCGAGGAGTCGGTCTCCCAGCTCGCATTCCGCTACGGCCACCAGGCCCGCTCGATCCTCGATCTGGCCCGCGACGACCCCGCACTGGCCGCACCGGTCGTCCCCGGAAGACCGGACCTGATGGCCGAGGTCACCTGGGCCGTGGATGCCCAGCAGGCTCGCTCGCTCGAGGACGTCTTCCTCCGCCGGACCCGCCTCGGCCTGACCGCGGCCTCCGACCTTGCCGTCCCGGGCGCGGCCAGCCACGTCGCCGAGCTGATGGGGCGAAAGCTCGGCTGGGGCAGGCGGAGGACGAAGGCCGAAGAGGAGGCCTGGCTCGAGACGGTCCGGCGCGACGGCCTGGCGCCAGGGGCGAGCGGGATGGGTACTCCGCTCGCCACCCAATAGAGTCACTTTCCCCCGAGTAACCCGAAAAGACGGGATCCGTTCCGGAGCCGGGTCGGCGTGCCAGCGCACCGCCAGCTCCGATGGGGACCCCGGGAGAAATGGAGAAGAAGATGAGCGATCCAGCAGATTTCGAGGGCCTTTCCCTGGCCCAACTACATGAGGCAGCAGCTGCGGCAGGCATAGAGGGGTTCAGGAAGATGCGCCGGGAGGACCTGGCAGACGCTCTGGCCGACGCCGGGGCAACGCAGCCTGCCCCGCGACCCAAGGCCAAACGGGCCCAGGGCTCAGGTGGCGGTGGCGGGGGCGGTCGCGAGTCCTCTGGAGGGCGCAAGCGCTCCAGACGTTCGCGTGGCGGTCGGGACCGGTCCCGCGGCGGGAAGGACCGGGACCGCTCGGGCGGGGGAGACCGCGACGGCGCGGCCGGGTTCGAGGCCGACCAGATCACCGGGACGCTCGACATCCTCCCCCGTGGCAACGGCCTGATCCGGGGCAGGGGGATCCCCGAGAGCGGGGTCTACGTATCGCCCTCCCAGATCCGCCGTTGCGAGCTGAGGAAGGGTGATGAGGTCTCCGGACCGGTCCGGGCGCCGAAGAAGGGCGAGCGCCGACCGTCGCTCACCCGGGTCGAGCTGGTCAACGGCAAGCCACCCGACGAGGGCCGCTCGACGTCCTTCGAAGGACTCACCCCGGTCGAGCCACACCGCCGGATCCCCCTGAAGCCCGACCCCGACGACGTCTGGAGCGGGGCGGTCGACCGGATCGCCTCCCTGGCCTTCGGCCAGCGGATCCTGGTCGAGGCCGAGCCCCGCTCGGGGAGGACCCGGATGCTTCGCTCCCTGGCCCGGTCGATCCGTTCCGGCTCGGACCGTCCGCCCGAGTTGACGATCCTGTTGGTCGACGAGCGACCAGAGGAGGTAACGACCTGGGAGCGGGAGACCGAGGGCCTCTCGATCGAGGCCGCCCCGGCCGACCTGGGAGCCAGGGAGCAGTCCAGGGTTGCCGAGCGGGCGCTCTCGCAGGTCCGGCGCCAGGCCGAGAAGGGCAAGGACGTGATCCTGATGATCGACTCCCTGACCCGGCTCGCCAACGCCCTCGGCGATCCCGGGCAGGTCAAGCCGTTCTTCGGAGTCGGTCGGGAGCTGGAGGAGAAGGGATCGGGGTCGGTGACGGTGATCGCCACCGTGCTGATCGATGGCGACCCCGAGGTGCTCGATGCGGTTCGGACGACCGAGAACTCGACCATCAGGCTGAGCGCTGCGCTCGCCTCGGCCGGGGTATTCCCCTCGATCGAGGAGGCCGGTGGATCCCCGGGTCAGGAAAGCCGGACCGGGAAGAAGAAAAAGGGCGGCTGGTCGCTCTTCAGGGGCGGTAGGTAACCCGGCTCCAGGAGGGCTCGCGGGTCAGGGAGATCCCGGCACCTTCCTGGTCGGGCTGGATGTAGGAGAAGGCCTGCCTGCGGTCGTCGAAGACGATGTCCAGCTCACCCTCCTTGACCCGCTGGTCGAGCCACGCCCCGCGAAACACCAGGCGCCTGACCCAATGGACGAATGACTGGTTGGCCCGCCCGGCCAGCTCCTCCCAGTTTCGGACGATGTGATCCCCGAGGCCGGAGGAGGGCTCCTCGATCGCACCGTTCACGGCGAGGGTGACCAGGTCTTGCGTCTCTGCCGGAGTCAGTCCCGGCTCGACGAGCCCCAGTCGGACGGCCGCCTGCTCGACCCGCTGGCAGAAGTCCTGCTCGTTGAAGGAGAACCGGAGTCGTCCGTACTCGAGCACGTAGTCCGAGCCGGATTCGTAGTTCCCTCGTCTGGTCGTCTTCTCTTCCACGATGTCGAAGCCACCCGCCCGGGAACGTCGCGCCCCCTCGGCGAGGTGCGGGCATCTTCACCCGGCGTGCTCCTCCGACCGCGCAGCCTTCTTCCCTGAAAGCACGCTTTCACCCCGGGGCTCCACCTTCGTGATAACCGGATTCGCCGGAGGCGACCACTACCTCTTGCTCAGTCAGGAGCCTGGCTGCGGATGTGCTCGACCACCCCGGCACTGGTGGTGACCAGCTGGTCGATCTCCCCGGCATCGCTCCGGTGCTTCGGAATGAATGCGCAGAACTGGCCCTCGACCAGCTCGAAGGCGTATCCCTTGGGGGCCGACCCCGTCAGCAGGCCGATCAGGTCGGGGGAGAAGAGCTCGAATGCCCGGATCGGATCCTGGTCCTTACCGATGAAGACCTCGTAGCGGTCGGCCATCCCGGGGTTCTCCAGCTTGACCCGCTGGTGGTCGCGCCTGAAGGCGTCCTCGACCTTCTCGAGGATCCGGAAACCGGATTTCTTCCAGACGAGGAGCTCGGGCATCCACTCACGGGTGCCGGGAATCTCGGTAGCCAGGACAGTGAATTTGTGGTCCTGGTCGCCAATGCTGACCGGCTGATCGGGGCCGCTTTCGGTCAGGGCTAGGGCGTTACCGACCACGACGAGGGGCTGGGGCGGTTGGCCCGAAGCAGGGGTCGAACCCTTCAACCGGTTCCCGGACGTGGTCTGTCAAGGGGTTCCGGGAAAAAAATTTCCCGCCGGGAACACGTGTTCGCATGCCGGTTCTGAAGGTCGCTTGGGGAGCGGTATCCGGGAGCCGGGCCTGA
>JBMSXD010000143.1:0-3678 GCA_049425265.1 Solirubrobacterales bacterium
CCCCCCGGGCGACGCCTCGGCTTACGCCTCAGCCTGACCTGACAGTCGGGGCAGTAGTAGGTGGACCTCCCACCGACGACGATCCGGGTCACGGTTCCCTCGCAATGCTGGCAGCCCTCCCCCTCCCGCAGGTGGACCAGGAATTCCTCCTGCATCGAACCGTTGGTCCCGCGGGCATCACGGTAGTCGTCGATCGAGGCGCCCCCCAGTTCGACCCCCCTCTGGAGCGCCTCGACGATCCCCGAGTGGAGCGCTTCGTGGTGGCCCTGTTTCATCGAGCCCCCGGGCGAGAGCGGGTGAAGGCCGGCCCGGTGGAGGGCCTCGTCGGCGTAGATGTTCCCGATCCCGGCAACGACGGCCTGGTTGAGGAGGAGTGATTTGAGCGGACCGGTCCGGCCGGCCGTCACCCGAGCGAGTTCCTCGACCGTGAAGTCACCGGAGAGTGGCTCGACCCCGAGCCTCTGGCCGAGATAGTCGTCCAGCTCGGCCGGCGTGGCGCCGAAGCCCCGTCCGACCCGGCGCGGGTCGTAGAAGCGCAGTTCGACCCCGTCCTCGAGTCCGAACCGGGCCTTCAGGTGTTCTCCCTTTGGTGGTCGGTAGATCCGCCCGTCGGGGGCCGGACGCTCTTCCTCACCCTCGGCCAGGACGAGGTTGCCGGTCATCCTCAAGTGGATTACGAGCGTGTCCCCGTCATCGAAGTCGAGCAGGAGGTACTTGCCCCTGCGGCTCACCCCCTCGAAGGTCCTGCCTTCGATCGACCGCTCGAACTCGCGTGGGTCGTGTGGCTTGGTGAAGTAGTGGTCGAGGACCTCGACCGACTCGACTGCACGCCCGGAGACCTCGGGGTCGAGCTGACGGCGGACCGTTTCTACCTCGGGGAGCTCGGGCACCCCGCGGTTCTATCACTCGCCCGACGCGGGCTTCGAGGCCCTCGGGTGGGCGCGCATGTAGACGTCCTGGAGCTCGGTGCCGGAGAGGTGGGTGTAGACCTGGGTGGTGGCGACGTCGGCATGGCCCAGCATCTCCTGGACCGCCCGAAGATCGCAGCCTCCAGCCAGGAGGTGGGTCGCGAAGGAGTGTCGAAGGGTGTGCGGGGTCATCGCCTCACCGAGTCCGGCCGTTTCGGCGTGTCCCTGGACGATCTTGTAGAGCCCCTGCCTGCTTAGAGGGCGACCTCGATAGTTGAGAAAGAGGGCAGGTTCGTGCCGGTCGCCTACGAGCAGTGGCCGACCCGCGGTCCGATAGGCATCGACCGCCCGAATCGCTCCGGATCCGACCGGGACGAGCCGATCCCGGTTTCCCTTGCCTTTGGCCCGAAGGACGCCCTCTTCGGTGTCGACGTCTGCCATCTCGAGTCCGATCACCTCGGAGACCCGGAGTCCGCAGGCGTACATCACCTCGAGGATCGCCCGATCTCGGTAGGCCTGCGGTGTGCTGCCGGAAGGTGCGACGAGGAGGTCCTCGACCTGTTCCACCGTGAGCACCGGAGGAAGGGTCTTCCTGCGGCGCTGCGGCCCGATCCCGGTGGTCGGGTCGTCGTCGACCAGGCCCTCCCTCCTCAGGTACCTGTAGAGCGCCCGGACCGACGCGGCCTTGCGGTGGAGTGTCGAGGGAGCCGGCCGCTCGCCTTCCTCAGGTTCGGCCAGCCAGGCCGACCAGGCGGCCAGGTCCTTTGGTTCGGCGTCGAGGGGATCGACCCCGTTGGATCCGAGGAAGACCCCGAAGCCGAGCAGATCCGACCGGTAGGCCGAGAGGGTGTTCGGGGAGAGGCCCCGTTCGAGTTCGAGGTGAGCGAGGAAGTCGCCGAGCAGCTCGGTATAGCCGTCGGGCAGGCGATCGGTGGTCGAAACGGGTGCCTGCAGCTCCATGGGATCGTTTTCTCCGGGTGGGAAGCCATTCCTCCGGGCGCAACCGGGTAACCGGAGCGGCCGCTCCTGAAACGGGGCTCAGGCCGGCAGGAGCGAGGCGAGCCTCGATCCACCGGCGAGCGCCCCGGCAAAGAACTCCGGGTCCTCGGAAGGACCCCTGCCCATCGTCCGCGTCACGAACTCGGAGGCCTCGAAGCCGGGGAGATCGACCGGTTCGATCGTCACCCGGTGCTTGCCACGCCCCAGATCCCTGACCACGTCGCTGAGGTCCTCCGATCCCTCCGGAAGTGGCAGGTCGACCCCGCCGAGCAGGTGACTGAGGACGGTCTGGGAGTGGTGACTCAGGCCCCGGTGGCGGGGCCGTGGGTCAGAGCCCGAGAGCCTCGGGGCCAGCACGGTCGGTGCCCCGAGGCTCAACCCGGCGTGGGCGGTGTCGAGGGCGGCCATACCGCCGTGGCCGTAAGTCGTTCCTGAACCGAGGATGCCCGGACCCGGTCCGGCGATCACGGCATCCCAACCGAGTGACCCGGCTGCATCGAGGGCGCCGATCGTCGTTATCGCCTCACCGGTGCCGCCCCAGGTCGGCCCGGCCGTTACGTGCCCTGCGAGCAGCCCCTCCTCAATCAACGCCTTGACATCCCGGGAGAGGGCACCCGGTAGCGCCCCTCCCTGGGTCTGTACGTACCCGAGCAGGGCCCCTCCCTTCCCTTCTTCAGATGCCTTTCTGGCGAAGGCCCAGGCGGCCGGCGCGAGCTGGCCGTGGAGCCCGATCACCAGCACCGGGACCCGATCCTGCACCGCTTCGGGGGGATCAGCCGAGACTTCGCGCTCGACGGTCCCGACCGGATGCTGGAGGGCGGAGTAATTCAGCTTCATCACGTGGGGACCCTCCGCTCCCGGTCCTTCGAGGCCCCTGGTCAGGTTGACCAGCACGATGTCGAACCCGCCAGAGCCCAGCCCCAGGTCGAGTGCCTCGGTGTTGACGATCACCTCGTCCCCCGGCTCGCATGAGCCCGCCAGAACCGGATCGGCCCAGGCCATCCGGCGTTCCCCTCCGAGCTCGACCTCGAGCGGCGCTGTCGCGACCACGGTGCCCTTCCTCAGCTTCAGCAATGCTCGGGTGCCCTCTCGACCATCGCCCGGCAGACCTCGAGCATCGCGACGAGGTTGGCCCGGGGAACGTTCTCGTCGGCCGTATGGTTGGCGAAGGTGCCGTTGGCGAGCAGGAGCGCGTCGACCCCTTCCGGCCTGAAGATGTTGACGTCGCTACCCCCTCCGGTCGAGACCCTTTCCGGGTCGAAACCGCTCGAGGAGAGCGCCTGCTCGGCGAGCGCGAGCGCCGGCGAGTCGTCCGGAACCTCATAGCCTTGATGGAGGACCGAGGTTTCGACCTCGACCTCGCACCCGGATTCCGAGGCGGCCGAGGCGATGGCTTGCGTCATCTCGCCGGTCACCTGGGCGGCCCGTGTCGGATCGAGCGACCTGGCTTCGCCGATCAAAGTGCAGTGACCGGGAATCACGTTCGGGGCGCTCCCGCCCTCGATCAGGCCGACGTTGGCCGTGGTCTGATCATCCAGCCTTCCCAGCTCCATCGAAGCGATCGCCCGGGATGCGGCGACGATCGCCGAACGCCCGTCCTCGGGGACCAGACCGGCGTGGGCCTCGACCCCGGTGATCCGGGCGGTCAGCCGGTGGTAGAAGGGCGAGCGGGTGACGATACGGCCGATCTCCTCGGCCAGGTCGAGTACGAACATCTGCTCGGACAGGAGCGAGGCACCATCGAAGGCGGCGGCCCCCCGGAGGCCGGTCT
>JBMSXD010000144.1:0-3582 GCA_049425265.1 Solirubrobacterales bacterium
TCGAACGTCGGCAAGGCGCCGTCGGAGATGTACGCCGAGATCGACATCGACCCCGGCTACCAGAAGCTCTGCGGACCGGATGCCCTCGCCTACGCCCGCTATCGCCATACCGACACCGATCTCGTTCGCTCCTCGAGGCAGCAGGACCTGATCGGCGAGGTTCGCAACCGCCTCTCCTTCGGCGAGATAATCAAGCGACGTAACGAGCTGATCAAGGCCTTCACCGAAAACACGAAATCGGACATCTCGGGATCCGAGGAGTCGCTCGAACTCCTCCGGCTCCTGTTCGATTCGCGTGGGGCCCGAGTAGTAGAGGTCCCCTTCCCGGCGACCCTGGCCGGGACTTACGTGACCGCGACCGAGGCCGAGATCCAGGGGGCCGTCGATCGGTTCCTCGGTTTCGAGGAGCCGGTCGGGCCGGTCGGGACCCTCTCGCAGGGGAGGAGTGGACCGGGTTCGGGCAAGACGAAGCCCGGGCCCGAGGCCGTCAAGGCGAAGGTCCCGAAGAAGGGTGATGACGGACTGGTCGACTCGGCCCAGAGCACTATCTCGCTGGCGGTCCAGCTCAACGATGAGATCGGGGCCCGGGCCTTCCCGATCTACTACCCGAAGAGCCTGCCGCCCTCGACCATCCTGGCCGATGGGAGCCGTGGCTACCACATCCGCGACCCTGACAAGAACTCCCATGCGGCGTACAGGATGGTCTTCGCGCTCGAAGCGGCCGACGGCACCCACTACTTCGGCCTGCAGGGGATCCGGGGCTGGGAGGACCCGCCGATCCTCGAGGCTCCTTACGACGAGGTGACCTCGGGCGGCAGGACCTTCCGGGTCTACTCGGAGGGCGATCGCGTGAGGCTGGTCGCCTGGTTCGTCGATGGCAACGTCTACTGGATCTCCAACTCCCTGCTACTTACCCTCGACAATGACGAGATGCTCGGCATGGCCCGCTCGACCCGGGCCTTCACCGACGACTGAGGAGACCCCATGACAGGGAAGGCCGTGGAAAAGCCAGGCGATGCTGCGCCGATCGGGGTGGTCGGGGCCGGCTGGGTCGGCCTGGTCACGGCCGCCTGTTTCGCCGAACTCGGCCACTCCGTAGTCGCCCGGGACGTGGTCGAGGAGAAGGTCGATGCGCTCAACAGGGGAGAGGTGACGATCCATGAGCCCGGTCTAGCGGAGCTGCTCACCTCGAATGCCGACCGCCTCGAATTCACGACCGACATGGACCGTCTACTGGACCACGCCCGACTCCTTTTCGTCTGCGTCGATACGCCACCCACGCACTCCGGGGATGCCGACCTCTCCAGGGTCCGGGCCGTGGTCGACGACCTCGCCGGGAGCCCCGACCATGTGCTGGTAATGAAGAGCACCGTCCCGGCCGGTACCGGCCAAACGATCATGGCCGAGCTGCCCGGATCGGGATACGTCTCCTGCCCCGAGTTCCTCAAGGAAGGATCGGCGGTGGAGGACTTCATGCACCCCGACCGGGTGGTCATCGGGGTCGCCCCCGGCCGCGAGGCGGACGGTGACGCGGTGGCCGAGCTCTACGCGCCACTCGGTGGCGAGATGGTGCGGACAGACGTGACCAGCGCGGAGATGGTCAAGCTCGCTTCGAACGCCTACCTCGCGACGAGGATCTCGTTCATCAACGAGATCGCGAACGTCTGTGAGGAGGTCGGTGCGGATGTATCGGAAGTGGCCCGGGGCATGGGGCTCGACGACCGGATCGGCCCCCAGTTCCTTCGGCCGGGGATCGGCTTCGGTGGATCCTGTTTCCCCAAGGACGTGAGTGCCCTGAAGCTCCTCGCCGGCAACTCCGGCTACCACTTCCAGCTCTTGAACGCGGTCATCGAGGTGAACGAACTCCAAAAACGCCGGGTGGTCGGCAAGCTGGTCGAGCACATCGGTCCACTTGCGGGCAAGCGGATCGCCCTCCTGGGGCTCGCCTTCAAGCCGGACACCGACGACATGCGAGAGGCATCGAGCCTCGTCCTCTCGGCCAGGCTCGCAGCTGAGGGAGCGGAGGTAGTTGCCTTCGACCCGGTTGCGATGGAAGCTGCCCGGGAGCTGCTGCCCGGGGTCGAGATGGCCGGCTCGGCACTCGAGGCCCTCGAGGGGGCGGACGGCGCGGTACTCGTAACCGAGTGGCCCGAGTTCCGGGAATTGGACTGGAAAGGGGCTGCCGGCGTAATGAACCGACCGCTGGTAATCGACGGGCGGAACTTCCTCGATCCCGAGGAGCTCGTCGCGGCCGGATTCACCTGGGACGGGGTGGGACGGGCCGAGGTCCGTCCGGGCTGAAGCGATGCAGGCCCTCGTCCTGGTCGGCGGTCGCGGGACCAGGCTCCTCCCGTTGACCGAAACCGTCCCGAAGCCGGTCCTCCCCCTGGTCGACCGGCCCTTCCTCGTCTTCTTCCTCGAGTGGCTGGCCGATCACGGGGTGGACGACGTGATACTTGCCTGCGGCTTCAGGCCTGAGGTGATGGAGGAGGTCCTCACCGGTTGGGCCGGTGACCTGCCCGCCCTGACCTGGGTGGTGGAGGAGGAGCCGCTCGGGACGGCCGGGGCGATCCGCCATGCCCTCGAGCACCTCGAAGAGGAGTTCCTCGCCCTGAACGGTGACCTCCTCTCGGACTTCGACCTGGGCGAGCTGGTCCGCTTCCATCGCGAGAAGGGGGGGAGGGCTACCCTCGGCCTGAAAGAGGTCGACGATCCCGGCCCCTACGGGCTGGTCGAGCTCGGAACGGGCGGTGAGGTCACCGGTTTCAGCGAGAAGCCCGAGGACCCCTCGACGCTTCCGCCTCCGCCCTGGCTGGTCAACGCCGGCACCTACGTTCTCGACCGCTCGGTGATCGAGGAGCTTCCCCCCGACGAGAACCTCTCGATCGAACGTGACGTCTTTCCCGGACTCGCCGGCCACGGTCTGTACGGGCTGGGGCTGGAGGGCTACTGGATGGACATCGGTACCCCCGACCGCTACCTCCAGGCGACCTGGGACGTGCTCGAGGGAAGGATCGAAACCTCGGTGCCCACCCGGGAGGATGGTGTCCTCATCGTCGGAGGAGACGACGTCTCGCCGACGGCGACGATCGGACCGCGGGCGGTGGTGGGCGAAGGCTGTACGGTCGCCGAAGGGGCCAGTGTTCGCGAGACGGTCCTCCTCTCGGGAGCGTCGGTCGGGCCGAAGGCCTCGGTGACCGGATCGATCATCGGTGCCGACGTGGAGGTTTCCGAGGGTGAGGTGGTCGAGGGCGAGGTGCGGGGCCGGGCCCCGGTGGTTCAGAATCGGGGCCGGAATGGTCGATGACGTACTGGCAATACCGGAGCACGTACGGGACGCCCTCTGGCGAATCGACTCGGCCGACCTGCCGCCTACCGATTCCGATGGCCTGGTCGTCTGCGGCCTGGGCGGTTCCGCGGTCGGGGGCGACCTCGGACGGGCAATCCTCGGTGACCGCACCTTGGGTCCGATCGAGGTAGTCCGCTCGGCCTCGCTTCCCTCCTGGACCACCGACCGGACCTCTGCCCTCGTATCGAGCCACTCCGGTCAGACCCCGGAGGCTATCGAGGCGTTCGAGGAGG
>JBMSXD010000145.1:0-3484 GCA_049425265.1 Solirubrobacterales bacterium
TCGAAGGGTCTGCCCTGACGACCAGAGCCCTGACCAGTCGACGGACGTCTTCGTCCTCTGAGTCGATCCCCTCGGTCGGATCCCCGAGGTGTCCCTTGAGCCAGGTGACGGTGCGGATGGAGAGATCCGAGCTCAGATGTCGCTCTTCCAGGCGCTCGAGCCAAACCGCACCTTCCTTCGGGTCGGCGACGCACATCAGGAGGAGCGATCGCTCCCGCCGCTCGTGTTTGGTCAGGACTCCCGACCGCTGGGCCTCGGCCGGGGGGTGTTCCTCAGTTGGTGCAGGGACCGGCGCCGGGCGACCCGCGGTGGGCGGGGGTTCGGACTCGACCCGGGCGAGGATGACCGGGGTCTCAATCCCCAGGCCATCTGATGCCTTGCGGACGAGTTCCTGCCGGAGCGCCCCCGGCGGAACCGAGGCGATCACCGGTACGGCCCGGTCCAGGCCCTCGTCCCTCGAGAGGGGTGAGCTTCGATCGACCCCGCCGAGGACGAGATCGAGGTGGAACTCGGGCAGGGCGACGGCCCCCTCGAGCAGATGGGTAAAGCGGTCGGCCCCGTCGGGCTGGGTTGCGATCTCGGCCGGATCCTCTCCCTCGGGCATCGCTACGACCCGGATCGAAACCTTGCGACCGGCAGCGACTTCCTGAGCCCGCAGCATCGCCTTCTGGCCGGCTGCATCGGCATCGAGGGCGAGGATCACCGTGCCGACCGTGGAGGAGAGCGCCGCAACCTGTTGTTCGGTCATCGCCGTGCCCATGATCCCGACGGTCTCGGAGAAACCTGCCTGGTGGAGAGCGAGGACGTCCGTATAACCCTCGACCAGGATCGCCCTGCCGGCCTTGGCCATCGCCGGGCGGGCGACGTCGATCCCGTAGAGCACCTCGCTCTTGTGGAAGAAGGGGGTCTCTGCCGAATTCAGGTACTTCGGTTTCTGGCCGTCGGTGGTCGCCCTTGCCCCGAACCCGATCGTCCTGCCCCTGGCATCCCGAATCGGGAACATGATCCGGCTCCGGAACCGGTCGTAGAGACCGCCCTCCCGCCCCTTCTGGACCAGTCCCACCTCGGCCAGCTCCTGGAGGGAGAAGCCGGCCCCCTGACCTCGCTTGACCAGGGTGTCCCAGGCGCTCGGTGCGTAACCGACCCCGAAACTGGCGAGAACCTCCTCGCCAAGCCCCCTCGAGGCGAGGTACTCACGAGAGGCCGAGGCCTCCTTCGAGGAGGCCAGGGTCGATGAGTAGAAGGATGCGGCCCGATCGAGGAGTTCCTGCAGGCGCTTTCGGGCCTTGCTCCGGGCCTCTGCCTCGGGGTCCTGCTCGACCCGGGTTACCTCGACCCCGTAGCGCTCGGCGAGGGTTTCGACTGCCTCGGGGAACTCCAGACCGGAGGTCTCGCAGACGAAATCGAATATGTCCCCTCCCACCCCGCAACCGAAGCAGTGGTAGAGCTTTTCGTCCGGGTGGACCGAGAAGGAGGGCGTCCGCTCGTCGTGGAAGGGGCAGAGTCCCTGGTACCTGGCGCCGGAGCGCTTCAGTTCGGTGTGGGCCGATACGACCTCGACCATGTCCGCGGCAGAGCGGACCTTTTCGATCGTCTCGGGGGTGAACCGGGCCACCCGGCCAGCATAGAGGCGGGACCCTCCACCACGGGAGCGGATCCCGGGTTTCGCTCGGCCCTAGAAGGAGGTCGTACTCGGAACGAACAGCCGCTCGAAGGTGGCGATGCAGAAGCGGTCGGTCATCCCGGCGACCATGTCGATCGCCATCTGGGCAGCCGAGGGCTGGGCTGCCTTGCCGTAGCTGACCGTCACCTCCTCCGGGTACCTGCGGTAGTAGTCGAACAGGCTGCCGATCGCGAACTCGATTCGCTCCTTCTGCCTGCGGGCAGGCTCGCTCTCGTAGACCTCGCAGAACATGAAGTCCCGCAGGTTCTCCATCGCCTTCCCTACCCGTTTGCCCTGCCGGATCTCCTCGGAATCGGCCGAGGCACCGATGATGTCCTGGACCAGGGTGTCGATCCGCTCAGGACCGGTTCGTCCGAGGAGCTTGATCTCCCTGGCCGGAAGGCTCTTCCTGGTGATCACGCCGGCCCGGATCGCGTCGTCGATGTCGTGGTTCAAGTAGGCGACCCGATCGACCAGCCTGACGATCTGGCCCTCGAGCGAGCGGGGCAGGGGCGTTCCGGTGCCGCTGTGTCGCCCTATCCCGTCGACCACGACCCGATTGAGGTTCAGGCCCCTGCCTTCTCGCTCGAGCTTTTCGACTATCCGAACCGAGTGGCGGTAATGCCGGAACCCGGGGCCTCCCCGCTCCCGACTTGCCCGGTCGAGAGCGGCCTCGCCCAGATGTCCGAACGGCGTGTGGCCGAGGTCGTGGCCCAGCCCGATCGCCTCGGTCAGGTCCTCGTTCAGCCTGAGGGCGCGGGCGACGCCCCGGGCGATCCCCGTCACCTCGAGGGTGTGGGTCAGGCGGGTCCTGAAGTGGTCCCCACTCGGGGCGATGAAGACCTGGGTCTTGTGCATCAGGCGACGAAAGGCCTTGGCGTGGACGATCCGGTCCCGGTCGCGCTGAAAGGGGGTCCGGACCGGGCTGTCGGGTTCGGCGACCTTTCGTCTTGCGGGGTAGGACCGGACGGCCCGCGGGGAGAGTTCACGAGTCTCCCGCTCCTGCCATGCGACCGCGAACTCGGAGTCGCCCTTCAAGCGGCCTTCCTGGCCTCGGGGCGAGGGAGTCGGACGTGGGCGTGGTGCTCGAGGGTCTCCCCGATTGCCCGGCCTGCCTGCCGGACGGCCTTTTCGTCTGCCTCGGGCAACTCAGCCAGGGGGCTGCCGATTGCCTCGACCATGAAGGCGTGCCCCTCGGGCGAGAGCGCAAACGAGCCGGCCCCGCACCCGGCACAGACGACCCCCCCGGACGCGCCGGAGAATCCGGCCACCTCCCCGCTCGACCCGCAGCTGGCACAGGCAGCGAGCTCCGGTCCGAACCCGGCAGCGAGGGCAAGCTTCAGACGGAAGGCGACCATCCCGGGACCGCTCGCGAGCGGTCCATCCGGGTCGGCGTCGAGCAGTCCGAGGTAACGGCAGAGCAGGTTGTAGGCGGGCTCATTCGGCCCGGTCCCCTCGAGCAACCTGAGTACTGCACCGCAGGCATCCGAGGCGGCTGCGATCGCCTGGCCCGAGGCCCTCAGATCGGGATAACCCTCGATCGTTTCGGCCGCGCTCACGGTCGAGAGGTCGCCCCTTCCCCTGTGGAGGACCAGCGAGAGCCGGAAGAACGGCTCCAGCCTGCCGCCGAAGCGGGACTTGGGCTTCCGGACCCCTTTTGCGATCGCGCCGATACGGCCTCGCTCGCGCGTGTAGAGGTGGAGGATCCGGTCGGCCTCGCCGTACCGGATCGAGCGGAGCACGATCCCCTCGGTCTTGTAGGTCTTTCCTGCCACGGCAACAGATTGACTTCCTGCCCGGACGGGGTTCACCCCCGTCGAC
>JBMSXD010000146.1:0-3469 GCA_049425265.1 Solirubrobacterales bacterium
ACGGCGAGGCAACGGCCAAAGCCCTGGCCGGACGGGAGTTCGATCTGGTGGTCCATCTGGCCGGGATCGGTTCGCCGGCCGAATGCGAACGGGACCCAGCCCGGGCGTTCGCGGCGAACACCCGGGCCACCTGGAACCTGCTCGAGGCGGTGACCGGGGAGGGAGACTGTGAGAAGTTCGTCCTCGGCTCGAGCGCGGCTATCTACGGATCCCGCGGTGCCCTTCTGGACGAGTCGCTTTCAACCGAGCCTGCGACCACTTACGGGGCGTCGAAGGCGGCGGCCGAGATCCTCGCCGAGCAGTACGGAAGGTGGACCGACACCGCTGTCACCGTGGCCCGCCTCTTCAACATCACCGGGCCGGGGATGCCTGCCTCGACCCTGCCCGGCGGGATCGCCCGGGCAATCGCTGGGGCCGAGGCGGAGGAGGAAGGGGAGGTTGCGATCGAGATCCGTAACCCCGGCCACCGGCGGGACTTCCTCGACGTCCGGGATGCGGCGCGGGCGATCGCCATGCTCGCAGAAGGCGACCTGGAGGGTCCGGTAAACGTCTGTTCGGGGGTCGGGGTTTCGGTTTCGGAGGTGGTCGACACTTTCAGGGGCCTGACTGAACTGGGGATCGAGGCGGTCAGGGACGAAGGGAGCGAAGGCCGTCAGGAGGGAGAGGCCGAGGGGGTGGTCGGCTCACGGGAGAGGCTGACTGCCGCTACCGGCTGGGAGCCCGAGGTAGCGCTCGCCGGATCGCTGGAGGCTGGGCTGGAGGGGTTCAGGCAGGCCGAGCGGGGCTGAGTGCGGGCTCGGGCTCGACCACCTCACCGGGCACGAGTCCGGCCCGATCGGCAACCATCGCCATTTCGGCGGACGCTCCGGCAGCCTCCCGCCGGTTTGCGACCAGGATCTGGGCCAGGAGGCCGAGTGAGAAGAGCTGGACCCCGACCACGATCAGGAGGACACCCAGGAAGAGCAGAGGGCGCTCGCCGATCGCCTGACCACCGATCTTCAGGATCGTCAGGTAGATCCCGATCCCGATTCCCACCACCGAGAAGATCACGCCCAGCCCACCGAACAGGTGGAGCGGGCGGTTCTGGTAGCGGCCGAGGAAGGAGACGGTCATCAGGTCGAGCGCGCCGCGCAGGTAGCGCTCCAGGCCGAAGCGGGAGCGGCCGTGCCGACGGGCCCGGTGGTTGACCGGCACCTCGGCCACGGTCCAGCCCTGCTGTTCGGCAAGGACCGGGAGGAATCGGTGGAGTTCGCCGTAGACCTCCAGGGACCGGGCACACTCGCCCCGATAGGCCTTGAAGCCGCAGTTCATGTCGTGCATCCGTACCCCGGTCAGGAGCGAGGTGAAGGAGTTGAAGACCTTGGATGCCCACCGGCGGGTCCAGGGGTCCTGGCGGTCGCGCTTCCAGCCGGAGACGAGGTCGGTCCCCTGCTCGACCTCGGCTAGGAGCAGGGGGATATCGGCCGGGTCGTCCTGTCCGTCGCCGTCGATCGTCACCACCAGCTCGGAATCGGTCGAGTCGAAGCCGACCGCGAGCGCGGCCGATTTGCCGAAGTTTCGCCTCAGGCGGATCGCTCCGAGCCGGGGGTCGGAGGTGGCCAGCTCCCGAACCAGCTCGAAGGTGCCGTCGGTCGAACCGTCGTCCACCACGAGGATCCCGTAGTTGCGCCCGGTCGGCCCCACGGCGGAGTGGATCTCCCCGATCAGCTCGGGCAGGGCTTCGGACTCGTCCAGCGCCGGGATGATCACGGTCAGGTCGGCCATCGCCCGAGACTCTGACGGTTCGGTTAGGGGAGGGCCCTTACCCTCCCCGAAATGGGAGGGACGGCCCACTCCGCAGTTTGCGGAAATCCCGCCCTTTTCCCCATCAGCCGGGGGAAAGTCGTGAACCCTGGAAGCCCGGCCGCAACTCGGTGCCTCGGGGCCGGTTACTGGGATGGAAAGTGATCGTCATCACTGATACATTCACAAATCCTCTTTCCGAAGAGCGCATCGTGGAGCGGGGTCACGGCCCAATCTCTCCGGGATTTGCTTGCTGCAGGGGGAGGGTTGTAGGGCAAAAGTGGCAAGAACGCCACGGATAAACAAGGAGAGATGAATTCAATGAATACGTCAACCATCGAAGCCCGGAGGATGCCCGCCAAGCGGCTCGGCGTCTTTGCGTTGGGCATCGCGGTGGCCTGTGCCGGCATGTTCGGCCTCGCTGCCTCGAAGGCGGAAGCTTCGCCGACCAACGAACCGGTCCAGATGCAACTCAATGATGGACTGCTGAACCTCGGAGCGGCGTTCGTCGGCAAGGAAGTCCTTCCGGCACCGTCAAGGCTCCCGGGCTCGACATCCGACCTGCCGAACTGGTGGGACATCACGGACAGCATCGTTGCGACCGGAGCTGATCCGGCAAACAACAACGTTTGCTCGAACCCGGTTGCGGCTGGCGGGGTCAACCCGAACGCCCAGTACCCGTGTGGTGGAAACCCAGGCTTCGGCCTGATCCAGGCAACTGGCGGGGCGGGAAGCGTTTGGAACCCGACTGCTGGGTCGATCACGCTCGCCCGTGTGGTTCCGGGCGGCACGTTCAACAGCGAGCCCGTGAACCTGGACGTCCGGTTCCCGATCATGCAGGTTCCGAGCCCGACGACGGGCGGACCGGTTCCTATACCCCTCGCCGCGAGCGGAATCGTCACCGGTACCTACAACCCGACGACTGGCGCAGTTGAGCTGACACCCGCCGGGGGCACGAGCTTCGAAGCTCGAGTTCTGGTGGGTCTGGGCATCACGGCCGCCAATGGCGGACCGCAGCCCTACACCTACTGCAAGGTGCCGCTGCCGGGCCTGACGCTCAGTACCGGTACCGGTACCGGCTCCAAGGCGTTCGCAGGGACTCCGTTCGTCGGAGGCCTCGCGGGCACAGGTGCACTGCAGGGCACGTACACCGTCGCCGACAACTCGACGAGCGTGCTGCAGACCCTCGCTGGTACCAACGCAACCGCGGGTAACGCAGCTCTAACCCAGTGCGCCAGCGCGGTCGACCTGGTGATCAAGGGCGACGGTGGCCTCTGGTTCGGCAACAGGGTTGATCCGCCCGCTTGCGCGGAAAGTCAGATCGGGACGTACCCGGACTGCACCGACCCGAAGGCGGACATCACCAAGATCGCCGTGACCGGCAAGAAGTCGGTCAAGAAGGGCAAGAAGGTGAAGCTGACCGTCAAGGTGACCAACTCGGGCACCGCTGATGAGTCGGTCAAGCTGAGGCTCTGGTCGAGCAACGGCGGAGTCGCTTCGGTGACCGGCCAGACCACGGTTTCGGCCCCCGCTGGCGGAACCGGCACCAAGACGGTGACGGTCACGGCCAAGAAGAAGAAGGGCAGCACGACCATTCACGCCACCAACGGCGCGAAGACCGGCAAGCTGTCGGTCAAGGTCAAGTAGAACCATTCCCCTTCCAGGAGAAGTTCGGGAAAGGGCGGGC
>JBMSXD010000147.1:0-3469 GCA_049425265.1 Solirubrobacterales bacterium
GAGCCATCGCAAGCCTGGCCTCCGTCGCTGCCCCGGGACCATCGGGGCTCACTGCCAAGTTCACTCTTCCGCCATCACCGGTCGAAGCAAGCGTGAAGTAGGCCGATCCGGTACCGACCGGGGCCTGGAGCCACCGGATCCCTCCCTCCTCGCGAAGTTCCCAATCCCCCTCCCTCACGACTCAGTCCTTATCGACATTTCGGGCAGCTTCGACCGCAGTTTCGAGCTGTCGTGCTCGATCGGTCCCACCAGACTCCAGGCACTCGGCAAGAGCTTCTCGCAGACCCACCCCTACGGCCGGCCCGGGTTCTACACCGGCATCGATCAGGTCATCCCCATCGATCTCGAGCTTCGCCTGTGAGCCCTCGGTTGGCCACCAGTCGAGCCACTCGGCCCCACCAGCCCGGGCAAGCAATATCTCTTCCTTCGGAATGCGAGAGAGGAGCTCGTACTGCTCTATCCGTGTCGACGGGGGTCGATCGGGAAGCCCGCCAACGTTCTCGGCATCTCCCACCGCCACGGCAACGACATCCCGGAGCTCGGCCCAGCCCCTCCAGGCATCTGATTCCTCGAGGAGGTACCGCGCCGCTCCAACTCCTCTGACCGACCCCTCCGTGACCTCGATGACCCCCCACCTGCGGAGCCTCTCGAGGGCGAGCTCGGGTGCGGATTCGCCCGCGATCGCCCCGAGCTCCGAGCGGATCCGGTCCGGCGAAACGGTCTGGAGGTCGCAGTCGGAGAGGGCCGACTCCATCTCCCGGTCCGGCTCAAAGTCGAACCGGGCCGCGTACCTGGCTCCGCGAAGCGCCCTGGTCGGGTCGTCGACCAGCGAACCGGGCCCCAACAGTGAGAGCTTCCCCGCGGCAATCGCATCGATTCCGCCGAAGGGATCGACTATTTCACCGGGGCGTGCCAGGGGCACCGCGATCGCGTTGATCGAGAAGTCCCGCCTGGCGAGATCCTGCTCGAGCGTCGCCGGACTGACCTCCGGAAGGGCACCGGGCCGTTCGTACGTTTCGGATCTGGTCCTCACCAGATCGACCGAGCCGCCGTCGAGCGATACCTCCGCGGTCATGAAGCGTGGATGCTCGACCACCTGCCCTCCCAGCTTTCGGAGGACCGGGTCGAGGTCCCCTTCGATTGCGACATCGAGGTCGACCGGCTTGCGGCCGAGCAGTAGATCCCTGACGGACCCGCCGACCAGGTAGGCAGGGGTGTCGCCCACGGCGATTCGGAGCGCCTCGAGCCGCCGGTCCGACTCAACGAAGGCCTTCAGGCCCTCTCGGTCCGGCTGATATCGGGCTTGCGCTGGGACCATCACCGACCTTCCCTAGCATGAAGCCCGGAGTGGATGGCTGAAGAAAAAGAAGGGGCTCCGCGTTGGCAGGACCGGATCCCGGAACCAACACCGGAACGAGTAGTTTTGCTGGCCGGGATCCTGCTCGCCCTCTCCCTGGCCCTCCTCCTGGCCTGGTCGGAGCTGAAGCGACCGGCCGATGTGAGCAACGAGTCCGTGCCCTTCAGGGCCTCCCAGGACCAGCCGACCGAACGCGTACAGAAGGGCAAGGGGGTCGTTACCTGGCCGACCTTCCGGTTGAACCGTCAACGGACGGGATACCTGCCCATACGCGGTCTCCGTCCCCCCTTCGAACGGATCTGGCGTTACGGCGGCAAACCCCTGCTCGAGTTCCCCCCGGTCATTGCAGCTGGGAAGCTTTTCTTCGTCGACAACGACGGCCACGCGATCGCCCTCGATGCCGAGAACGGCAAGAAGGTGTGGACCCGCCGGATCGCAAGATTGAACGCCTCCTCACCGACCTTCTCCCGGGGGCGCCTCTACATAGTCAACCTCGAACCGGGTCAGGTCGTCGCCCTCGATGCAGAGACCGGCAGGCCGATCTGGAAGCGGCCCCTGCCCTGTCGAAGCGAGTCGAGCCCGATCGTCGTCCGGGGGTTGATCTTCTTCGGCTGCGAGGACGGAAGCCTCTACGCAAAGAAGACCTCCAACGGCAAGACCCGGTGGCGGACTTCACTCGGAGGCGCGATCAAGGCCGCTCCGGCCTACAGGATGGGGACCCTGTTCGTCGGGGACTACGGAGGCCTGATGAATGCGGTCAGGGCCAGAGACGGTCGAATCCTCTGGCAGAGCTCCTCACTCGGGCCCGGGCTCGGCCGGGCGGGCTCTTTCTACTCGACCCCGGCCGTTGCATTCGGGCGTGTCTACTCCGGAAACAACGATGGCCGGGTCTACAGCTTCGACTCACAAACCGGCGAGCTGGCCTGGAGCTTCTCGACGGGTGGCTGGGTCTATTCCGGACCTGCGGTGGCCTCGGTGCCCGGCACCAAGCCCTCCGTCTACATCGGATCGTTCGATGGGAACGTCTACGCGCTCGACGCCCGGGACGGCGGATTGCGTTGGAGTTTCGACATGGGGGGTCGGGTTATCGGCTCGCTCAGCGTGATCGGACGGATCGTCTACGCCTCGACCTTCGACGGGACCAGTACCTACGGACTCGGGGTCAGGAAGGGGAACCGCCGTTTCTCTTATTTCACCGGGGCCTACATGCCCGCGGTATCGGACGGACAACGGCTGTACATCGTCGGCTACTCGAGCATTCATGCCCTCGAGCCAGTGCCGCCCTCGAAAGCGAAACGGGCCGAATCGGAGAGGAGCGGGAAGCCTTCCGTGGCAAAACGGCCGCGTAACTGACTACCGGACCGAAACGCCCCCTCCGGCCATCGCCCCCTTTGCTTCCTCGACGGTGTATTCACCGAAATGGAAGATCGAAGCGCAGAGAACCGCATCGGCGCCACCCTCGACGATGGCTTCGACCAGATGCCCAGGCTCGCCGGCCCCGCCGGAGGCGATGACCGGGATCGACACCGCCTCAGAAACCCTGCTGGTCAGGTCGATCTCGTAGCCATCGGTGGTCCCATCCCGATCCATGCTCGTCAGGAGTATCTCGCCCGCCCCGAGCGATGCGCCCTCCTCTGCCCACTGGACCGCATCCCGCCCGGTCGGTTCGCGACCTCCATTCACGTATACCTCGTACCGATCGCCCTCCTTCCGCGCATCGATGGCGAGGACGACGCATTGGGATCCGAACTCGGTAGCGAGCTCGGTCAGGAGCCCCGGGTTACCCACAGCAGCTGAATTGACGGCTACCTTGTCGGCCCCTGCCCGGAGTACCTCCCGCGCGTCATCGACGCTCCGGATTCCTCCCCCGATGGTGAATGGGACGAAGACGGCTTCTGCGACCCGACTGGCCAGATCGACTGCAGTCGCCCGGCCCTCGTGGGAGGCCGAAACATCGAGGAAGACGACTTCATCGATCCCTTCCCGTTCGTAGCGGGCTGCCAGCTCGACCGGGTCACCGGCATCCCGAAGGTCGACGAACTCGGTCCCCTTGACCACACGTCCTTGGTCTACGTCGAGGCATGCAATGACCCGCCGCAGGTGGCCCGTCAT
>JBMSXD010000148.1:0-3441 GCA_049425265.1 Solirubrobacterales bacterium
TCCAGTCCGGGGCGGCCCAGGGCTCCGGTTTCGTCCTCAACGGTGACGGGGAGATCGTCACCAACGCCCACGTGATCTCCCAGGGTGAGGGTGAGGACCGGACGGCAGCCCAACGGGTATTCGTCGAGTTCCGCGACCGCAACGTCGTCCCGGCTGAAGTGATCGGCTTCGACCCCTTCACCGATACGGGATTGATCAAGGTCGACCCCTCGAGCGTCGACCTCGTTCCACTGAACGTTGGGGACAGCGACAGGGTGGTAGTCGGTGAGCCGCTCGCCGTGATCGGCAGCCCCTTCGGCGAGGACAGCTCACTCTCGACAGGGGTCGTATCCCAGATCGGCCGCTCGGTCCGCTCGCTCACCGACTTCCAGATCGAGGGCGCGATCCAGACCGACGCTTCGATCAACCCCGGCAACTCGGGCGGCCCGATGCTCGATGCCACCGGCAGGGTGATCGGGATCAGCCAGCAGATCGTCAGCCGTTCCGGCGCCAACGACGGGGTCGGTTTTGGAGTGCCGATCAACTCGATAATCCAGTCGGTCGAGAAGCTTCGCGGGGAGGGAGAGGCCAACTACGCCTACATCGGTGTAAGCACCCAGCCGATCTATCCCCAGTTGGCCGAGAGGCTGGGGCTTGGGGTGGACGGCGGCGCCTTGATCGCCGAGGTGGTCGACGGAGGGCCGGCCGATGAGGCGGGGATCCGCGGGAGCGACGAGGAGATCACCTTCCAGGGCACCCGGTTTGCAGTCGGTGGCGATGTGGTGATCGAAGCCGACGGCAAGCCGGTCCGGCAGGCCGAGGACCTCGGTCGTATCATCGCGGCCCTTACGCCGGGCGAGACGGTCGAGCTGGTCGTCGTCCGGGATGGATCCCGCGAGACGATCGAGATCGAGCTCGGGGAGCGCCCGACTGCCGTTTCGCAGCCCTAGCCGGATCCCGGAGCTGCCCTCGGGCTGGCTCTAGACTCGGTTTCGTGGGTGAGGAAGCAGAGGAGCCGCTAGTAATCGTCTCCAATCGCGGTCCGGCGCGGTTCGAGATCGGCCCCGACGGGGAGTGGACCGCCCTTCGTGGAGGAGGTGGGCTGGTCACCGCCCTCTCGGGGCTGGTCGCCCACCGCGACGCGATCTGGATCGCCTCGGCGATGTCGGAGGACGACGTCGAGGTGGCCCGCGCGGCCGGGGACCGACCGGTCGAGGTGGAGCTCGGCGGGATCGATTACCGAGTCGTCCTGGTCGAGAGCGACCCCGAGGCCTTCGACCGCTTCTACAACGTGATCGCCAACCCGATCATCTGGTTCATCCAGCACTACCTCTGGGATCTCTCGAACGCACCCGACATCCGCCAGGAGGAACTCGACGCCTGGACCGAAGGCTACGAAGTGGTCAACCGGGATATCGCCCGGGCCGTGGTCGAGCAGATCGAGGGCCGGGAGAGGCCGCTGGTCATGCTCCACGACTACCACCTCTACACCGCCCCGGCGATGATCCGCGAGGCCCGTCCCGACGCGATCCTCCACCACTTCGTCCACATCCCCTGGAGCCAGCCGGACAGCTGGCTGGTCCTGCCCGCCGGGATTCGAAAGCGGATCTACGACGGCCTCCTCGCCAACGACATCATCGGCTTCCACACCACCCTCTATTGCCGGAACTTCCTTGCCGGTTGTGAGCAGTTGATGGGGTACGAAGTCGATTACGAAGCCCTGACCGTCTCCCACCCCGGTGGCCGGACATGGGTCCGCTCCTACCCGCTCTCGATCGATGCGGCCGGGCTGGAACGGGCAGCCGAGGCCGAGGAGGTAGCCGCCGCCGAGGAGGATCTGCTCGAGCGGCGCCGCGACAACCTGATCCTCCGAGTGGACCGGGCCGACCTCTCCAAGAACGTGCTCCGAGGGTTCACCGCTTTCGACACCTTCTTGACCCAGCACCCCGAGTTCCTCGAAAAGGTCACCTTCGTCGCCCACCTCCAGCCCTCCCGTGAAGACGTGCCCGAGTACGCCGAGTACCTCGAGCGGATCGAGGCCCTGGTCGCCGTTGTCAACCACCGACACGGGACGACCGACTGGATGCCGATCGACTTGCGGGTCTACGAGAACTTCCACGATGCCCTCGCCAGGTACCGCCACTTCGACTTGCTGATGGTCAACTCGATCTTCGACGGGATGAACCTGGTCGCCAAGGAGGCTCCGGTGATCAACACCCGAAACGGCGTCCTGATGCTCTCCGAGAACACCGGAGCCCACGAGGAGATCGGTGAGTTCGCCCTGACGGTCAACCCCTTCGACATCCAAGAGCAGGCCGATGCGATCCATGCCGCCCTGACGATGAGCCCGGAGGAGCGGGCTCGCCGGGCGGACGGGCTGCGCGAGGTGATCCTCTCCCGAACCCCGGGGGACTGGATCGACGAGCAGATGGCCGACGTCGAGCTGGTCGCCGGGCAGGAAGCAGGCCGTTGAGCGGCCTCCTTCGCCGCTCCCTGGGCCCGGGAGCGCTCGTCCTCGGGCTGCTGGTCGGGGCGGTGGCCTCCGGCCCGGCCCAGGCAGCACCTGACCTCGAGAGGTGCGACATCGGCACCAAGCGGCCCTTCCGCTGCGGGCACATTTCAGTGCCGAGCGTTCGAGGCTTCCCCGAGCTGGGCAATCGCCCGATCGGATTCGCCCTCAGGCCGGCGAGCGACCGCTCCCGGGAGCCCCGCGGCACGATCGTCTTCGTCGAGGGAGGGCCCGGGTACGCCGCGACCAATTTCGACTCGATTCGTCCGGTCACCGCCGTCTTTGCCCCCTTCCTCCGCCGGTACGACCTGCTCGCGATCGACCAGAGGGGCACCGGTCGCTCCCGGCCGCTCAACTGCCCCGGGCTCCAGCGCGGCCGGGTCTCGGCCTCGAAGGGGTTGCGGGCCTGTGCCGAGCAACTCGGACCGCTCTATCAGGGATATACGACCGCCGAGTCGGCGGCCGACGTCGAGGCAGTCCGCCAGGCACTTGGGATCGAACGCAACGGGATGATCCTCTACGGGGATTCCTATGGCACCTACCTCGGGCAGTCCTACGCGGCCCGCTACGGCCAGGGAATGCGAGGCCTGATCCTCTCCTCTGCCTACCCGATCACCGGTGAGAGCCCCTTCTGGCCGAGCCTCTATCCGGCGGCTCGTCGGGCGATCAGGCTCGCCTGCGAGCGCTTTCCCGAGTGCTCGGGCGACGCGCTCGGCCGGTTCGACCGGGTCTTGCTCCGGGCCGGGACGCGGTCCGCCTTCACCCAACAGATCCTGGTCTTCCTGATGATGTCGGCCTCGTCTTATGCCCCGGGCTCCTACCGGCGCTTTAACAGGGCGGTCTCGGGGTGGCTCGAAGGCAGGCCGCGCAGGCTCCGGCTGATGACCGATCCCGGCCCACCGGGCTCCGGGCCGCCTGGCTACTTCTCCGAGGGGATGTACGCGGCCGTCGTC
>JBMSXD010000149.1:0-3410 GCA_049425265.1 Solirubrobacterales bacterium
ATCGCTCGGAGGTGAGGTTGGCCAGACCGCGGATCCTGGGCTGTCAGCTTCCCGGTACATCCCCACGAGCGTAACCGACCCCGCCGTTATCCTCGGTGAACCGGTGGATTGCCGGTCGGACAGTGGCGTTGGAGTCGGATCGAGGATTGTTTCCTCCCATCTGTCAGGAATGGACCCGGGGGCCCGACTCTTGAGGGCCGAAAGGGGGATTTATCTTCAGGAGGAAGTCACAGGAGCAGCTGTCGGCGCTCGAGGACGCCGAAGTCATGGAGTACGTGGTCGCAGCAAGGGAGCTCGGCGAGACTTCCGAATACCGTGCCGCACTCGCGGTGCTGGTCTTCAAGTGGGAGGCCATCTTCTTCAATCGGGCACGCCGTCGGATCGAGGCCTCCTGTGCCAGGGCCGGAACGGCTTCGGTCGACGAGGAGGCGGCGGACATCGTCGCCGAGGCGTTCAAGGACGTCTTCGGAAGCGTAGAGCGCTTCGAGGGGGCGGTCGCCCCCCAGTTCCACAAGTTCGTCCAGACGATCGTTGACCGAAGGGTGATCGACTGGTTCCGGGCCAGGGACGGGGCTCCCAGGGTCGAGGCATACGACGGGACGGTGAGCGAGATAGGGGAGGAGCACGGTCTCTACGAACTGGTCCCTGATCAGGGAATGGATATCGAGAAGGCGGTGGAGCTACGAGTACTTTGGGATCGCGCCCTGGAGGAGGAGAGCGAGCGGGACGCCTTCATCGTCGGTCTCAAGGCTGAGGGGTACTCGGCACTGGAAGTCGTAACGATGGTGGAGGAGGAAGGACTCGATCGAGGGGAAGGCATCACGACCGACAATGTCGACACGATCTACTCCCGGTTCAAGAAGAAGAACAGGGACCTCTTCCTCGAAGAGATCGAGGTCGGCGCGATCGAGTCGAGCGACCGGGAAGGTGATGATTCCGATGGACAGGGTTGACGAACTCCTGGAGCGGTATGCCGCCGCGGTGAGGTCGGGGGATGCAGACCCGACCCCGTTCCTGATGGAGGTCGAAGGTCCAGACCGCGCCCGCTTGGAGCGACGGATGGAGATCCTCTTGATGGCCAGTCCGGTGGAAGGAGAGGGAGAGCCCAGGGAATGGGATCCCTCGGCCTATCGGGGGTCGTTGGCAGAGCGGGTGGTCGGGGAGATCATCGAGGAAACCCGCTGCCCCGCGGGAGAGTGGCCGGAGCTGCTCCCCGAGCTGATGGCCGGCCGGGAGCTCGAGCGGGAGGCCGTGGTGAGCGACCTGGCAGAGGGACTCGGCGCCGAAGGCCCCGACCAGGTGGAGAAGGTGAGGGTCTACTTCCACGGGATGACCTGGGGGACGCTCGACGCACGGCGGGTCACCGACACCGTTCTCGACCGCCTCGCCCAGATCCTCGGCACCTCGAGGGATGCACTTCGTCAGGCAGGAGATGCGATCGGACGGCGCCAGCTCGATCCGGGGGGCGGGGCGACCTTTGCCCGCAGGCCTTCCGTCGAGGCACTCAACCTCGGTCTAGGAAGTCCCGATGACGGGGGGATGAGGACTCCGTCGCTCGGTCCCGACGAGATCGATCGTCTGTTCACCTCGCGTGAGTCCGGGGCCGAGCAGGCGTGACCGACGAGGGCAAGGCGCCCCGGGCCTGGGTCGAGGCTCGAGCCGAGGAGATACTCGAACGGGTCCCCGACTACATCTGGAACGGTGAGGAACTGCCGGTCCCGGTGGAGAAGATCGTCTCGAATACCTTCGGACTCCTGATCCGGGAGGTCGATGACATGACCGAGGCCCCCGGACTCGAGGACGAGCGGAGCACGAACGTTTCCGGGCTACTTTTGACTGGACCTGGGGAGATCTGGGTCAACGCGGCAGAGGCCCGTCAGTGGGAGGGTCGAAAACGGTTCACGATCTGCCACGAGCTCGGTCATTACGTGATCCACCAGAACAGTCTCGAGCCGACCGTCTTCTGTCGAAGGATCGAGGTCGTCGACGGAGAGGAGGACGACGGTGTGCCCACGTCTGGCGGAGGCCCCAGGGCGGAGCTGGAGCGCGAAGCCGATGCCTTTGCGGCAGCTCTCCTGATGCCGGCCGAGTTGGTCGCGGCGCGGCGAGTCGCACTCGCGGACGACCTCGCAACGCTCTGTGCCGAGTTCGGGGCTTCGGAGAAGGCGATGCGTTACCGGCTCCATGCGGTGCCGGGAGCCGAGGCCTGACTCAGGGCGCCGGGCCAGATCCGGCGGCGCTCGGCTCCAGGCGTTCCACTAGCGAGGAGTATCTCCGTCCGCCGTCGTCTCGTCTGACCCCGCGATCGAGGGTCGGACGGTCGCCGACCACGACGCACATCTCCTTTGCCCGGGTGATCGCCGTGTAGATCAGCGGTCTGGTGAGCATCCCGGTGTTCGCCCTCTGGCAGACGAAGACGATGACCGGGATCTCGCAGCCCTGCGACTTGTGGACCGAGATCGCATAGGCGAGCCGGAGGTCCCGCGCCTCCTCATAGGGGAGGACTACGGTCTCCCCGCCATCGGTCTCCAAAACCAGCGATCCGTCCTCCGGGTCGTCATCGACCAGGAAGCAGATGGTCCCGTTCATCAGTCCTATCTCGTGCGCATTGCGTGTCTGGATCAGCCGGTCACCGATCCTGAAACGGCCCTCGAAGGCCGGTCTACCGGTCGGGTTCAAGCGCTCCTGGAGGCGTTCGTTGAGCGCGTCGATCCCGGCCTCACCCCTGTAGACGGGAACCAGGACCTGGGCGTCCCGGCTCGGGTCGAGGCCGAGGCCGGCCGAGACCCTCTCGGCGACCAGCTCCACCACTGACTCGGCCACCTGGTCGGGCGAGGGCCGATCGAGGAAGAAGAGGTCGGTCTGCTGGTCGGCCGTGGGTTCGAAGTTCGGCGCCTCGCCGGCGTTGACCTGGTGGGCCGCGGTGATGATCATCGACCGGGCCGCCTGCCTGAAGATGTGGGTCAGCCGAGTAGCCGGAACCAGGCCCGACTCGATCAGGTCGGAGAACGGTTTTCCGGCTCCCACCGGGGGGAGCTGGTCGGCGTCACCGACCAGCACCAGGTGCGTCTCGTGGGCGACCCCACCAAGTAGAACCTCGAACATCCGGAGGTTGATCATCGACGCTTCGTCGACCACGATCAGGTCGGCCGGGAGGGTCCGTCCCGGACCGAACCCCGGTTCACTCCCCGGTCGCCACTCGAGCAGCCTGTGGACGGTGTAGGCCTCGACTCCAGTCGCCTCCGACATCCGCCTCGCGGCACGGCCCGTTGGAGCGGCCAGCAGGACGCGGAGGTCGGCCTCCTTCGCTGCGCCGACCAACTCCCGCGTGCAGACAGTCTTTCCCACTCCCGGGCCACCCGTGATCACGGAGACCCGGGAGGAGAAGGCCTCTTCCACCGCCCGCCACA
>JBMSXD010000150.1:0-3409 GCA_049425265.1 Solirubrobacterales bacterium
CAGGAAGGAGAACCAGGAATGGCAGTGGAGCTCCGAATAGGGGACCGATCCGCCCATGCCTCAAGCCCGTTGGCTGAACCACTCGCCACCAGGGAGGGAGCGGAACAGGGTGAGGTTTCGCCCCCCTTCCAGGACGACCTCGAAGTAGTGTCGACTGATCCGGTGGTGCGACCACCAGGAGTCCTCGACCAGCCACTCTTCCCTGATCGAGGCGACCGGCTCCCCGCCGACCTCTTTCGGCCTCACATCGGCATCCGCCAGCACGACCACCGGCTTTGCCCGGTAGGGATGGATCCTTCCAGGGGGGTTACCGCTCAACGCTCGATCACATCCCCAGGAGGGGATCCGCCACCGGCCAGGGGGACCATGACGACTCTGCGTTCAGGCAGTCGTGAATCGGGATCCGCCTCCACCACCCGCATCAAGGTCCCTTCCCCAACGGCTACCCCGACCTGCTTGGCGGCTTCGGCCAGCCTTTTCCTGCGGTTGGCGGACGGGTCACCGAAGAGGTCTTCCTGCCGGGGTCCGTCTCCGGTCGTCCTGGGAGCCCCGAGGGTCAGGGACAGGACGGGTGAATGCAAGGGACCGAAGGCATCGCGGGTGAGCAGAGAGAACGTTCTCGCGGAGCGGGTGGGAGCCCTGGGGACGAATTCCCTGAACAGACTGCCCCCCGAATCGAGTACTACTGCCACGCTCAGGTTCCTCGCGAACAGGTCCGCCTCACCGAGGCGGGAAGAGATCATCCGGCAGGCCAGGTCGAGAGCCACCGGGAGTCGCTCACCACCGCCTATCGACTCGAGGTCTAGATGGATTTCGATGCCACTCTGCGCCGACCTCGGTACGAGGGGCGGCTCGACCCCCTGGGCGATCCGGAGTGCCTCGAGGCCGAACTGGCCGAAGCGGTCCGCCACCGCAGCGGTTTCCAGCCCCCTGAACCCTCCCAGGGTCGAAATGCCCAGACGGTCCAGGGTCCCGAACAGGTCCGCTCCCGGACTTTCGCCCAGGTGCTCCTGCAGCCTTCGTATGGGTAGTTGATCCAGATGGCTTCCCAAAGCTTCCGCGGACACGGGTTCGAGGGTCTCCGGACAGGGGGCGAGTGCGTTCATCGCCGCCAGCCGACTCGGCCCGATCCCCAGCATCGCCCTTCCCCTCACGGCCCGAAACGACTCCCGGACCAGACCGTCCAGCCCGCCATGAATCCCAAGGATCGGAGTCGGATCGAAAAAGGCCTTTCCGGGCCGTTCGACCTCTACCTCGGCCCCGATCCCTTCGAGCGCACAAATCACCAGGTCCCAGACCCCGACCATGCCTGCCGGATCCGGTGGGAAAAGTTCCAGGCGGGGGCAGATCTCGAGCGCGGTGCCGACATCCATGCCCGACCTGACTCCCGCCCGTTCGGCCGGTGGGTTGACCCCGCCGATCGCTGGCGCGCCTTTCTCCAGTGGTGCAACCGCCGCCGGACCCCGGGGATCCGGAAGTCCAGAGGCCTGAACCGCGGCCCTCAGGCCGAGAGAAGGGTCACAAGCGCAGATCACCATATACGAACGTATGTTCGCATATGGAAACGGCTCCCGCAAGCACCTCTGCTTCCGGTCGAGCTTGCCCCTGTCTGGCGACGGGGCCATGTAGGAAGATGACTGCCTGGCCCAGCTCGGTAAATGCGATTGGTGTGGAACCGGACTCGAGCCCGGGGAGGGGTGGAGGCTGATCAAGCCGGCCCGGAACATGGGGGCGGCTTTCTGCCGCCTGGAGCACGTTGCGCCCTGGCTGACCGAGAAGAACGATTGGCACATCCTCGACCAGGCAGCAGTCCCCCCGTCGGCCGATCCCTTCTGTGCCGTCACCGGTAATGAGCTGGGCGAGACGGCGATGTACCTGATCAGGCGCCACGGGGATACCGAGGTCGTCGATGGATTCTCGGGCCCCGACGAAGCCCTCGAGTGGGCCAGGGCCGGCGGCAGGTACGCGCCTTAGGGGCCGATACCTGAGGGGGCCGTCGACGACCGTGATGACGGCCCGCCCCCAGCTGCCCCCTACCGCTAAGGGAGGACGTTTGCCGGTGTTAGGCTTGCGAATCCGCTGAGGGTCCCGACGGCGCCATACAGGCCACCCGTCCGGACCCGGGGTCCCCGGTCATCAGAGATGGAAAAGTTCGTAATACAGGGTGGCGTTCCGCTGTCCGGCGAGATCGCCGCGGCAGGCAACAAGAATGCGGCATTGCCGATCCTGGCCGCCTGCCTGTTGACCGAGGAGCGGCTCACCCTTTCCAACGTTCCCCGGATCAGGGACACCGAGGCCCAGATCGCGCTCCTGGAAGGGATTGGTGTGGCTGCCGAGTGGGTCGCCCCCAACACGATCACCCTCCAGGCTTCCGAGGTCGCGCCCGATCGGATAGACGAGCGGCTCGCGGCGGCGATTCGCGCGTCCTTCCTGCTAGCCGGTCCGCTATTGGCCCGCTTCGGGGAGGCCAGCATGCCGCCGCCCGGCGGCGACTTCATCGGCCGCCGCCGCCTCGATCCCCATCTGGATGCCTTCCGCGACCTCGGGGCAACCGTGAATGGCGACCGGATGATCATCTTGAAGGCTCCGGAGGGCGGGCTGAGCTCGGCCGAGGTGTTCATGGACGAGCCCTCGGTGATGGCAACCGAGAATGCCTTGATGGCTGCCGCCCTCGTGCCCGGTACCACGAGGCTGATGAACGTTGCCTGCGAGCCGCATGTTCAGGACCTCGCCCACCTGCTGGTCCGGATGGGTGCGTCGATCGAGGGCATCGGCTCCAACATGCTCACCGTGGAAGGGCGGGACCGACTCGGCGGGGCCGAGTACGAGATCGGTCCCGACCACATCGAAATCGCGAGTTTCATGGCCCTCGCCGGGGCGACCGGCGGGAGCCTTCGGATTACCGGGACGCGCCCGTCGGACCTGCTGATGATCAGGCGACAGTTCAAGCGCCTCGGGTTCGTCTCCGAGGTCGAAGGGACCGACATCGTCGTTCCGCCAGACCAGGCGCTGACGATCGAGCCCGACGCGGGTGGCGCCATCCCGAAGATCGAGGATGGCCCCTGGCCGGCGTTTCCGGCCGACCTCACTTCGATCGCCCTCGCCCTCGCGACACAGGCGGACGGTGAGGTCCTGATCTTCGAAAAGATGTTCGAGAACCGCCTCTTCTTCGTAGACAAACTCGTTGCGATGGGCGCGCGGGTCACCCTCTGTGATCCCCATCGGGCGATCGTCAGCGGACCGGGGCCGCTGCACGGTGAAAGAGTCGAGAGTCCGGACATCAGGGCCGGTATGGCAATGCTGATCGCCGCCCTCGCGGCAGAGGGAACCTCTGAGATCGGCAACATCCGGCAGATCGACCGTGGGTATGAGCGAATCGACGAGCGCCTGCGCGAGCTCGGTGCCCGGA
>JBMSXD010000151.1:0-3401 GCA_049425265.1 Solirubrobacterales bacterium
CCGGCCCCGACGGGAACATGTGGTTCACCGAGCTCAGCGGCAACCGGATCGGGAAAATCACCCCCGCGGGAGTCATCACCGAGTACTCGGCCGGGATCACCGCCGGCGCCGCCCCGTACGGGATCGCGGCCGGCCCCGACGGGAACATGTGGTTCACCGAGAGGAACGGCAACCGGATCGGGAAGATCACCCCCGCGGGAGTCGTCACCGAGTACTCGGCCGGGATCACCGCCGGCGCCAACCCGTTCGGGATCGCGGCCGGCCCCGACGGGAACATGTGGTTCACCCAGTTCACCGGCAACCGGATCGGGAAGGTCATCGTTGGTCTCGACCTCTCGGTTACCAGGGCCGGGAGCGGTTCGGGGACCGTCACCTCCAGCGTGGGCGGAATCGACTGCGGGTCGAGCTGCTCGGCTCAGTTCGACGGCGGCACGAGCGTGACGCTCACCGCAACGCCGTCCCCGGGCTCGACCTTCGGCGGCTGGAGCGGAGCCTGCTCGGGCTCCGCTGAGAGCTGCACGGTCTTGATGAACCAGGCCAGAGCGGTCACCGCCGGCTTCACCGCCACGCCGACCCCCACGCCCACCCCCGCCGCCACCGTCAAGGTCGCCTCGGTCAAGCAGAAGGTCTCCCGCAAGGGCGCCTGGATCACAAGCCGCGTCACCGTCTCGGGCGCCGGGAAGATCAGCCAGCGCGCCACCACCGGCTCGAAGAGGCTCACCACCCGCTGCCGCGTTTTGAAGACCACCACCTCCGCCTCCACCCACACCCTGAAGTGCAACCTGGGCAGCAGGGGCCGGCGCGCGCTGAAGAAGGGCGCGCTGAAGCTCACCCTGCGCACCACATTCACCCCCACCTCCGGCAACCCGGTCACCGACACCCGCAAGCTGACGATTAAGCGAAGGCGCTAGGCCCGGCGAGGGGCCGGCCTGGGGCTA
This sequence comes from Solirubrobacterales bacterium, assembly GCA_049425265.1. Lineage (GTDB taxonomy): Bacteria > Actinomycetota > Thermoleophilia > Solirubrobacterales > 70-9 > 67-14. Next base: position 939 of record JBMSXD010000151.1, read on the forward strand.
CTCGCCCGACGGGGGCTGCTGCCCCTTCGGAGGCTGCCCGCTCGACGGGACCTAGCTGCCCTGGGGAAGCAGCCGCAGGCGCAAGGTTCCGAGCCTGGCAATGCCGCCTTCGACCGGGATCCCCACCGCCCTGAAGGCACGTCCCGCCCGGGGGACCTTCTTGACCCGGACGTCCAGCCGGGCGATCGAGTTCCTATTGCTCTTGTTCAGCTGGACCAGTGGCCCGCTCGGCAAACGGTAGGTGTTGCCATGCGACGCCCTGGCCGGGGCGAGCAGCTTGGCCCAGGAGGCGGGGCGCTTGGTGTTGAGGACTACCCGGGGAACGTTGACCAGCCCGGCCTTGTTGGCCGGAGCCTTGACGCTCGGCTTGCCGGTCGGGAAGGCGTAGGCACAGAACTGGACGGTCGAGCTGTTCACCTCGGAGTAAGAGGGCAGGACCACCCGGGTATAGAGGAGCTTGGACCCGGCCTTGGTCGGGACCGGTTTCCCGTGCTTTATCCCCCGGGCGTCCAGCCTCGAGGTAAGTCCCTTCAGCGACGGCGGCTCGAAGGTCGCGAACTGGTCCCCGGCAAGGGGCGAGGTGCCCGAGCCCAACTCGACGTTCAGGTTGCCGAGCCGCACCCCGCCCGAGCTGCTAGGCCCGTACTCCGAGAACTTCCAGGCCGATGGCAGGCCGAGGGAGAGCAGCCCCTTGTAGAGGCGCTCCGCCTTCTTCTCGGAGGTAACCGTGGTCACGTGGTTGAGATCCTTGGCCAGGCGCTTTTGGGCCGCGTCGCTGGTGGCGGTCAGGCCGAGGAAGGCCACCACACCCAGGGTCAGCGCCGCACACCCGATCGATCTAAGGGAAATCGGCATGCCAAAACCGTATCGGGAATAGCCCACCGATCCGCCCCCTTACCCTCGAAAGACCTTGCGCTACCCCCCTTGGGTGGGTAGGTTCGGCCGATGACAGAAGACCCCGGCAAGTTCCAGAACCCACTCACGGTCGAGACCCCACCACCGCCGATCCCGCTCTTCGAGGACTTCGACCTGAGCTACGGAACGCTGAACGCGATCGGCGCCTGCTCCTACGGCGCTGCTGAGTACGGGGAGATCGCCACAGTCGTAAAGCGGATAAACGACCGCGGGGCCACCCCGCTCACCTACCACGAAGAGTACGAACGGGAAGGCAAACGGCTGGCGGCTCTCGCCAGGGAGGAGGAGGCGGCCGGACACCTTCACACCGCCCGCGGTGCCTACCTGAGGGCAGCCACCTACTACGCCCAGGCCCTCTTCAACGTGCTCAGCACCGCCTCGGACGAGGACGTAGCGGCGATGGCTGCCGGGGGCGCCGTCCCGTCCTCCGCCCGGAAGAAGGAACGGGGCGTCTACACCTCGGTACGGGACAACTGGGAGAAGGCCGGGGCCCTGATGGACCCACCGATGGAGTGCCTGGAGATCCCCTGGGAGGGGGAGCACCCGATGCCGGCCTGGTTCCTCAAGGCGGCCGACGACGAGAGCCCCCGCCCGACCGTCCTCTTCACCAACGGCTCCGACGGCCAGATGGTCGAGATGTGGGGGGCCGGCATGGCCGCCGCCCTAGAGCGCGGCTGGAACGTGATGATCTTCGATGGGCCCGGGCAGGGCGGGATGCTCTTCGAGCACGACCAGACCTTCATCCCCGAGTGGGAGAAGGCCGTGACCCCGATGGTCGACTACCTCGTTGGGCGCGAGGATGTAGACAGCGAGGCCATCTTCATCACGGGCTGGAGCTTTTCCGGCTACCTGCTGCCCAGGGCAATGGCCTTCGAACCGAGGATCCGCGCCGGCGCGGTCGACCCCGGGGCGCTCTACGTCGGGATCAGCTGGACCGGACCCCTGACCGAGTTCCCGGGACTCCTGGACCTGGTCGCAGCCGGCAACGCCGACCAGGTGAACGCCGAGTGGTCGGCCTTCACGGCCCAGCTCCCCGTGGAAAAGCAGGCCGGCATGGCCAAGCGGCTCGAGCTCTACTCCGGGGACAACTTCTTCGACAAGTACAGCCAGGTAGTCGAGTACGACAGCTCGGACGTGGTCGACCGGATCACCGCTCCGCTGTTGGTAGGCGACAACGAGATCGAGCAGTTCTTCCCCGGCCAGGCCAAGATGCTCTTCGACGCACTCACCGCGAGCGAAGGCAAGCAATACGTCAAGTTCACCAGCGCGGACGGCTCGCAGTACCACTGCGAACCGATGGCCTACCGGCGCCGAAACGCTGCGATCATGGACTTCTTCTCCGACCTGCTCTAGGCAGGCAGGCACCCGGCGCCGGAGTCCCTATCCGCCGCCTGAGCCCCCAAGCATCCGCGCCCCGGCCCTGTTCGGGGCAAAGCGCCGCTGGAGGAAAAGGGTGATCGTCCCGGTCAGGATCATCAGGGTCACGTTCACCCCTAACACGAGGAGCGCCCCGATAGCCTCGCCTAACACCCCCACCCCGCTTACCAC
>JBMSXD010000152.1:0-3398 GCA_049425265.1 Solirubrobacterales bacterium
TGGTGAAGTCGAGGACGTGGCCTCCCCTCTTCCTCTCCCGGTCGCCGAAGTGAAGGTGGTACCCGGCGACCTCGATTCCCTCGCTCCAGTCGGGAAACCTGAATCCGACCAGGCTTCCCTCGCACCGACCGATCGTGAAGACGTTCTGGCCGTCGACCACCTCGGCAAGCGGCCGGTACGGCTTCTCCTGGCGGGGTACCGAGCGAGCCTCGACCCGTTCGAACTCCCCGTCGATCCGGATCGCAACCACGGGACCGGGGTCGCCCCCCTCGGCATCCAGTAGGGAAAGGGCCTCGTCCTTGCCTAGGGGGCCCGGCAGCTCGACCGATCGGTCCGGGTCGAATTCGACCACGACGGCGAATGGAGTCTTCTCGCCCGGGTCTATCCGGTTGATCCTGCCGTTGACGTCCGCCCGGAAGAACTCCCCGTCGAGTGCCACCATCTCCCCGTCGAGTCCGTTCAAGGTCCCCAGGCCGGTGTCCCCCTGGCGGGCCAGGTCGGCGAAGGTGACGTCCCCGTCGTACCGTCCTTCGAGCAGGGCGGCGATCGTCGACGCCTGGAAGAGGGTCCGGTGGTCGTGACCGCCGGTCAGGTCGGCCGCGGCCAATGTGCCGACGTGCAGCGAGCGGACCATCCTCTCCTCGAACGTCATGCGCTACGCCGGGAGGGTCCGGTCAGGGGTTCGCGCCACCGTTGAATTCGCGGTTGTCGCGGACTCGCCGGACCCGGTTACTGATAGCTGCGAGGTCCTCGTTCGTATTATCGATTCGCCTGTCAAGCCTGGAGAAACCGTCTTTCTGAGCGACTGCGGTCGCCTCCAGGTCGGCCTTCAATCTCCTTACCGAACGCTTGAGGCGAACGTACTCGCGGATCGTCTTACGCTCGCCCTTGACGAGTGACCGAACGAACTTCTCCGCGACGGAGACCTGTCTGGACTCTTTCCGTGCCTGCTCCGCGATCGCCTGGTCGAGTCGCTGCTCGACCTCCTGGGTCACCAGCTGCTGGACCGACGCCTCGTTGTTCGCCGTGTCGCGAGCGTTGATCGCGACGATCGTGGCGAAGATCGCCAGGGCGAGGCCGATCAGGCCGGCCGTGATGGCGATGATCAGCTTCGTCGCATCAGTCATGGCGGGGAGCCTACCCGAGGGGTTCGAAGCGGCCGGTCACCGAGCGGTTAACGGCCCTTCGGTTCAGATCTTCAGCAACAGGATCGTGTTCAGCACGAACAGGATCGCCACCGCGACCGTCGCCCGGTTCAGGTTCCGCTCGACCATCGAGCCACCCCCAACCGAGCTTCCCCCGCCTCCGATCCCGAAGGCGCCGGACCTACCGGCGTCCTTCCCGGAATGGAGCAGCACAAGGAACATCAGCAGGAAGGCGATAAAGACCTGGATGACAGCGAGAACCGTGTACACGGGTCTGGATACTAGCCAGACTTCGAAGTCGGGTCGGGGGATGCGGCTCGGGCGGCATCGAGTCGCTCGAGTATCTCGACCGCCTCGCTACGAAGCGAGGCCTCGAGCCTCTCGAAGTCGGAGCGCTCCAGCTTGCCAGTTCGGAAGTCATCCTCACAGTCCCTGATTTCACGGAACTTGGAGTCCCGCGCCGCTTCTAGTTCGGCGATCACCGGGTCCTCCCCGGCAGTGGCTCCCCCCCGACGAAAGGGGACCGTGACTAGGCCCACCACCAGACCGGCCAGCAGGAGGCCGATCAGCAGATCAATCACTCTGACTCCCGACGCCGGCGACTACTCGGCCAGAGGGCGAACAGGGCCCCGAGTACCGCGATCAGGGCGCCGATCCAGACGGCAGTGACGACCGGACTGACAATGACCCGGAAGGTCGCCTCACTCACCGTCGCAGGCTTTGTGTAATCCGCGATCACCCGTTCGGTAGCGAGGTTCTGGATCGCGACCAGCTGGCTGGTGATCCTTTCGGACCGGTCGGGCTGGCTGCGGACGGTCGGGAGAACGACTGCCCTCATATAGGCGGCAAATCGCCGGTCGGCCGACTCGGCCCGCTCCTGGATCCGGTTCGTATCGGGCTCCAGTGCCACCCAGAAATCCTCCAGGCCGCCGGCGTCGAGTGCGACCTCGCTGGTCGCCTCACCCTCGAAGTACCCGGAGATGCTCCTCGTCCCCGATCCCCGGAGGAAATACCGGCGAGTCGGCTGGAGTTCGAGCTGGCGGCCCTCTTCGCCGGTCGGGGTCACCCTGAGCTTCGCACCGAAGGTCAGGGCTTGATCGTCGCGGGACACGGTCGGCCGCTCGTAGGTGACCCGGAAGTCCTCGACCTGCGCCGACTCGCCGGGCATCAGGGTCACGTCTTGCTTGGTATCGAAGCTCGAGGAGGCCGCAACGCCCACCAGCAGGACGACGAACCCGAGATGGACCAGGTAGCCCCCGTAACGGCGCCGATTCCCCCGGGCCACCTCGACAACCGAACCCGGGAGGCTTCCGCCGGAGGCCTCCTTCCGAGCCAACGCGGACCTGATCGTCTCCTGGGCGAGCGCGACGATGGTGAAGGCGGCCAGGACGAAGACGGCGAATGCCCATGGGTTGTCGATGGCATCGGTCGCAAAGAGGAGGATCAAGGCCATCCCCAGGGCCGTCGCGAGCGGGATGACGACCACCTTGCGAAGGCCGCTCGGCGAGATCTTCCGCCAGGCGAACAGGGGCCCTATGCCGGTGAACAGGACCAGCAGGACGGCAAGCGGAGTCGTGTAGCGATCGAACCAGGGGGCGGCCAGGGTCGAGCGGGTCCCGGTGAAGAACTCGGATATCAACGGGAAGAAAGTCCCCCAGAAGACGACCACGCAGAGCGCGACCAGCAACAGATTGTTGACCAGGAACATCGCCTCGCGGGACGCGATCGAGTCGATCCGCCGTTCCGATCGGAGCAGGTCCAACCGGGAGATGATCAAGGCGGTCGAGCCGATCACCACGACCGAGATGAGCCCGAGGAAATAGGGCCCGACGGTCGAGTCTCCGAAGGCGTGGATCGACTGGAGGATGCCGGAGCGGACCAGGAAGGTGCCGAGCAGGGCAAGCGAGAAGGCAGTGACGATCAGGCTTACGTTCCAGACCTTGAGCATCCCCCGTTTCTCCTGGACCATCACTGAGTGGAGGTAGGCAGTGATGATCAGCCAGGGCATGATCGAGGCGTTCTCGACCGGGTCCCAGGCCCAGTAACCGCCCCAGCCCAGCTCGGTGTAGGACCAGCGGGCCCCGAGGACGATCCCGATCGTCAGGAAGGTCCAGGCGACGAGGGCGAATTTTCGGGATGACTTGATCCAGGAGGCGTCGAGTCGACGCGAGATCAATGCCCCGATCGCGAATGCGAACGGGACGGTCAGCGAGACGTACCCGATGTAGAGCATCGGCGGGTGGAGCATCATCG
>JBMSXD010000153.1:0-3356 GCA_049425265.1 Solirubrobacterales bacterium
GAGGTTGTCGTCGATCGAGTAGGGCGGTGCCTCGCCACCCCCCTTGACCGGAATGCCGTGGCGGCGACAGTACTCGAGTTCTTCTTCCCTGCCGATCTGCCACGAGCGCACCGGGGCTATCGTCTTCAGGCCGGGCTCCAGGGTCGCGACCGTCGCCTCGAGGCGAACCTGATCGTTGCCTTTTCCGGTACAGCCATGTGCGAGCACGTTGCAGCCCGTGGCGGCAGCTGTCTCGACCCCGAGCTTGGCGATCAGCGGACGACCCAGCGAGGTGAAGAGCGGGTAGCCCCCTCCGTAGAGGGCGTTCGCCTTGATCGCCGGAAGCACGTAGTCCCGGGCGAACTCCTCCCTCGCATCGATCACCACGGTCTCCACCGCACCGAGGTCGCGGGCCTTGGCGGTCACTTCGTCGTAGTCCTCGCCCGGCTGCCCGAGGTCGATGGTCAAGGTGACGACGTCGGCCCCGTACTCCGCCTGGATCCAGTGGAGCATCACGCTGGTGTCGAGACCGCCCGAGTAGAGCAGGAGGACCTTTGCGACATCCTCCGGCTGAGCCTCGAAGGTTGCCACCGGATCGGCCGAGGGACCCAGGGAGAAACGCTCCTCGACCTGTTCTGCCCCGGTGCCCGTCAAGGACTGATGCCCCCGCTCCCCGACCCCGATGACGTCCCTCCGGGCGAGACCCCCCCGGATGAACCGCCGGAATCGCTGGAACCCCCATCCGGGGTCGCCCCGCCCTGATTCCCACCTTCCTCGTCGGGGGCCGGCTCGGGTTCGGGGGTAACCCCTCCGGAGTCGGAGTCGTCGGGTTTGGTCGGCACCGGAACGGTCCCGGAACCGGTCTGGTCGCTTCCGCTGTCGGAACCTGCGAGCACGATGATCGCGATCACCAGGCCGATGATCACTGCGATCAGGCCCATCACGAGCCATCTCATGCTCCCCCGACCGCCATCATCGCCGTACGGATCACGTCCTCCGCCCTGCGCCATTACCCGTGTCCTTTCGTCGTTCAAAGAAGAGCCTTTACCTGGTCTTTTCGATGGTAGCCGCTCACCGGTCCAAGGAAGCGATCACCGAGTCTCCGCCAGGACATCGCCGAGAACCCCTATGGCCCGATCGATCTGGTCGTCGGTAACGACGAACGGCGGCAGGAGCCTGACCGTGTCGGGTCGTGGGGCGTTGACGACCAGGCCCCGCTCGAGCAACTCGTCCCGGATCACCGCAGCATCGAGGCCCTCTTCGAGTCCGACCCCGAGCATCAGGCCCCTCCCCCTTACCGACTCGACCCCGGCGAGCCCCGTCAGGCCGTCGACCAGCCGACCACCCGCCTCGCGCACCCTGCGCAGGGTGTCCGGTCGGTCGACGATCTCGAGCACGCGACCGGCAACCGCCGAAGCGACCGGGCCGGCCGCGAAGGTCGAGCCGTGGTCCCCGGGCGCCAGTACCTGGCCGAGTCCCTCGGAGTTGACACAGGCCCCGATCGCCATTCCCCCACCGAGCGCCTTGGCCGTCGTCATCACATCCGGTACCAATCCGAGCTGCTCATAGCTCCAGAGGGACCCGGTTCGACCGACCCCGGTCTGGACCTCGTCCAATACCAGCAAGGCCCCGGCTTCGCGGGTCAAGCGGCGGGCGAGCTCGAGGGTCGCCTCCGAGAACGGTCTCACCCCGGCCTCCCCCTGGATCGTCTCCATCATCACTCCGGCCGTGTTCGGCCCGAACGATCGCTCAAGCGCATCCGGGTCATCGAACGGAACCTGGACGAAGCCCGGCAGCATCGGACCTAGGTCGGTCTGGTCGAGCAGGGCCGGTGTCGCCGCCATCGCTCCGTAGGTCCTCCCGTGCCAGGCCCCTTCGAAGGTGATCACCTCGGGATTCCCGATTCCCCTGGCCGCCGCATGCTTTCGCAAGACCTTGATCGCGCACTCGTTTGCCTCCGAGCCGGAATTGGCGAAGAAGACTGGACCCCCGATCGAGCCTTCCGAGAGCCGCTCGGCGAGGTCGACCATCGGCTCGGTGTAGAAGAGGTTCGAAACGTGGTCGAGCCTGGCCATCTGTTCCGTTGCGGCTTCGACCAGGTCGCGATTCCCGTGGCCTAGCGAGGTGACCGCGATTCCACTCAGGAAGTCCAGGTATTCCTTGCCGTCTTCGTCGACCAGGACCGTACCGTCGCCCCCGACGAAGACGACGTCGGATCGCGGGTAGGTCTGCATCAGGTAGCGCGCCTCCCGCTCCCGAATCGTCCCGGTCCCGGTCAAGGAGTGACCTTGGTCCCGATCCCGGAGTCGGTGAATAGCTCGAGCAGCAGGGAATGGGGCTTTCGACCGTCGATTATGTGGACGCTGCCAACCCCACCCTTGAGCGCGTCGAGTGCCGCGCCCAGCTTCGGCTTCATCCCCCCTTCGATTCCGGCCAGGGCGGCCTCGAGAGTGGCCGCGTCGGTTTCCGAGACCAGTGAGGAATCGTCCGCGGGATCGTCGAGCCAGCCGGGCACGTCGGTCAGGAAGAAGGCCTTGAAGGCCCCGAGCGCGGCAGCGACCTTGCCGGCAGCCTCGTCGGCGTTGACGTTGTAGGAGTTGCCCTCACCATCCGAAGCAACCGATGCGATCACCGGGATGTAGTCCTCTGCGATGTGGTTGATCACATCGACATCCACCCGCTCGATCTCCCCGACGAAACCGATGTCGGCCGCATTCGCGACCGGGGCCACCTCGAACAGGGCTCCGTCCTCACCGGATAGGCCGACGGCAGCCTGGCCGGCCATGTTCAGACGACTGACGAGGTCGGAGTTGAGCTTGCCCAGGAGGACCATCTTCGCGACCTCGACCGTCTCGGCATCGGACACCCGCAAACCGTCGTGGAACTTGACCTCCATGCCAAGCCTTTCCATGTGCTCGGAGATCTCGGGGCCGCCGCCGTGGACCACCACCGGGTTCATTCCGACGTACTTGAGCAGCACCACGTCCTCCGCGAACCCCCTGCGGAGCGACTCGTCACGCATCGCCGCGCCGCCGTACTTGATGACCACCGTCTGCCCATGGAACTCCCGGATGTAGGGCAGCGCCTCGAGCAGGACGGTCACATCCCCTCCCGACTCGTCAGGGCGCTCTTGTCCTCCTGCGTCGCTCAAGGGTTCCGGTCCTCTCAGGTCGTGTACTCGGCGTTTATCTCGATGTAGCGATGGGTCAGATCGGAAAAGTATTGGTGACCGGTCCCGTCCCCCCGACCGAGGTCGATCCCGACCTCGACCTGATCGTCGGGTCCACCGAGTTCCTCGGCCCGAATCGCCGCTTCGTCGAGGCCCCTCAGATCCTCGCCGCGGCGCGCCGCTCCTGCCGCCGGGGGTATCCGCCCCC
>JBMSXD010000154.1:0-3277 GCA_049425265.1 Solirubrobacterales bacterium
AGATGGACAGGTTCGCGGCCCGCTCCCACGAACTCGCCGAGCAGGCCCGTCAGGCGGGTGTCCTGGCCGAGGAGATCGTCCCGGTGACCGTCAAGGGCCGGAAGGGCGAGACCGTGGTCGAGGAGGACGAGGCGATCCTACCCGAGACGACCGAGGAGGTGCTGGGCAAACTGCGCGCCGTGGGAGGGGACGACGCCACCCACACCGCCGGCAATGCACCGGGTGTGAACGACGGGGCCGGAGCACTCGTGCTCGCTTCCGAGGAATGGGCGGGAGCTCAGGGGATCGAGCCGCTCGGGACCATCGTCGGCTACGGACAGGTCGGCGACGACTTCGCGTTCCTCGCAAAGACCCCGGCCCTCGCTGCGAAGCAGGCGCTCGACCGCCTGGGCAAGTCGCCGGACGAGGTAGACCTCTGGGAGATCAACGAAGCCTTCGCCTCGGTCGCGCTCAACACCGCAAAGATGCTCGAGCTCGACGAGGAGAAGATCAACGTGAACGGTGGGGCGATCGCACTCGGCCACCCGATCGGCGCCTCCGGAGCCCGCATCCTCGGATCGCTGTTGCTCGAGCTGAAGCGCCGTGGAGGTGGCCTGGGCTGCGCGGCGATCTGCTCGGGTGGCGGTCAGGGTGACGCGATCCTGGTCGAGGTCTGAAGCCGGAACCGGTCCGGTGACCGGCCGGTCCGATCGAAGGAGCCGGTGATGGCAGGCGCTGCATTCTTCGATCTCGACAGAACCCTGATGGCGGGCTCGAGCGGGATGGAGTTCGCCCGGGTAGCCGCCCGGAGGGGCGTGGTCTCGCGGCGAGTCGTCTCGAGGTGGGCGATCGACCACCTTCGGTACCGGATCGAGGGTGCCTCGGACGAGAAGACGTACGAGGCCCTGAAGATCGCCCGGGAGTCGGTGACCGGGGTGCCCGAGCGGGAGATCGCGAGGATGTGGCCCGAGGTGCTCGCCGGAATCCTGCCCCGGATCCACCCGGAGGTGCTGGCGGAAGCCCATCGCCACCAGGACGAAGGCCGGGAGGCCTGGATCGTCAGTGCCGCAGGATCCGTCATGGTCGAGTCGCTTGCCGCCGTGCTCGGGATGGATGGGGGTATCGGAACCCGGTACGTGGTAGGCCCGGACGGCACCTACACCGGCCGGTTCGACGGTCCCTTCGTCTACGGCCCGGGCAAGGTCGAGGCGATCGACCGGATCGCCGCGGAACGGGGCCTGCTCTTGGGCGACTCCTGGTCCTACTCCGACTCGGTTTCCGACCTGCCGATGCTCCGGCTGACCGGCACGGCGGTTGCGGTCAACCCGGACCGCCCGCTCCGCGAGATCGCGAAGACCGAGGGCTGGGAAGTCATGCACCTGGACCGAATCGGCCGTCGGCTAGCGATTGCCGGAACGGTCGCTCTTGCCGGCCTCGCGGGAGGGTTAGGCAGCTATTTCTCCTCCCGGCGCCAGCAGGGCACCGGGCGTCGTTTCCCCTAGTATCGGAACCAGGCCGGGAAACTCCCGAAAGGTCTGTGGATGGAGCGTTCGGTGGCAGAGAGGGACTCGCGGGGCGACGCGCCCGACGGGTCGGACGGTCCGGTCGGGGAGGCCCCGGAGAAGGACTTCACGACGATTTCCGGACGTGCCGTCCGCGAGGTCTACGGCCCGCACGACCGCGATGGGGTGAACACCCCCGAGGCGGTGGGTGACCCTGGCGAGTATCCGTTCACCAGGGGCCCCTACGAGTCGATGTACCGGGGCCGGGTCTGGACGATGCGCCAGTTCGCCGGGTTCGGCACGGTAGAGGAGACCAACGAACGGTTTCGTTACCTGCTCGACAGGGGGCAGACCGGCCTCTCCACGGCGTTCGACATGCCGACCCTGATGGGCTACGACTCCGACCACCCCCGATCGCTGGGAGAGGTCGGTCGGGAAGGGGTCGCGGTGGACACCCTCGAGGACATGGAACGACTCTTCGAGGGGATACCGCTCGACGAGGTCAGCACCTCGATGACCATCAACGCCCCGGCGGCGATGCTCCTCGCCTTCTACGTCCTGGTCGGCGAGCGTCAGGGGGTTCCGCCCGCGGCGCTCGCCGGGACGATCCAGACGGACATCCTCAAGGAGTACATCGCCCAGAAGGAGTGGTGCTTCCCTGTCGACCCGGCAATGAGACTGGTCACCGACATGGTCGAGTACTCGACCGCCGAGATGCCCCGATGGCACCCGATCTCGGTATCCGGCTACCACATCAGGGAGGCCGGGTCGACCGCCGCACAGGAGCTCGCCTTCACCTTGAAGAACGGGTTCACCTACGTCGAGCATGCGCTCGAGCGGGGCCTCGATATCGACGCATTCGCCCCACGGTTCTCCTTCTTCTTCAATGCGCACATCGACTTCTTCGAGGAGATCGCCAAGTACAGGGCGGCGCGTCGGATCTGGGCACGCGAGATGAAGGAGACCTACGGCGCGACCCGGCCGGAGTCGATGAGGCTCAGGTTCCACACCCAGACGGCAGGAGTGTCGCTGACGGCCCAGCAGCCCCTCAACAATGTCGTCCGGACAGCGATCGAGGCGCTCGCCGGGGTACTCGGTGGAACCCAGTCGCTCCACACCAACTCCTACGACGAGGCGCTCGCCCTGCCGACCGAGGACGCCGTCGCACTCGCCCTCCGGACCCAGCAGGTGATCGCCCACGAGACGGGCGTCGCGAACACCGTGGATCCGCTCGGTGGTTCCTGGTTCGTCGAGTCCCTCACCGACGAGATGGAGGCCGATGCTTACGACTACTTCCGACGGATCGACGAACTCGGAGGAATGGTCGAGGCGATCCGCCAGAACTTCCCGCAGCGGGAGATCGGTGAAGCCGCCTTCCGGTACCAGCTGGAACTCGAGGCCGGGCAGCGACAGGTGGTGGGGGTCAATGCCTATCGCGAGGAGGACGAAGAGGAGATGCCGATCCTCCATATCGACCCGGCGCTGGAGGGAAAGCAGCTCGAACGACTGGAGGCCACACGCGGCCGACGTGACCAGTCCCGGGTGGACGAGGCCCTGGTACGCCTGAAGGAAGTCGCTGCCGGTGAGGGGAACCTGATGCTCCCGATGATCGAGGCCTCCCGGGCGTTGGCGACCGAGGGCGAGATGGTCTCCGCGCTCCAGGACGTCTTCGGGACCTATTCCGAGACCCCGGTCTTCTGAGGGGCATGGTGGGCGGCGCTCCCGAAGCAGGTCCGGGTAGACCCCAGGGCAGGAAGACCAGGGTCGTAGTCGCAAAGCCGGGGCTCGACGGCCAC
>JBMSXD010000155.1:0-3205 GCA_049425265.1 Solirubrobacterales bacterium
GACAACATCTTCCGCTTCGTCCAGGCCGGCTCCGAGGTATCGGCGCTCCTCGGGCGAATGCCGTCAGCGGTCGGTTACCAGCCGACGCTGGAAACCGAGATGGGGGAACTCCAGGAGAGGATCACCTCGACCGCCAAGGGATCGGTCACCTCGGTCCAGGCGATCTACGTTCCGGCCGACGACCTGACCGACCCGGCTCCGGCCTCGGTCTTCGCCCACCTCAACGCGACCACCGTCCTCTCGCGGGCGATCTCGGAGAAGGGGATCTACCCGGCGGTCGACCCGCTGGATTCGACCTCGACGATCCTCAAGCCGGACATCCTCGGCGAGGACCACTACCGGACCGCTACCGATGTCCAGGAGATCCTCCAGCGCTACAGCGAGCTCCAGCAGATCATCGCGATCCTCGGGATCGACGAGCTGGCGGACGAGGACAAGGTCCTGGTCTATCGCGCAAGGAAGATCGAGCGCTTCCTCTCCCAGCCATTCTTCGTCGCCGAGCAGTTCACCGGCCGGGCCGGTGAGTACGTGCCGGTGGCCGAGACTGTGCGGGGATTCCGGATGATCCTCGACGGTGAGCTCGATGACTACCCGGAGAGCGCCTTCTACATGAAGGGCGATATCGAACAGGTGATTGCCGAGGGCAAGGGCGGCTGATCCGGAGCCCTTGGCCGACCAGGCGACATTCGAAGTCGAAGTCCTGACCCCGGAAGGCGAGGTCTTCAGGGGCGAAGCGGTCCAGCTCTCGACCCGGACGGTCGTCGGCGAAGTCGGGATCCTGGCCAACCACGTACCGATCCTGGCCGGTCTGAAGCCGACCAGGCTCCGCCTCTACCTGCCCGACGGCGAACAGCGCGACTTCGCCCAGGCCCACGGGATGCTTCAGGTGTTCGGAAACCAGGCCGAGATCCTGGTCGAGGAGGCGATACCGGCCGGTGAGCTGGAGACTGAATCGCTCGAATCGGCCCTGGAAGACGCCCGGGAGAGGGAGGCCGACGAATCAGCGGGCGAGGCCACTCGAGCGGTCGCCGCCAGGGACGTCGAACGGATCACCGCTTTCCTAGAGATCGCCCAGGAGAACTGACCGAGTCCGAGCTCCTCTCGCTTGCCCGGCGCCTGATCGCCTACGACACCTCGCGGGAAGAGGGGGTGCACGAAGCATCCGGCTTCGTGAAGGGTTGGCTCGAGGCAAGGGGCGTCGCCGTCGAGCAGGGCGAGTGCCGGGGCCTTCCGGTACTCACCGCAGAAGTCGGTGACCCCGCCGGGACGACGCTCGTCCTCCACGGCCACCTGGACGTCGTCCCGGGTGCACCCGGGCAGTTCGACCCGAAGGTCGAAGGGGACCGCCTTTACGGCCGGGGTGCTTATGACATGAAGGGGGCCCTCGCCGCGATGCTGGTCGCTATGCCGCGACCGGACCGGGTTCCGGAAGGAGTTCGGGTTCGCCTCGCGATCGTCGGGGACGAGGAGTCCGAGGAGAGCGAGAACCGGGGGACCGACTACCTGGTCGAGCGGGGGTTGGTCGGCGATTTCGCGATCACCGGGGAGCCGACCGACCTTCAGGTAGGGGTCGCGGCAAAGGGGGTTCTCGCCCTCCGGATCACGGTTGGTGGACTTTCGGCCCATGGATCGACCCCCTGGCTGGGGGAAAACGCGATCCTGGCTGCGATCGGGTTATTCCATGGCATCGAATCGCTACCGTTTGCGACTGAAGGTTCGGAGCACTTCACCCGTCCCTCGGTCAACCTGGGGAGGATCCGGGGTGGCGACGCGCTCAACCAGGTACCCGACAGGTGCGAGATCGACGTTGACATCAGATATCTGCCAGGCCAGGACCCCGACGAGATCAGACGGCAGGTGGCCGGACTCGAGCCTGAGGCGATCGAGACGATCATCGAGATCCCGCCCATTTCGGGGGGCGCAGATGATCGCTTCATCCGGGAACTCGTCGAGGCGATCGAGGATTCCTCTGGAAACCCGGCGACGACGGTCGGTCGTGACGGGGCCAGCGACGCGATCTCCTTCATTCGGGCCGACGTGCCCGCAGTCGAGTTCGGGCCGGTCGGCGAAGGTCACCATGGGCCCGGTGAATGGGTCTCGATCGAGTCGCTCGAGCAGTACCGGGATGCACTCTCGCGATTCATCGAGGATTTCGCCGTCGGTGACTCGGGGGGTACGGCATGAGTGAGGAGGAGTTCGAGGAGGAGGGACGCCCCAGTTCCGATGAGCCGGGGTCGGAGGAGAGCGGTCTCGATCCCAATACCGAGGAACTCTTCGCATTCTCGGCCGGCCTCGAGGACGGCCCCGAGCTCGACCCCGTCTTCCGGGCAGCCCTGCTCGAGTCATCCGAGAGTGCGACCGGGGAGCATCAGGCCGAGCCGGCGACCGGCGAACCCACCCTGGATCCGGTAGGGGAGGGGGAGGAGGTCCCCGAGGGATCCGGTGAGCTCGAATCGGTGCCCGCCGCCGAAGCAGTCACGGCCGAGACCGGGGAGATCGAGGACGATGCCCCGGCCGAGCAAGTGGATGCCCCGGCCGTCACCGAGGAGCAGACTGCAATTCTCGCTGCCTCTGCACGGAGCGAGGTGCAGCAGGCGATCGATTCCGCCAGGCAGACCGGGGAGGCATGGGACCCGCCCCGACCGCCGGTTTCGGGCGACTTCGAAGCACCACCCTCGAGGCCCCGATACTGGTGGCGATTCGGACTGGCCACGGTGATCGTCGTGCTCGCCTTCGCCGGGGCGACCTCGGCCTCGATCCTGCGGACGGTCGACGACATCGCCGGCCAGCTGGCCGACCCCGGCTTCGAGAAGCTCTCGGCCAAGATCCTCCCGCCGAGCGGCGGCGGCCCCCAGACGATCGCCCTGATCGGCTCCGACGTGCGGACCGGGGGCGGCTCGGCTCCCGGCGATCCCGGGCGTTCCGACACGACGATCCTGCTGCGGCTCGATCCCGAGTCCGGTCAGATCGCGATGCTCTCGATTCCCAGGGACCTGAAGGTCGAGATCCCAGGCGTCGGGACCGACAAGTTCAACGCGGCCTACGCCTACGGCGGCACGAAGCTGACCCTCCAGACGATCCGGGAGCTGACCGGGCTCGAGATAAACCACGTGATCAACGTCGATTTCCAGGGCTTTGCGATGGCAATCGATGCGATCGGCTGCGTCTTCGTCGACGTGGACCGCGACTACTACAACTCGAACGT
>JBMSXD010000156.1:0-3195 GCA_049425265.1 Solirubrobacterales bacterium
TTAACCACGATCTCGGGTCTGAGCGACGGATCGGGGTCGCCGCGATAGCGGTCGGTAGGGGCAAGCATGAACTGGAGGCCGGGAAGGACCCCGGCAAGCGGGCAGGCGGGGGCGAGTTGCGCCCTGGAGGCCCGGCCGGTGCATCGCCCCATCTTGATCCTGATCCTGCTCTGAATGGGCCGGGGAGGACTCGAACCTCCGACCTACGGATTATGAGTCCGCTGCTCTAACCAACTGAGCTACCGGCCCCGGGGCGCAGTCCGCCCTCGACGGCGATTGTATGGATGGGTGGACGGAGGGAAGGGCTAGATCGCAAACAGCTGGGAGAGCGAGCGACCGACGTCCGGCGGCTCCTCTTCCCCGGCAGCGGCCGCCTTGACCCCTTCGGCCAGTGCCTCGGCAGCCTCCGAGAGCTGGGTGGCCCGCTGGGGCTTCAGCTCACTGCCCTCGGCAGCCTCCGCAAGGTCGGACTCCATCAGGCCTGCGAGTTCGCCGACCCGCCCGAGGCCCAGGGTCACTGCAGTGCCGTGGAGGGCGTGGGCCTCCTGACGAAGCGCCTCGAAGTCGGTAGTGCCGGTGTCGAGCCCGGCCGAGATCACGTCGCAGCGCTGGCGGGACTCCTTCACGAAAGCCTCGAGAAGCTCTGGATCCGGTCCCTCTTCGCTCACCTCGCCCCCTTCATCCGGTTTCGGCCCAGCCCCTGGTTCCTCATCCATCCGGGCTGGAGATTCAGACTAGAACAGATGGCCGGGCATGGGAAGGCCGACCCCGGTTTAGCTCGACTAGGGTTGCCGGGCTTCGACAAGAAGGCACTCAGTCAGCATCGGGAGGTGCTCGTAGATGGGCGAGAGGGCAGCACTTGTTACCGGGGGGTCCGGGGGCATCGGATACGCGATAGCCGAACGACTCGGTCAGTCGGGGTATTCCCTGACCATCTCCGGTCGCCGTGAGGAGAAGCTGGCTTCGGCAGTCGAGCGGCTTGCCGGTGAAGGCTTCGACGTAGAGGGGGTGGTCGCCGACCTTTCCAAACCCGAAGAGGCCGAGCGCCTAGTCGCGAGCCACCGGGATCGGTGGGGTCGGCTGGACTGCCTGGTCAACAACGCCGGGATCGGGATCGGCCAGCCGATCAACGAAATCACGGACAAGTTCCTCGACCTCCAGGTCGCGGTCAACCTGAAGGCGATGGTGATCCTTACCCGGGAATCCTTCGGGATGCTCCAGGAGGCAGGGGGCGAGCACGGGAAGGCCCTGGTAGTCAACCTCGCTTCGGTGGCCGGAAAGGCCTACCCACCCTGGCTCTCCATCTACGGGGCGACCAAGGCTGCGGTGATCTCTTTCTCCCACTCGACCCAGAAGGAGTTCGGGGACTCGGGGGTCCAGGTGACCGCGATATGCCCGGGATTCGTCGCCACCGACATGACCGAGTTCGTCCAGGGCGAGATCGCCCCGGAGGAGATGATCCGGGTCGAGGACCTTGGTGAAGTCGTCTCCTTCCTGCTCTCGACCTCCCCCAACTGCGTGGTCCCCGAGATCGTGCTGAACCGCCCTGGCGGCGGTCCCGACAGCGGCGGGATGTAGGGGCCGGTCGGGCGCTGGAGGCGGGTAGTCCCAAGGTGCTCCGATGCCTGGTCGCCGCGTTCGGCGCCCCGGGCCACGTCTTCCCCGCGCTCTCGCTCTCCCGTGCCCTCGGGGCAAGGGGCCACGAGGTAGTCCTCGAGACCTGGCCGGAGTGGGAAGAGCTCGTCCGGGCCCAGGGCGTCGGGTTCGCCCCGGCCGACGGATACCAGGTGTTCCCGCCGCCACGGTCCGGAACTCCCGGTGGCGGCGAAGCGGCGAATGCGCTGATGCCGCTTCTGGAGGAGTTTCGGCCCGACGTAGTCGTCAACGACGTGCTCACCGTCGCACCTGCCCTTGCGGCAGAGCGCTACGGCGCCCGCAGGGCAACCCTCGTTCCCCACCTCTTCCCGGAGGGAGGTACCGGGCTCCCCCCGTTTTCGATCGGCGCGATGCCGCCACGGACCGAATTGGGCCGGAAGGCCTGGGGCCTGGTCGGCCGCTTCATGGGGCACGGGCTTCGGGCAGGCAGGGACGACCTGAACGCCCAGCGAGCGGTCGTCGGATTGCCGCCCACCGAGAGGTTCCACGGGGCGACCAGTCCGGATCTCGTCTTGGTCGCAACCCTCCCCCAGCTCGAGTACCCCGACTCGCTACCCGAGAGGGCACGTGTAACGGGACCGATGGAGTTCGAACCGCCCCACGAAGACGTGGAGGTCCCACCCGGTGACGACCCGCTCGTGGTGGTCGCGCCCAGCACCTCGCAGGACCCCGAGCACAGGCTGGTCAGGGCGAGTCTGGAAGCACTGGCCGAACAGCCAGTGCGAGTCCTCGCTACCACCAACCGGGCGGGACAGGCCTCCGGGATAGATGTGCCTCCAAATGCCGTTCTCCACGACTGGGTCAGGTACTCCCAGGTGTTCCCGGAGGCCTCGGTCGTCGTCTGTCATGGCGGACACGGCACCCTGGCCCGTGCCCTGGGGGCCGGAGTGCCCGTCCTGGCCTGCCCGGCCGCAGGGGACATGAACGAGAACGGGGTCCGCCTCGCCTGGTCGGGTGCGGGACTCTCGCTCAGGCGGAGCCTGACCACACCGGCCACAGTTCGCTGGGCCGTGGCCGAGCTGCTTGCCGAACCCTCCTACCGGGAGCGGGCCAGTGGGATCGCCCGGTGGGCCGAGCAGAATGACGGGCCGGACAGGGGAGCGAGACTGATCGAGTCCCTGACCGGGTGAGCTCGGGGGGGCGGACTCGAACCGCCAACCACCGACTTAACAGGACGGCGCTCTACCATTGAGCTACCCCCGAAGGCATTCTCACGGAGTGGTTCAACCCCGTCCCGCTGGACTCCCTTTCGGAACTCTACGGGTGCCGAACCCTACCGGAGACGGCCCGGCTCCGTTACCGATGACGGCCCCTCAATCGACTCAGTCCAGGCGGTCAGGCGGCCTCTTCCTCGGCCCTTCGAACCTCCTCGACCAGCATCGAGCGTTCCCTGCTCAGCTCTGCCCTCCGGGCAGCATCCTCCTCCCCGGCCTGCTCGATCTCTCGCTCCAGAGCAGCCAGTTCGAGTTCCATGAAGTTCCGGCGGATCGCACCTTCCCCGCCCTTCGAAGGCTCTGCCCTGCCGACCAGAGCCCTGAC
>JBMSXD010000157.1:0-3145 GCA_049425265.1 Solirubrobacterales bacterium
CGCGGGCGCCGGCCGCGGGACTCAACCTGGGTTACGCGGCCGGGAGCGCGAATGTGGCCTGGGGCGGTGGACAGATGGTCGGTGCGGTCGGGGCCGGATACCTTGCCGGGGTGGCGGGTTACGCACTTCCGGCCGTGGTGATGATCGTCCTGCTCGGGGCGGTCTGGGTCCTGATCCGGCCGATCGCCGACCCCCGACCGACCGACGCCGAACCGCTACCGGCGGTTGGGGGCAAGTAATGGCCCTGCCACTGCTCGGACGGAGGTCGGAGGCGGTCTGGAAGAACTGGGCCGGGGAGGAGTGCCATCCGCGGGTGATCGAGCGCCCGTTGAGCCGGGGCGAGCTGGTCGACATGGTCGGGATCGCCTCTTCTGCCGGGCGCCAAGTGACGGTTGCAGGCTCGGGCCACTCGTTCACCGGGGCACCGATGACCGACGACGTGATGATCGACCTCTCCGCGTTCTCCGGCGTTCTGGACGCCGACCGGGAGAGCGGCCGGGTGAAGGTCCTGGCCGGGACGGTCCTCGAGGACCTGGCTGACGAGCTCGACGACCTCGGCCTCGCCCTGCCCAACCTGGGCGACATCGATTGCCAGACCCTGGCCGGCGGATTCTCGACCGGGACCCACGGAACGGGCGAGGACTTCCAGAACCTCGCTGCCCAGGTGGTCGAGATCGACCTGGTGACAGCAACCGGTGAGGTGCTGACGATCGACGAGAGCGACGCCCAGCTGCTCAGGGCTGCCCGGATCGCAATCGGCTCGCTCGGGGTGATCGTCGCGGCAACGATCCAGGCCGTCCCGGCCTTCAACCTCCACCGGGAGGACATCCCGATGCCGCTCGAGGAGGCCCTGGTGGACTTCGACCGCCTGGCCGCCGAGAACGACCACTTCGAGTTCTTCGTCTTCCCCTACTCCGACACCGCCCTCACCCTCAGGCGTAACCGGACCGACCACCCGCCGGCCCCGAGGAGCGAGGTCGAGAAGTTCATCTCGGACCAGGTGATCGAGAACGGGATCGGGGACGTGCTGCTCCGGGGCCTCGGCCACCTCCCCCAGGCGATCCCGGCGGTGGCCCGCTTCTCCTCCCGCTTCATGGCTCAAGGGGAGCAGACCGACACCTCCCACCGGTTGTTCGTGAACCAGAGGTCGATCCGGTTCAACGAGATGGAGTACTGCCTGCCGAGGGAGGAGGGACTGGAGGCACTCGCCCTGGTCCTCAAGACGATCGAGGAGCAACGGATGCCGCTGGGGATGCCGGTCGAATGCCGGGTCCTGGGGCCGGATCAGGCGATGCTGAGCCCTTCCTTCGAGCGCCCCTCTATATATATAGCCGTCCACCAGCACGCCAGTGCCGAGTGGGAGCCCTGGTTCCGTGAACTGGAGCCGATTTTCACCGAGCGAGGCGGAAGGCCCCACTGGGGCAAGCACCACACCCGCACCGCTGCCGAGCTGGCGCCGCTCTACCCGGAGTGGGATGCCTTCCAGGCGGTGAGGGACGGCCTCGATCCTGAGCGGACCTTCACCAACGCTTACCTCGAACGGGTACTCGGCCCCTAGCCCTAGAGGAAGGCCTTGCCCTCGCCGCGGTAGGTCGGGACCTGGTCGACTATCTCGCCGTCCTCGACCAGGTAGAGCGAGTTGAACCTCTCGCAGAGCTCCCCGGCCTTGCTGTGTCGCATGAAGACCGGGTCGCCGATCTGGAGCCGGTCGGCAGCCGGACCGAGAAGGGGGGTCTGGACCTCGCCCGCACCCTCCTCCCTGTCGAGGGTCAGGTCCTCAGGCAGCCACGGACTGGGCATACGTGCCGGACCGGGGGCGCCGGAGGAGAGGTAGCCGCCACCGAGCCCCGTAACCACCCCCGGACCGGGCCTCCGGACGACCGGGATCGCAAAGGCAGCGGCCGGGGTGAGTGAGAACCAGGAGTAGTGGTCGAACTGATTAGGCGCGTAGAAGCCCGAGCCGGCCGCGACCTCGGTCACCTCGGGTTCCTTCGAAGTGAACTCGAGCGAGCCCGTACCGCCGCCGTTGACGATCTGGATGTCGGCCTCGGCCTTAAGTGCCTCGACCACCTCAGTCCTTCGTTGGGCGAGCTCTTCGATCGAATTCCGCTGCATCCACCTGATCAGCCCGGCCCTGAACGGTCGCCCGGGCGGGCGGTCGCCGACGCCCGAAATCTGGCCTTCATAGGCCATCAGCGCGACCAACTCGAGTTTGTCGCGGCTGGCGATCTCCCGGGCCAGCCCGATCGCCTCTTCGACCGAGTGGATCGGCGAGCGCTTGGCCCCCACCTTCAGGCGCTCGCCGAAGGCCCACCAGGCGGCGTCCAGCTCGAGGCAGAGGCGGACGGTTCCGGCGGTCGGCCCGAGTACCGACTCGATCATGTCGAGGTGCTCGACGCAGTCGACGGTGAGGATCGGTGCGCCTTCGGGGTTGGCCGCGTTCCTGACCGCGAGCTGGGCCAGGGCCTCGAGGTCGGTGGTCGGGTAGGCGAGCAGCAGGTCCTCCATCCCGGCCTCCTCGAGCCAGAGGGTCTCGGGCAGGGTGTAGGTCATCACCCCCTGGTAGCGATCGTCGCGCTCGAGGATCCGGTCGATCACCGAGCGACAGCGCAGCGACTTCGACGCCGGTCGGATGGTCACGCCCCCGGCCCGCTCGAGCATCGAGTCGGAGTTCGACCACATCGCATCCAGATCGACGAAGGCGAAGGGAGCTTCGATCCCTTCGAAGACCTCGCGGTAGTAGTCGTATGCCTGGCGTAGCGGCGCCACGGACCCCGAGCGTATCCGGAGCCAAGGGCGAATCCGTAGAATCGGCGCTCCCGGAGAGGTGGCCGAGTGGCTGAAGGCACTCGCCTGCTAAGCGAGTAGGGGGCGCAAGTCCTCTCGAGGGTTCGAATCCCTCCCTCTCCGCTCCCCTCCCGGCCCTTCCCTTGCGACCCGTCAACCCCGTGGTCGACCGACCGCGTTGAGTAAGGCGGGGGGTCGGGCAGCTGCTCCCGCCTACCCCACCAGTTCCCACTCGCACCTACCCGACCCCCCTGCCATGAACTCCCGGTTGGTTCGGGCTTCTTCCCTAAGTCACAAGCTCCCCATGCGCGGGAGGTAGACGGGGGATGTACTCACCGAGGAGGGGACGACGAGGGTG
>JBMSXD010000158.1:0-3120 GCA_049425265.1 Solirubrobacterales bacterium
CGCGAGCATCGTCGTTCATCCCGAGTCCGACGCCCGCGCCGCCGCCGTCGCCTACCTGTACTGCCGGGCCCTCGACACATACGAAGACCTCATCCCCAAACCCGCCACCTCGGCGGCAGCATTGATCGAATTCGCGAATCGATTCGAGACGGATCCCCCGGCCGCACCTCCCCCCCTTCCTTCCGGTGTTGCGAGCAGTGACCGAGAGCGGGTCTACGAGATCCTCATCGACCGGATCGAGCTGATCGACGAGGTCTACCGCGAACTCGACCCCGGAACCCGGGATCGGATCGCCGGTCTGGTCCGGGCGATGGCCGAGGGCATGGTCTGGTCGAGAGATACCTTCGATGCCCAGGGCGGGGTGCTCCTCGACGAGGAGCAGCTGGCCCGCTACTGCCGCCATGTGATCGGCAATCCGGTGCTGTTCATGCTCGAGCAGGTCGGGGATCGTGACCTCGATGCCGACTCCCGCGAAAATGCACTGGTGGTCAGCGAGATGATCCAGCTGGCCAACGTCTCGAGGGACGTCGAGAGCGATCTGAATCGTGGCATCGCCTACCACCCGTCGCTAGCCCCGTACCTGGGCCGATCCGGCTACGAACCCGAGGTGATCCCGACGGTCAGGGAGGTCCGGGGCCAGTACATCGCGCTCGCCCTCTCCCGAGCACCTGCCTACCGGAGGATGTTCGAGGGACTCGAACTCGACCGAAGCGTCCGGGTCAGGGTCGCTTCGGTCCTGATGCTGCTGTTCACCGACCTCCACTACCGCGGCTGCGCGATCAGGGCCGGTCTCCTACCCTGGCCCGGCCCGGCCGACCGCCTGCAGGTGGTCCTGAGCTCCGCCCCGTCGCTGGTATCGCGAACCCTGGCCGGCCGCACGATTAGGCGGGTCGAACGGGACTTCACCAGCGCCGCGAACCTGATCGGGCCGACCGCCCCACATGCTTGACGGAGCGGGCGCTCCGGCGGTCGCCGAGGAATCCACAACCGAGGCGAACGGCCTCCGATTCGGGACGCTTTCCTGGGGGCCCGAGGATGGTCCCCTGGCCATTCTCGTCCATGGCTTTCCAGACACTGCCTGGACCTGGCGACTCGTCGGACCTCTGCTCGGTCGGGCCGGCTGGCACGCGGTAGCTCCCTTTACCCGGGGCTACGGGCCGACCGACCTCGCCCCTGACGATCGATACTTCGTCTCCGATCAGGTCGGTGACCTCCTCGCCCTCGCCGCCGCGCGCGCGGGGCGGGAGCGACGCGCCGTCCTGAGCGGCCACGACTGGGGCGCAGTCGCCGCCTGGGCGGTGGCGACCCACCGACCGGATCGCTTCGACTCGATCGTCGCGATGGCTGTGCCACCCCCCGAGGTGCTCACCAAGGTCTGGCTCGCGCCCGGGTCGATTCCGACCGGGCTCGGGCAGCTTCGGCTCAGCTGGTATTTCCTCTTCAACCAATTCGGAATCGCCGAGACCCGATTCGAGGGACTCGTCCGGCACCTCTGGCGGGTGTGGCCCCCCGGCTACGACGGATCGACTGACGTCGATCTGCTGCTGGCATCGCTCGCCGATCACGAAAGACGGCGGGCCTCGCTCGAGTACTACCGGGACAACTTGCGCCACGGGATCGGCTACCTGGCCGGGCTGAAACCCGTCGCCCCGACCCTTTACCTGCACGGGACCGAGGACGGCTGCGGCCGGATCGGCCTGGCCCGAATCGGGGCGGGCCTGATGGCCGAAGGCAGCCGATTCGAGGAACTCGAGGGAGTGGGCCACTTCTTCAACCTCGAACGACCAGACGAGGTCGCCGAACTCGTGCTCGATTGGATCGGATCCCCGGAGGTAGCGCCGCCTCAGGGGGCGTAGCGGGCCAGCGGCGCGCCCAAGCCCTCCGGCAGGACCGAATACCCGGTGCACCAGGGGTCGGCCGCGACCGTCTCGTCCTGGAGGAAGGAGAGCTGAGGTTCGTAGAGCCTCCGGGCCGGCTCCCCGGCGAGCGCCGCCTCGACTCCGGAATCGGAGACGTAGGCGAGGACCTCCGGGTAGGTCTTGACGAGGACGGTCTGGCCGTCGGGGCAGACGTCTGCACCTACCACTCCGCCGATCGACAGGTCTCGGACCCGCTCGAGGGTCACCGTCTCCCCTTCGAAGGCTGGGGCCGGCGCCCGGTAGACCCGTGAACGGGCCTCCCGTTTGGTGATCACGTAGATGTCACCGCTCGAGGGATCGACCAGCATCGCCTCGGCGTCCCTCGGGCCATCCGGGTAGACCAGGTCGACGATCTCCGGAATCACCGGGGGCAGGGAACCCCCTGGCGGCAGGCCCCCGAGTTCAGGCTCCGGTATCCGGTAGATCGAGATCGAGCCCCTCGAGCCCCCGTTGTCCCCGATCTCACCGATGTAGATCGAGCGACCGGCCCGATCGGGTCCGAGGGCGATGTCCTCCCAGTCCCGGTTGACCACGCCGGCAACCGGCTGGGTGGCAAGCACGCTTCCGTCGTCGGCCAGCACGTAGACGGCAGGCTCGCCGCCGCTGTCGTCGTGGGTGTAGAAGGTGCCGGGGTTGCTTCGGCTCTCGACCAGGCCGGAGGCCTCGCTGACCGGTTCACCCACCGAACCGAGACCTATTCGGCGGGCGGGCTCGGCCCGGTACCGATCGCCCTCGATCGTCCGGAGGAGCCGCTTTCGTTCCCGACCCCGCCTGGACTCGAGGGCCAGGTCGAGCGACGTACCCTCGACCAGCCTGCAGTAGGGCAGCAACAGGTCCGAGGCCGGGGTCAGCGGTGTGCGAAGGGTGACTCGACCTCCGGAGGACCGGACCCCGACCCTGCCGGTCGCGATCTTCCGGCCATCCCTGACCAGGGATGCCTGGATGAGGACCCGCCTCGCCTTTCCCGGGGCGACCCTCGAGACCACTGCAGGCGCACCGGGCGGGCAGTCGAGCGAGGTCCAGAGGAGGCGAGGCTTCGCCAGGCGCTCCCCCGCCTGGGCATCCTCGTCCCGAGCCGCACTCGAGAGCGCGGCGATAACGGTCAGCCCGACCGCCAGTAAGACCAGGCCACCGCCGACCAGCAGGACCCTTCCATTGTTGCTTCCGGAAGCCACCTGCGGAGCGTAGCCGGGCAGTCCGG
>JBMSXD010000159.1:0-3105 GCA_049425265.1 Solirubrobacterales bacterium
GCGCGAGCTGTTTTTCGATCTTCCCAAGCCCCTTGTCGAGAGCTTCCTGGGACACCTCGCTGACCACCACTTCGTAACCGGCTTCGGCCGAGGCCTGGGCAATTCCGTGACCCATCAGGCCGCATCCGGCAACACCAACCTTCTCGAGCTCCATGTCGATCCTTCCTTCGGTTTGGTCAGACGAGCGGACCAGGCCGCCGATTCGGGAGCCTAACGGCTCAGGCCGGCTCGACGCCCTGGGCCTCGAGACGCCTGCCCATCTCGGTGCCGAGCGCCTCCAGGCCGGACATCGGCCTGACCATCACGGTCATCTCCTCGATCAGGTCACCCTCGCCGAAAACGAGGACGTCGACTCCCTGGAGCTCACGATCCCCGACCCGAGCCTCGAACATCAGGACGGCCGTGTCCCCGGTCTCGACCTGGGCCAAGTACCGAAAGTCTTCGAATACCTGGGCGACGTTGGCAAGCAGGAAGAGCACCGCATCCCTCCCCTGATAGGGGCTGTGGACGAATGGGCTCCTGAAGGTGACGTCCTCCGCGAAGAGGGCCTGCCCGGCCTCGAAGTCCTTCGATTCGGCGGCGGCCCGGAACCGGTCGCTCTTCATCCCCCCGTCGCTCATGCTTCCCACCGTACCGGCCCTGCCTTCAGCACGTGCGAGCCGAGCGTTCGCCCAAGCAGCTCCTGGGCTGCGGCCGAGGCTTCGACCAGGCGATCCAGGTCGACCCCCGTCTCGACCCCCATCTCGGAGAACATCGAGACAAGGTCTTCGGTGGCGATGTTGCCAACGCTCCCCGGTGGTACCGGACAGCCCCCGAGTTCCCCGAAGCTCGACTCGAAGGAAGTGACCCCGGCCGAAAGGGAGGCGTAGGCGTTGGCGAGCCCCTGGCCCCGGGTGTTGTGGAAGTGGGCGGTCAGCTCGAGCCCGGGAAGGCGTTCAGCGGCCTCCCTGAAGAAGGCCTCGACCTGGGTCGGGTTGGCCATACCGGTCGTATCGCCGAAGCCCACCTCCTCGCAGCCGGCAGCCGCCAGCCGCTCGGCGATCCCGATCACAGAAGCGGGATCGACCCTCCCTTCATAGGGGCAGCCGAACGAGGTAGAGATCACCCCCTCGCACCTCAAGCCCTCCGAGCGAGCCTCCGGGATCACCTGCTCCAACTCCGAGAGGGACTCCTCGATCGTGCGGTTCACGTTCTCGCGGTTGTGGGTCTCGGAGGCCGATAGGAAGAAGTTTGCCTCGTCGAACCGATCCCGTAGGCCGAGTGCCCGCTCGAGTCCCTTCCCGTTCGGGATCAGGACCGAGTAGGAGACCCCATCCCGGCGCTCGATCCCTTCGAGGACCTCCTCCGCGTCGGACAGCTGTGGGATCACCTCCGGGCGGACGAACGAGGTCACCTCGATCCGCGGGATGCCGGTCGCCGACAGCAGGTCGATCAACCTCACCTTCTCGTCGGTCGGGATCACCTCGGGCTCGTTCTGGAAGCCGTCGCGGGGACCGACCTCACGGATCAGGACCGACCTGGGCAGCGCGTCGCCGTTCATTCCCCGGTCGGGATCTCGATCATCCGGCGCTCATGGATCCCTGTCCCGATAACCCTCTCCCCTTCGCGGACCTCGACCGAGAAGCGGAACTTCCGGCCATCGAGGACCTCGTCGAGCCGGGCCCAGGCTTCGCACTCCGCTCCTTCGAACGAGCCTGCGACGTGCTTGATCGAGACCTCGAACCCGACCGTCCCGGCCCCATCCGGCAGGGCAGGCGCGATTAGCTGGGTCGCGTTGTGCTCCATCATCCCGATCATTCCCGGGGTCGAGAGCACTGAGACCGGAAGCATTCCACCGACATCGGTGGTCAGGAGCCCCGCCACCGTGAAGGGGTGGACCCTCTCCTCGCCGAGCATTTCGGAGAAATCGCTCACCGGGCCAAGGATATGGCCAACGCGGGGGGGTTGGCGCCCGACCGCTCCGGCCGCCCTAGACTCCCGAGCGTGAACGAGACCGAGAACAGTCCGACGATCCCCATCGTCGGGGGTACAGGTGCCCTGGGTACCGGGCTCGCCTTCCGGTGGGCCGGTGGGGGGGCAAAGGTCATCCTCGGTTCGAGGGACCCCGACAGGGCCGCCGAGGTGGCTGCCGAGGTAGCCGGAAAGGCCGGTGGCGAGGTCGCCGGAATGTCGAACGCCGACGCCGTCGCCACAGGCGAGATCGTCTTCCTGACCGTTCCCTTCGCGAATCAGTCCGAGACGATGGCAGCAATCCGTGACTCTCTGGAGCCGGGCCAGATCGTGGTCGACTGCACGGTGCCCCTGGCGACGGCGATCGGGGGTATCCCGACCCGAACGGTCGGAGTCTGGCAGGGCTCGGCCGCTCAACAGGCCCAGGAGATGGCCCCCGAGGGTGTAACCGTCGTCTCGGCGCTCCATACGATCAGTGCCCAGGGGCTCGCTGATCCCGACTGGATACCCGACGAGGACGTCCTCGTCTGTGGTGACCGAAAGGCCGACAAGGCCCGTGTAGCGGAGCTGATCGCGCGGATAGACGGACTCCGTCCGGTCAACGCCGGACGCCTCGAGACATCCCGCTTCGTCGAGCAACTGACCGCGATGTTGATCTCGATCAACATCCGTTACAAGGCCCACTCCGGGATCAGGATCACCGGGCTTCCCGAGGGCGATCCCTTCTCGTGAGGTGCGTCCTCCTCGCGGGGGGCACTGGCGGTGCCAGGCTGGCAGAGGGCTTCCAGCAGGTAGTTGGCTCCGATCTGACGGTAGTGGCCAACACCGGGGATGACATCGAGATCCTCGGAGTCCACGTTTCGCCCGATCCCGACCTGGTTACCTGGTGGCTCGCCGGACAGATCGATGAGATCAGGGGCTGGGGAATCAAGGATGACTCCTTCCGGGTCTTCGAACGGATGGCCCGTTTCGGCGCCCCGTCCTGGCTTTCCCTGTCCGACCTCGACCTGGCCGCCTGCCTCTACCGAAAGGCATTCATGGCAGCGGGCGGCCGGCAGACCGATGCCCAGGAGCAGATCGTCCGCGGGGTAGGTGCGGAGGCCCGGGTACTCCCGATGTCCGATGATCCCGTCCGGACCAGGGTGCAGACGGGCG
>JBMSXD010000160.1:0-3103 GCA_049425265.1 Solirubrobacterales bacterium
AGAAGGAGTCGTGCTTCTCGGCGGTCGAACCGGTCAGGGGCTGGAAGACGTGGGTGAAGTGGGTGGCCCCGTTCTCGAGCGCCCAGTCCTTCATTGCCTCGGCAACGGAGTCGGCCAGCTCGACGTCGAGTGCCGCGCCCTTCTCGAGGGTCTCGACCAGGCGGTCGAACACGTCCGCCGGGAGTCGCTCCCGCTGGGTCTCGAGCGAGAAGACGTCGCTGCCGAAGACGATGTTCTCCTCCCTGGTCAGGTCGACCGGCATGACCGGTCCACCGTTCGGGTTCCACTGGGCGGCAGTGACGTTCTGCTGACGGGTCCGAGCCATATCTGAGGCACCTCCGGGGCGGATTGGGGATTGCTTCCGGCGAGCCGTCCCTGCCCGGGGGCAAGGAACGGTTCACGGAGTAAAGCGCGGATACCGTTTCGGCGCTTGTCCGGCAGGCTAACTTTTCCCCAGGGGCTATCTCCATCGGGACAGGGAGCGCGTGGCCACTAGGGGAGCCAAATGTTTACGTTCACTCACAAACGCCCTACGGTTCGCTAAGGTGCACCCAGGTGCCCGATCCCCTCGACACCTCTAGCCGCGCGCCTGAGTCCGGTCCCGGTCCGGCGGCCATCCTGGTCCCGATCGCTTTCTCGGTCGCTCTGGCCATATGCCTGGCTGTCGGTCCCCTCCAGGCCTCTGCGGCCGACAGGACCGGTGGCCTCGGCGTGGCCGGAGAGCCCCAAGTCGATGACGCCGTCTGCGTCACCAAGTGCGTCGATGCTCGCAAGGCGACCCCGGGCTCCAAGGTGCGGGTGGAGGGTGACTACCTCGAATCGGTCAGCCGAGTCGTCTTTGCAGGGGCTAGCGGGCCGATCCGGGCCGGCTATGCAAGGCGGGGCTACGGGGCTGTCACCGCGACCGTGCCGAAGGGTGCGGTGAGCGGCCGGGTTTCGGTCGTCGCCGCTGACGGGACCCGATCGAACCGGACCCCTCGCGAGCTCGAGGTCCTTCCCCCGAGCATGATCCCCGAGGAAGTCTTCCCGATTCGCGGGCGCTACTACCCGTTTACCCCGAACTTCGGTGAGGACAGGGGGACCCATAGGCATCAGGGACAGGACATCGGCGCCCCTTGTGGCACCTCGCTGGTCTCCGTGAGGAAGGCCGTGGTGGAGGTTCGCGACACGCAGTGGGGCGGAGCTGGCCACTACGTCGTCCTCCGGAACCTCGGGACCAACACTCGTTTCGTCTACATGCACCTTCAGGAACCCTCGCCCCGCAGGGAGGGAGACAGGGTCGGTGCCGGCCAGCCGGTCGGACAGGTCGGCAACACCGGACGCTCATTCGGCTGCCACCTCCACTTCGAGTACTGGGTCGGTCAGTGGTGGACCGGGGGTCGGCCGATCGACCCCTTCCCGTACCTCCGCTCGCTCCTTCGCAAGTAGACCGTCGGCCGACCGATCGGTAGTCGGGACGACCCCGGTTTCGGAGCCCGTTGGGGCCCATTGGGAGGGCCTGTCGCGGGGGATGCCTCAGGTAGCATTGCCCGAGAGGAAGGAGGCTCCTCCGGTGGGGAGAAACACCGGATAGCGAAGGTTGACCCCAGCCAGTCCAGCAGAGTCCGGCGGAGCAACGGTCCGAAGCCGGAGTTCCACCTTGCTCAGGTTTTCGATCCTGGGCGTTTTCGTATGCGCGGTCGTTCTACTGGCCCTCCTTATATTCAGCGGTAGCTCCGGTTACCGGTACAAGCTCCACTTCGAGAACGTAAGCCTGATCGTCCCGGGCAACCTGATCATGGTCGGGGGGCACCCGGTCGGCTCGGTGACCGACATCGGCCTGACCGAGGACAGCCTGGCCGAAATGGAGGTCGAGCTCGACGAGCCACTTCACGAGGGCAGCTCGTTCATCGTTCGCAAGCGCTCCCTGTCGAGCGTCCACAACCACTACCTCTCGCTGATGCCCGGACCCGACAACGCCCCGGAGATCCCGGAGGGCACCGTCCTCGGCGAGGAGAACACAACCTCAGCGGTCGAGATCGATCAGTTCTTCGACATCTTCGATCGCCGGACCCGGGACGGACTCTCGGGCGTCTTCCGGGGGATCGCCCAGATATACGCCGGGGACGCGGCCGAGGGCGCAAACCAGACATTCAAGTACTCCGGTGCCTCGTTCAGCAGCACCCAGAGGCTGATGGCCGAGCTCTCGGACCAGGATTCGAAGCTGGACGTGTTCGTCAGGAACGTCGGCGGCCTGATGACCACCCTGGCCAGCGTCGCACCGGAGATAACCGATCTGGTCGGCAACGCTGACGTAGCCCTGAACGCGATTGGCCGCCAGAACGAGTCCCTTTCACTGGCCCTCCAGGAACTCCCGCCGACCCTGAGGCAAGGCAGCACGACCCTGGTCAACCTCCGTCAGTCGCTCGACGACATCGAGCCGCTGTTCAAGGCGAACGCCCGGGCGGCCGATGCCGGCCTGGCCGGATTCCTCAAGAACCAGCTCCGCCCCGTCTTGAAACGGGCACGCCCGGTCTTCTCCAATCTGGCCACCGCGGCCGGCCGGAACGGAAAGAACAACGACACCTCCGACCTGCTCAGCTCGTTGATCCCGCTGCAGAACAAGGCGGGACCGGGGATCGATGCAGCGATCGGTGCCCTCGATGCCTCCCAGGAAGAGGTCGCCGAGACCAGGGCCTGGTCACCCGACATCTATGCCGCCTTGGCCAAGCTCGGGGCGGCCTCCGCCAACTACGACGTCAACGGTCACTACACCCGGGTCAGGCCGACTGCGATGGGCCTCTACCAGCTGAACGGCACCACGATCGAGCCCTCGACGCCTCCGACCGTCTACAGCGGACTAGATTTCATCAGCGGAATCCAGCGCTGCCCCGGTGGCTCGACCCAGCCGATAGCGGGATCGAACCCCTTCCTCGATGACGGCAACCTGGTCGGGAAGTGCGACCCCACCCAGGTGCCATGAGAAGGCTGCTCGTCATCTCGGGGATCATCCTCGCCGCCGTCCTGGCCCTCCTGGTCATCCGCAACCTCTCGGGCGACTCGAACCCTTACCTGGTCCGGGCGGTCTTCGACAACGGCGCCTTCGTGGTGCCGGCCGTCGACC
>JBMSXD010000161.1:0-3069 GCA_049425265.1 Solirubrobacterales bacterium
TGAAACCGGCCACGGCGTCGTGGAGGTCGGCCTGCAGCAGGTCGATCTCCCTATTGCCGGATCGAGCCGCCGCCGCAAGCGTCTCCTCCACTATCTCGGCGATCTCGCTTGCGAGTTCGGGGTCATCATCGAGACTGCCGATCCCCCTCGAGATGACCTCCGGCTCGGAAAGCACCTCGCCGTCGTCGGCCCCGATCGCCGCCACCACGAGGCAGATGCCATCTGCCGAGAGAGTCCGCCTGTCACGCAGGGCTGCATCGTTCGGGTCGGCGAGCTCGATTCCGTCGACCAGGATCACCCCACTCGGCTCCTCTTCGCCGAACCGTGCCCCGTTGGCATCGATCTCCAACGGCAGGCCGTTCCGGCCCCTGAAGACGTCGCCGGAGTCGATCCCAACCTCCTCGGCCAGCTCGGAGTGGAGCCGCAGCCTCTGGTGGTCACCATGCACGGGCATCACGTAGTCGGGCCTGACCAGGTTGATCATCATCTTGATCTCGTCGCGCGAGCCATGGCCAGAAGCATGGATCGGCGCGTCCTTTGCCGTAACCACCCGGGCACCCAGCTCATAGATCCGATCGATCGTCTCGTTCACCGCCCGCTCGTTCCCCGGGACCGGAGTCGCCGAGAAGACGACGGTGTCCCCAGAGTGGAGGTCGACATCACGGTGGTCCTGATTGGCCATCCTGCGAAGCGCCGAGAAGGGCTCGCCCTGGGAACCGGTCGACATCACCACGACCTGGTCGTCGGGGTAGTCCTCGATCTCCTTCGGCTGGATCAGGACCCCTGGAGGGGCCTCGGCGAGTCCGAGGTTCGAGGCTATGTTGAAGTTCTTCCTCATCGACCGCCCGACGAGCGCCACCTTCCTGCCGAGCTGGGCTGCTGCATCGATCACCTGCTGGACCCGGTGGATGTTCGATGCGAAGGAGGTGACGATGATCCGGCCCTTGCAGCGCGAGAACGTCTCGAGCAGGGCCGGACCTACACTCGATTCCGAAGCGGCTATCCCGTCCCGGTCGGCATTGGTCGAGTCCCCGCAGAGGAGAAGAACCCCCTCCTCGCCAAGACGGGCAAGTCGGGCGACGTCTGCTGGACGGCCGTCGACCGGGGTCTGGTCGAACTTGTAATCCCCGGTGAAGAAGACACGACCGAGGTCGGTACCAACGATCACTCCCCGCATGTCCGGAATCGAGTGGGCGAGGTGAACCAGTTCGATCGTGAAGGGGCCGGCCTCGACGACTTCTCCGGGCGGCAGGTCGATCAAGGGCACGTCCCCGAGCTTGTGCTCGTCCAGCTTGGAGCGGACCATCCCCACGGTCAGGGTCCCGCCGTAGATCGCGGGCGGAATACCGGCCTCCCGAAGCAGGTACGGCAGAGCCCCGACGTGGTCCTCGTGGCCGTGGGTCAGGACTATCGCCTCGATCCGGTCGGCCCGATCGACCAGGTAGGAGAAGTCCGGGAGGACCAGATCGATTCCAGGCATATCCGGAGTCGGGAACATCAAACCGGCATCGACCACCAGGATCCGCCCCTCGTACTCGACAACGGACATGTTCTTGCCGATCTCCCCGAGCCCCCCTAGGGGCAGGATCCTCAACTTTCCACTCATTCGAACTCCACTCCGGCTTCGGTGAGAAGGTCACGAATGGCCTCCCGCTCCTCGGCCGAGGCCTCGACCATCGGGAGGCGAAGCGTTCCCGGGCAGACCCCAAGCATCTCCAGGGCAGCCTTGACCGGGATCGGATTCGTCGTGACCGACATCGCCCGATATGCCGGCTCCAGCGAGCGATCGAGCGCCGCGGCTTCTTCCCGCCTGCCGGCCTCGTGGAGCTGAACGAGCTCTGTCATTCGGTCCCCAACGAGGTGGGATGCGACCAGGATCCCGCCGGTCCCGCCCTCATCGAGGCAGCGCAAGAGCCCCGAGTCGTTTCCGGCCAACAGCTCGAGGCCCTCGATCGGGCCGATCTCGTCGTCGTTTGCCTGCTTCACTGCGACTACGTTCGGCGCCCTGCCGATCTCGGCCAAGAGGTCCGCCGGCATGTTGACAACGACCCGCGAAGGGATGTTGTAGAGCACGATCGGAAGCTCCGGGACGGCCTCCGCGACGGCGCCGAAATGGGCGACCAGACCGGCCCGGTTCGGCCGGTTGTAGTAGGGGGTGACGACGAGTGCAGCATCTGCGCCTGCTTCCGCAGCCAGTCTGGTCAACTCGACCGTGTGGCGGGTGTCGTTCGATCCAGTCCCCAGGGCCACGGCCACCGCCTCGCCGACCTCGTCCAATACCGCCTCCAGCAGGGCGAGCTTCTCGCCGTCGTCGAGGGTCGGTGACTCGCCGGTCGTACCACCCACGACAAGACCGGTCGAGCCGCGCTCTACCAGGTAGCTGGCGACGCGCCTGGAGCCGTCGAGGTCCAGCCTTCCGTCGCTTTCGAAAGCGGTGACCATCGCGGTCACCGTTCCTCGGAGGGGATTCTGGATCATCTCAGGCGTCATCCGGCCCGGAGTACTGGCCGATGTCGGGCCGTCGGTCCGCCCAGGGAAGGGCCTCTTCCATCTGGGCCGCGGTCCTCAAAAGGAGGTCCTCCCGCCAAATCGGAGCGACGAACTGGATCCCGATCGGAAGGCCATCCGTGCTCCATGCGAGGGGGAGTGAAATGGCCGGCTGGCCCGTCGCATTGAAGATCCCGGTGAAGCCGGCCAGCTCGCGGGCGGTCTGCATCGGGGCCATCGGGTCGGGTCCGTCGTCCTCGTACGTACCAAGCGGTTGTGGGAGCTGGGTGATGGTCGGAGTCATCACCAGATCGATTCCGCCCTGGTAGAGACCGGCAACGATCCTCGCGAGGAACTGGTGGCGGTTGACGGCGTGGAGGTAGTCCGCACCGCTCTCCCCCCTCCCCCTTTCGGTCAGGGCCCAGGTCAGGCGCTCCATGTCCTCCGGACCCAGTTCCCGCCCTGCGACGATCTGGACGGTCGCAGTGGTCTCGGCAACACCGGCCGCCCAGCGCGTGATGAAGGTCTGGAATAGCTCCTCTTCCTGACCCTCGAGGGGCATCGTCGGATTGGAGATCGTGT
>JBMSXD010000162.1:0-3066 GCA_049425265.1 Solirubrobacterales bacterium
GTTGTCCCAGTCATCGGGGCAGGTTACCCACGTGTTACTCACCCGTTCGCGGCTTTGCCCCAGAGCAAGCTCTGGTTCGTCGCGCCACTTGCATGTGTTAAGCACACCGCCAGCGTTCGTCCTGAGCCAGGATCAAACTCTCCGTGAAAATGTTTCGAGGAGGGGGACTAGCCCCCTCCGGGTCTTCGACCCGGTTTCCTCTAACTCTTCTCGTAGAGCTTGTCACGTCAATGTCGCCGGTACACAAATGTTGGCGACGGACATGACGGAGTATCGATCGACTCCATCCGAAGAAGGAGCCGATTCGGGCTCTAACACTTCGCCGACCCGAGGGCCGACTCAGTGCACGCTGCTCAGTTTTCAAAGACCACCCAGATGCTCGTCGCCTCGCGACGATTCTCCTGCCACATCGGGAAGGCCTTTGGCCCGATCCCAGAGGGCTTGCCAGTATAGCGCGCCTCCGGCGGAAAGTCCAGCCCTGGGCGAACTAATCGGCCTTGTGGACGAATCTCACAAAGTTGCGCTTGCCGAACTGCAGGACCTTGCCCCCCAGCTCCCCAGCGGGCAGGTCGAGGCCGTCCGGCGTGATCGGCTCCCCGTCGAGTCGCAGGCCGCCTTGCTCGATCACTCGCCGTGCCTCGCTTCGTGAGACGTCGAAGGCTTCCGCTATGACCGCGGGAAGGTGAACCTCGCCGTCACCGATCGGGAACTCCGGCAGATCGTCGGGTACTTCGTGGCGGACGAACAGGCGGTCGAAGGCGGCTTCTGCCTCTGCCCCGCTCCCCTCGCCATGGAACCTGTCGACGACCCGTCTGGCCAGCTCCCGCTTCGATTCATTCGGCGCCAGTCCGTCATCCGGCCCCTCGTGGAGCAGGAGCTCCCGATATTCCGGAAGCGCTGTGTCGGGGATGCTCATCAGCTTTCCGAATTTCTCCTCCGGGGCATCGTTGACCGCGACGTAGTTGCCGAGACTCTTCGACATTCTCTCGGTGCCGTCAGTCCCCGGGAGGATCGGCAGGGTCATCACCGCCTGCTGCGACTTGCCGAATGCGGCTTGAACCTCCCGACCGAAGAGCAGGTTGAAGGTCTGATCGGTGCCCCCAAGTTCGACATCGGCCTCGATCGCAACCGAGTCGTATCCCTGAAGCAACGGGTACAGGAGCTCCATCGCCGATACCGGCTTCCCCTCAGACATTCGGCTGCGGAAATCCTCCCGCTCGAGCAGCTGGGCGACCGTCGTCGTGCTGAGCAGGCCGAGCAACTCGCCGGATGACATTTCCAGCCACTCGCTGTTGAACCGAACCTCGGTTTTTTCGGGATCGAGGATCTTGAAGGCCTGCTCACTGAAGGTCTCGGCATTTGCCCGAATCTCTTCAGGACTCAGGACCGGGCGCTCGCTCGAAAGCCCGCTGGGATCCCCCACCTTCGCCGTGAAGTCTCCGATGATCAGGACGATCTGGTGTCCGGCGTCCTGGAACTCCCTCAGCTTGTCGAGGACGACGCAGTGGCCCAGGTGAAGGTCCGGTGCGGTTGGATCGATACCTAGCTTTACCCGCAGCGACCGGCCGGCCGCGAGCAGCTCCTCGAGCCGACCTTCGGGCAGCAGCTCGACGGATCGGGAGGCGAGTCGGGTCGCCTCTTCGGCGGCCCCTGAGCCATTGTTGTCCTCTTTTGCTGCCATCGGCGCCAATGCTAGACTCGCAGAGAGGTTGCGGTGGTCTGGCAGAGGGACTCGTTTGCCCTTCCGCATGCACCGGCGACCCAAGCGCGTTCTGATGGACCCCTCGGACACCGACAAGCCGACTCGCTCCGGACCCGGCTCCCTGCCGGCCAACGGGAACTCGAATGGGTCCCAGGCGACCAATGGGGGCGGCCCGAAGGACGTTGCCGGGGGTAACGGGAACGGCAACGGAGGGGGTCCGCCCGACGATGCCGGCCTGAGCGGTGTTTCGGTCCTGAGGCGACCAAAGGACAACCGACTTCACAGAGTCGAGCGGGTCGGGCAGGTCACCGGATTCGACGACCCGTCGTCTCCGAAGGGTCCTCGCATCAAGATGCTGCGGGTCATCTTCGTGCTTTTCGGTCTCGGGATCCTTGCCGCGGCGAGCGTCCTGTTCGGGATGGTGATGGCGGTCTCCCAGGACCTTCCGGCTATCGAGAAGTACACGCAGTTCTCGGAGGGCGAGAACTCGGTCCTGACCGACAGCCAGGGAGAGGTGATCAGCACTATCTCCTCGAACGAGAACCGATTCCTTCTCGAGCCCGACCAGATCTCGCCGAATATGAAGAACGCGGTCGTCTCTGTCGAGGATGCCCGGTTCTACGAACACCGTGGCGTCGACTATGAGGGCCTGGCCAGGGCGCTGGTCCAGGACGTCCTCTCCCTCTCCTTCAAGCAGGGTGCCTCGACCATCACCCAGCAGCTGGTCAAGCAGGCACTCGAGGCCCAGGCCGAGCGAACCGTCTTCCAGAAGATGCGGGAGATCTCCCTCGCCTA
The DNA here is from genome assembly GCA_049425265.1 of Solirubrobacterales bacterium. Classification (GTDB taxonomy): domain Bacteria; phylum Actinomycetota; class Thermoleophilia; order Solirubrobacterales; family 70-9; genus 67-14. The sequence goes on from JBMSXD010000162.1 coordinate 2,498, forward strand.
CCACATCGAGCGCACCTGGACCAAGGACAAGATCTTGACCGAGTACCTCAATTCGGTGTACTTCGGTTCGGGTGCCTATGGGATCGAGGCGGCTGCTCGGACCTACTTCGGCGCCGCCCACCCCGAGTGCGGGACCGACGAGGATCCCTGCGCCGCCCTGCTGAACCCGGCAGAATCGGCGATGCTCGCTGGAATCATCCAGAACCCGTACGGATATGACCCCAAGTTCAACCCGAAGGCCTCTCTGGCCCGGAGAAACCTGGTCCTCGACCGCATGTTCGAGCAGGGGTTCATCACCGAGGCCCAGTACCGAGAGGCACGGGCAGAGCCGCTTCCGGCCCCGAGCACCGTCGAGCCGCCACAGATCGACTCGGAGGCGCCCTATTTCACCTCCTGGATACGTCAGCAGCTGGTAGACCGCTTCGGGGCAGGGCGGACCTTCTTCGGCGGGCTGACCGTCAAGTCGAGCCTCGATCTGGAGATGCAGCGCGCAGCCGAGGATGCGGTCTACTCGACCATCGGTGGCATCGGCCCCGATGCGGCCGTGGTCGTGATCAACAACAAGGATG
>JBMSXD010000163.1:0-3058 GCA_049425265.1 Solirubrobacterales bacterium
TCCCCTGCTCCAACTGCTCCATCCGGCCGACGCTACCGGGGCCCTTGTCAGGGCCGTGGAAGGTCCGGTCCCGGGACGGGTCAACGTGGCCCCTGACGGCTCGATCTCGCTGAGCCGCCTGCTGAAGCTCACCGGGCGGATCCCACTTCCCCTGCCCCCGATCGTCTCGGACATCGCGGCGCGGAGGCTGGGGGGCATCCTCCACACGGCCGACATGTACAGGGATGCCCGGCTTCTGCTCAGGTACGGGAGGGGTTGCGACAACCGCCGACTCAAGAAGGAGCTCGGCTACCGGCTCGCCTTCGACTCGGAGGGGACCGCCCGGGACCTCGCCAGACGCCGGCATGGACGCGAGGTGCCGGTCGCGACGGTCACGGCCGGCGTGGTGGTCGGATGACCGGTCCCCCCGCCCCTCTCCCTGAAGGACTGGATGACGCCCTCCAACTGGTCGGGCGGGCAGTCCGACGAGCCAGGGGCGAGTACCGGGAGGACGAGTGGGGATTCGACAGGGAGTTCGCCGAGTCGGTCTTCCCGGCGCTCGAGTTTCTCTTCGACAGGTGGTGGCGGGTCGAAGTCGAGGGGATCACCAACCTCCCGGGGCAGGGGCGGACCCTCCTCGTCGCCAACCACTCGGGCACGATCTTCCCCTTCGATGCGCTGATGATCGGGACCGCGGTCAGGCAACTCCACCCCCACCCGCGGTGGACCCGGGCCCTCGTCCTCGACTGGGTGTTCGAGCTCCCCTTCGTCAGCTACCTGATGCGGCGGCTCGGTGGTGTGCCGGCCGATCCGGCCAACCTCTCGCGCCTTCTCGACGAGGACGAACTCGTGATGGTCTTTCCCGAGGGGGCCAAGGGATTCGGAAAGCCCTTCGCGGAGCGCTACCGGACCCAGCGCTTCGGACGTGGTGGATTCATTGCGGAGGCCCTCCGGACCGGCACCCCGATCGTTCCAGTCTCGGTCGTCGGAGCCGAGGAGACCTACCCCAAGCTGGGTGAGATCGGACTGCTCGCCCGACTGACCGGGGCTCCCTACTTTCCCTTTACCCCGACCTTTCCCTTGCTCGGCCCGCTCGGCCTGGTTCCCTTGCCCTCCCGCTGGCGGATCGCCTTCCTGGAGCCGCTCGACCTCTCGGTCTACCCGCCCGAGGCGGCGGAGGACCCGTCGCTCGTCTTCGACCTTGCCGAGCAGGTTCGGGAGCGTGTTCAGGGGGGCATCTACCGGGGATTGGTCGAACGGGGTCCGGCTTTCGGCTGAGGCAGGACTTCCCTCTGGAGGCGGTTTCGGAACCTCCTTCTGAACAACGGAACAAAGCCGCCCCCGGCTTTTCCTCCCGTCGGCCAATCGGACGCTTCACGGACCGCCCTACCTTTGCCGGGTCGTCACTCCCCAACCGGCAGCCCTAGGGACGCCGCCCGACAGGAGGTAGCAAGTGTCCGTTCGAACCAGGCTAGGAATTCCCGGCATCGCCCTGGGGATGTTGCTCGCGGCGCTCCTCTTCCCGTCCGGGGCGGCCGCCAGCGTGGCTACGGACCTCGAGGCCGAGGCGCTTCAGCTGGATCTCGTCTGGGTCGCGCTGGCGACCGTGCTCGTGTTCCTCATGCAGGCCGGATTCATGTTCCTCGAGATCGGTTTCTCACGGATGAAGAACGCCGGGACCGGCGTCGCCAAGGTTTTCATCAACCTCGCAGTGGTGACGATCGCCTGGTGGGCGGTCGGGTACGGGATCGCCGGCTTCGGCGAGGGGGGCCTCGCCGACTTCATCGGGACCGATGGGTTCTTCTTCCACTACGGGCAGGACATTCTCGGGGACGCGGTGACCGCCGAGACCTCGATGCTCATGTTGTTCGGCCTCGCCTTCTGTGCAGTGTCGCTCGCGATCGTCTGGGGAACGACCCTCGAGCGGATCAGGTTTGCCCCGTACGCGATCTTTGCGGTCGTCTTCGGTGCCCTGATCTACCCGATAGTCGCTCACTCCGTCTGGGGCGGCGGACTCCTGTCGGACGTAGGGGGCAAGCCGGTGATGGACTTCGCCGGCTCCTCGGTCGTCCACCTGACTGGAGCAACGGCCGGCCTCGCGGCACTCCTGCTGCTGGGCGCCAGAAAGGGCAAGTACGGCGCAGATGGATCCCCGAGGGCCATCCCGGGGCACTCGATGCCGCTGGTCGGGCTCGGTGTGGTGATCCTCTGGATCGGGTGGTTCGGATTCAATGGGGGCTCCACTTTCAACACCGACGGTGGCTTCTTCGCCGAGGTCATGCTGAACACCCAGCTCGGGGCCGCGGCCGGGGTGATCGGTGCGAGCCTCCTCGTCTACATAAAGACCAGGGCCCTGGACGTCGGCATGGCAGGTAACGGTGCGATCGCCGGCCTGGTCGGCATCACCGCGGGCTGCGGCTTCGTCGAGTACTGGGCAGCCCCGATCATCGGCCTGATCGCGGGGTTCATCGTCGTGATCGGGGTACTCGCGTTCGAGAAGTACCTCGACGACCCGATCGGGGCGCTCTCCGCTCACGGACTCGCCGGAATCTGGGGAACGCTCGCGGTCGGCCTGTTCGCCTCGCCTCGCCTCGTCCTGGACGGTGCCGGAGCCGGCCTCTGGTACGGCATCTTCGGCGACGCCTCCCTTTCGAGCACGATCGGGCAGCTGGGGGTCCAGGCCCTGGCCGTGGTCGCCACCTTCGTGGTCGTGTTCGCCCTCTCCTGGGTCACCTTCGCGTTGATCAAGGCGACGATCGGCCTGCGGGTCCCCGAGGCCGAGGAGGAGGCCGGGCTGGACATTTCGAGCCACGGCATGTACGGCTATCCCGAGGCATTCATCCCGCAGCCCGAATACCCGGTCGCGGCCTACGCATCGACCGCAACCGGGGATTCGGCGCAACCTCCCGAGCGTCCGGGTCGGTTCCGGGAGCAGAGAACGCCCAACGGCGGAAAGGAGCGATCCAGGTGAAGAAAATCGAAGCATTCGTGAGGCATGAGTCGTTCGAGCCGATCAGGACCGAGTTGCTCGAGAAGGGATTTCCCTCGATCTCGATCATCGAGGCCAAGGGCTCGGGGC
>JBMSXD010000164.1:0-3052 GCA_049425265.1 Solirubrobacterales bacterium
TTTGGTGAGAACAGCCGGGTCCTCGAATGGGTCTTCAGGAGGTGCGACGGAGAGGGGGAGACCTTCGACACCGCCCTCGGACTCCTGCCGGCCATCAGCGACCTCGACCTCGACGGGCTCGAGATATCGGCCGACGCTCTGGACGCCCTGCTTACGGTCGACGACGAAGCCGTCAGGGGCCAACTGCCCCAGATGGAGGAGCACCTGGCCGAGTTCGGCGACGAGCTGCCTCCCGAGTTGGAAGCCCAGCTCGACGCCCTCCGCGAGCGCCTGGCCTAACCCACACCGGCGCTCCGGCGATCAGCCGGAGAACTCGTACTGCTCGGCCAGTTCCGGATCCTTCTTCGCCAGCATCTCGGCCAGGTCGACCATCACCTTGCACTGCTTCCACGTAGCGTCGTCCTGCATCTTGCCGTCGATCATGTGGACGCCCTTGCCATCCGGAATCGCCTCGATCACCTTCTTTGCGAAGATCACCTCGTCGGCCGGCGGCGAGAAGACCTTCTTGGCGATCCCGATCTGGACCGGGTGAAGCGACCAGGCCCCGACGCAGCCGAGCAGGAAGGCCGAGCGAAACTGTGCTTCGCAGCCGTCGACGTCCTTTATGTCGCCGTACGGGCCGTAGAAGGGGAGGATGTCGTTTGCCGTGCAGGCATCGACCATCCTTGCGATCGAGTAGTGCCAGGGGTCCTGCTGGGCGGTGACCCGCGGGGCCTCCTCGTCCTCGGGGTCGGGGTCCTCGATCACCCGATAACCGGGATGACCGCCACCGACCCGGGTCGTCTTCATCCGGCGTGATGCAGCGAGGTCGGCCGGGCCGAAGCTCATGCCCTGCATCCGGGGGCTTGCCGCGGCGATTTCCTCGACGTTCACGACTCCCTGGGCGGTCTCGAGGATCGCGTGGATCAGGATCGGGCGGGTCACCCCGGCCTTTGCCTCCAGCTGGGCGAGCAGCTGGTCCATGTAGTGGATGTCCCACGGTCCCTCGACCTTGGGAACCATCAGGACGTCGATCACGTTGCCAGCCTCGGTGACCAGCTCGATCACGTCATCGAGCACCCAGGGGCTCTCGAGCGAGTTGATCCTCGACCAGAGCTGAGTGTCGCCCAGATCGGCCTCTTTCGCGACCTTGATCAGGCCTTCGCGGGCAGCCACCTTGTTGTCTACCGGGACCGCGTCCTCGAGGTTCCCGAGCAGGATGTCGGCCTGCTGGGCCATGTCCGGGACCTTGGCGGCCATCTTCTCGTTCGAAGCGTCGAAGAAGTGGATCATCCGGGAGGGACCGAAGGGGATTTCGGTTACCGGGTCGGGCGCTCCGATCGCCATCGGCTTGAAGAAGTTGCGGGGGTTTCTCACGGTTCTCCTTGGTCTGGTCTGGGATTCGGCTTTAGGCCGACCCGGGAATAGCGGAATCTACCGCCAGGCGCGACGGGGCGGCATCCGGCCGCCGAGGCCCTCCCCGGCCTGACGTGGCCCGGACCGGTATCCTCCTGAGACGGTTTTGAGGCCCCCAGTGGCCAATCTCGCCACTCCGACCGAATAGGAGCGACATGTACCAGTCGACTTACCAGGAGATGACGGAGGACCAGAAGGCGATCACCGAGATGGTCCGCCAGTTCGTGGATGAGCAGATCATCCCGAACGCAGAGGAATACGACCACGAGGACAAGTACCCGGAGCCGATCGTCGAGCAGATGAAGGAGCTTGGGCTCTTCGGGGTGACGATCCCCGAGCAGTACGGGGGCATGGGCCTCGACCTGACCACCTACACGATGATCGTCGAGGAGCTCTCCCGTGGCTGGATCTCGATTTCCGGCGTGATCAACACCCACTTCATCGGCTCGTATCTGCTGATGAAGTTCGGCACCGAGGAGCAGAAGGAGACCTACCTACCGCGGATGGCGACCGGTGAGGTCCGGGCGGCCTTCTCCCTGTCAGAGCCCGAGATCGGCTCGGACGTCCAGGCGCTTAAGACGACCGCCAAGAAGGACGAGGACGGCAACTGGGAGATCAACGGTCAGAAGATGTGGGTAACGAACGGACTTGGATCGACCCTCGTCTTCCTGCTCGCCAAGAGCGATCCCGACGCCGACCCCCGCTACAAGGGGATGACCTGCTTCATCACCGAGAAGGAGCCCTGGGCGCACGAGAACACCGGGGAGTTCGCCGGGCTCACCGTGCCACCGACGATCAAGAAGATGGGCTACAAGGGCGTCGAGTCGACCGAGCTGGTCTACGACGGCTACAAGTGCCCGCCCGATCGGATCCTTGGCGGCGAGGAAGAGGGACTCAACAAGGGCTTCGGCCAGATGATGGACGCGCTCGAAGTCGGCCGGGTCAACGTTGCCGCCAGGGGCGTGGGCATCGCCCAGCGAGCCTTCGAGCTGGCGATCAGGTACAGCCAGGAAAGGAAGACCTTTGGCAAGCCGATCGCCCAGCACCAGGCGATTCAGTTCAAGCTGGCCGACATGGCGACCAAGATCGAAGCCGCCAGGCTGGTGACGAGAAAGGCATGCCAGATGAAGGACGCCGGCATGCGATCCGACCTGGAGGCCGGGATGGCGAAGCTGATCGCCTCCGAGACCGGCAAGGAGGTCGTCGAGGAATCGTTCCGGATCCACGGTGGCTACGGCTACTCGAAGGAATACGAGATAGAGCGGCTCTACCGCGACGCTCCGCTCCTCTTGATCGGTGAGGGCACCTCCGAGATCCAGCGAATGGTGATCGGCAAGAAGCTCCTCGAGCGCTACGAGATCTAGGCGAAGCCGGTAACGCCAGGATGGCATCGACCGCGGAGATGATCGTAAGCGCGGTCGATGGGCTGACCGGGGAGGTCCCGGCGCTGAAGAAGCTCAAGCTCGTATTCGGCCTCGATATTCGGGCCAAGGGGGACGTCCAGACCTACCGGGTCGAGCTCCCCGGACCCGCGGTCAGCAAGGGAAGGGGGGAGGACGAGCGGTGTCGGATCGAGATCGACCGCCCCACCTTCAACGCACTGGCCGATCCGAAGAGCGGACTCGCCGCATATCGCCGGGCGGTGGAGGATGGCCAC
>JBMSXD010000165.1:0-2955 GCA_049425265.1 Solirubrobacterales bacterium
ATCCTCGGTCCATGCCCGACCGGACCCGGGAAATCACCAGGGAGGCAGAGGCAGAGGCCGACCCCGCCTTTGCCCGTGAGCTAGCCCGGTTCTTCCAGACCGGCCCCGGCGGATATGGGGAGGGCGACCGGTTTCTAGGAGTCAGGGCTGGCCAGCTGGAGGGGATCGCGAGGCGAAACCGCGATGTCGACCCGGGCACGGTGGCCGGCCTTCTGGGGAGCCCGTTCCACGAGGTAAGGATGGTCGGGGCCCGGATCCTCCGGGACCGGTACCGCTCGGCCACCTCGGATCGGGAGCGGATGGAGACCTACCGCTTCTACGAGGAGCACGCCGACGGGATCGACAGCTGGGACCTGGTGGACATCTCGGCGCCGTGGATCGTCGGGGGCGAGCTGTTGGCCGGGAGGCGCCAGGCAGTCGTCCGCAGGCAGGCCCGGGCGCGGGACCTCTGGACCCGGCGACGGGCGGTCGTGGCGACGCTCGGGCCGGTCCGCCAGGGTGATCTGGGACCGGCGATAGAGGTAGGGAAGCTGGTGGTCGAAGACCACGACGACCTGATCCAGAAGGCGCTCGGCTGGGTTTTGCGGGAGGTGGGGAAGAGGGACCGCCGCGCGCTCGACCGCTTCCTCGCCCGTCACGGCAACCGGATGGGAAGGACGGCGGTCAGGTATGCGATCGAACTCCATCCCGAGCCCGAACGTCGGCGCATCCTGGCCGAGACCCGGGCGGGCCGGGCCGGCGCTGCATCCCACTGAACCGGACCGGCGCCCGGTCAGCCCCGAGAGTTGGCCGGGGTCTCGGGGATCCTCGCCAACAGGTATTCCCAGGCCATCTCGGTCACCTGCCAGACCCGGTCCATGTCTTCTGGGGAGTCCTCCAGCACGTCGTCGGCGACCAGCCTGGTCGCGCTCTGGACCGCCCGGGTGTACGGGAGCCAGTACTCGACCGGATCCTCCCCGTATCGGTAGGCAAGGGCAGTCGCAAGCATCAGGGCGCCGGTCTCCCACCCGAGCCGGGGGATCGACCGAAGCGCCGGAACGGCCCTGAGCGCCGTCATCACCGCGAGGTGGTGATCCGTGGCAAGGGCCCCCTCGACCACGAGCTTCACCGTGGTCTCGACCCAGTCCCTCAAGGGGGCGTCGACTGCCAGGTCGATCGCTCGCTGGCCGAGGATTGCCGTCCTAAGGGCCTGATCCCTCAACGCGGCCGCACGGAGCAGGGCGTCGATGTCGTCGAAGTACTGGTAGAGGGTCGCGATGTTGACCCCGGCTTCCCGGGCGATCGACCGGGTGTTGGCAGCCCTGATCCCCTCCCTGCCGACTACGTCCAGGGCCGAGTCGAGCAGTCTGGCCACGGTCCTTCGGCCCTTCTCGGTGGTCGGTCGGTGGCGGAGGGCCGGCTCGTAGACCGTGTCCATGGCCAGCCCTGCATCCGCGATGATCTCGGCTATCCGGGCTTCCAGATCGAGGAAGTCCTGTTCCGACCTCTCGACGACCAGGTCGGGATCAGGTCCGGACCGGTCGGCAACCCTGGACCCGAATCTGGTCTTCCGCGCGCTCGCCATCAAGGGGCGAGTCTAGAGAGGCTTCCGGGAGCGTTCCGGACTTTCCAGGAAAGCTGCTTGCCGTGCGGAAAAACCGGCCGATTGGAAATATATTCAAGCAATTGTTTGGTACCTTGGTGACCACGTTCAGGATTCCCCTGATTCCTGGACTCGTCGGGCGTAGGCCCCAAGGCGATTGGGCCGACGTCCTCCCGAGAGGGGCCCGGGTCTCCCCCAAGGGCCCGGGTCCCCCTCGGGGAACTCCCCGTCAGGCCTGCCCCGGCCGGTTGCCCTATCCTCGCCCGGTGATCGAACTCCAGAGCCATTCGACCGTTTCCGACGGCCAGCTCCCGCCGTCCGGCGTGGTCGAGGAAGCGGCCAAGGCAGGGGTGTCGGTCCTCGCACTGACCGATCACGACGCGGTCGCCGGGGTTTCCGAGGCGATCGAGGCCGGTGACCGACTAGGGGTCGAGGTCGTCCCGGCGATCGAGATGTCGGCTGCCAACGAGCTGGTCGACGACCTCCACGTCTGTGGCTACTGGGTAGACCCGAAGGTGATCGAACCGGCCTGCAAAAGAGCCCAGGAAGGGCGTCGGGAGCGGGCGGCTCGGATCATCGAGAACCTCCAGGGGTTCGGCCTGGACGTGACCCTCGAGGACGCGATCAGGGAGGCCGGGGATGCGGATGCGATCGGTCGGCCCCACATCGCCAGGGCCGCGGGGGCGACCGGGGACCTGGGACCCTTCTTCGAGGAATACCTGGTGCCCGGTGCCAAGGCCTTCGTCGCCCGTGACTGGCCAAGTCCGGCAGAGGCCTGTGCGCTGATCCGGGAGGCCGGGGGCGTTCCGGTGATCGCCCACCCCTACTGGGACATCAAGGACCCGGACGAGGTGGAGAAGCTGATCCGCTCACTCGATCTGGGTGGGATCGAGGTCTTCTACCCATCCCACGACAAGCGCCAGACTGCCCACCTGCTCGGTCTCGCCAGGGAGTTGGGAATCGCCGCCACCGGATCTTCGGACTTCCACGGCCCGACCCACCGGACCTTCTCCCGGTTCGGCGCCTACGACACCTACGGCCTCGGTGAACCGGAAGTTCCGGCCAGGCCCTGAACCCTCGGGCCACCCGGGATCACGACCTTCACCCGCCGGATCCGGATCGAGCGAAACCCGGCCTGGTCGAACACGGTCACCTTGACCCGGTTGGTCCCGGGTTTGGTCAGCCGGGCCCTGACCGAGGGCCCCTCGAGCCGTCGGTTACCGGGGAACTGCCAGGTGATCCGCCCGACCCCCATCGCGTCGGTGGCGGAAACCGAGAACCGCCCGGTGGCGCCCCGGCGCATCTGCTTCGGCATCGTGAGCCTGGTGATCGCCGGCAGGGTGCCACTGTCCCAGCCACCGACCATCAACTGC
>JBMSXD010000166.1:0-2893 GCA_049425265.1 Solirubrobacterales bacterium
AGGGTCTGCATTGTCGAGGCTTAGAACAGGCGGTTCGCGGGGATGTGACGCTCTTCCTCTGAGAGAACTCTGAGAGACCCGAAAAGTCGCGCATTCCCGGGGTTTTCCGCCGCCTCTGCAGCATCAGTTGCCGTAAGCTTGCGCCCATGGCCGACTACACGCTCAGGAAGATCGACGAGATGGAAGCCACCTTCGGGGGCGCGCTGAAGAAGGCCCGCGCCGAGCTGGAGGCCAAGTCCTTCGGGATGGCGATCGAGGACTTCCCGCCCGACTTCGCCGGATACCCGGAACACACCCACGACCACGACGGCCAGGAGGAGATCTACGTCGTCCTATCGGGAAGCGGCTGGATGACGGTCGACGGCGAGGAGTTCGCGATCGACCCGGAGACCATGGTTCGCGTGGGGCCTTCGGCCAGGCGCGCCGTGATGGTGGGGCCCGAGGGAATGCGCCTTCTCGTACTGGGCGGCGTCCCAGGCAAGACCTACGAGCCACCCGAGTGGAGCGAGCTCGGGGCGCCGGACCCGATGGCGGGCTGAGCCGGCCGATCAGCCCGTGGCGGCGACCGCCTCCGCTTCGAACTCCAGCAGGCGGCGCTTGAGCTTCTCCCCTCCCCCGTACATCCCCGGCGAGCCGTCCGCGCGGATGACCCGGTGGCAGGGGATCAGGATCGGCACCGGGTTGGCGCCCATCGCGCTGCCCGCCGCCCGCACTGCATCGGGCGATCCGGCCGCGATCGCCATCTCCCTGTAACTGGCTGTCTCACCGAACGGAATATCGCCCGCGGCCTCCAGCACGCGGCGACGGAAGCCGGTGATCGAGCCGAGGTCGACTGGAACGGTGAACACACGGCGCTCACCGGTGAACCAGCCGGCGAGCTGGCGGGCAGCCTCGTCGGCCACCTCTGCCGGATCGAACCCCCCATCGGGCAGCCGCGTAATCAGGTCATCAGGCGCTGAGGTGGCCCCCGATCCCGGGAGGGCGACCCGGGAGACCCCCGCCGGGCCCGCCACGACTGCGAACTCACCCATCTGCGTGGGAACCACCCGGACTTCCGGCGCCTCAACCCCCATCACGGCGACCCTAGCCGCCGGTCTAGACTCGCAGGACAGGCGAATGGGCAACTCAACGGATTCAGAGAACGGTCGGATCTCAGCCGAGGAGGAGGAGGCCCGCCTGGCCGAACTTCGCGACCTCGCCATCCTCGACACCGAATCCGAGCCGGAATTCGACGACCTGGTCGAGACCGCCTCCCGTATCGCCGGCAAGCCGATCGCCCTGATGACTCTCCTCGACGAAGACAGGCAGTGGTTCAAGGCGCGGAAGGGGATCGACGCGACCGAGACCCCCCGTGAGGTTGCCTTCTGCAACCGGGCAATCGAGAACCCCAGCGAGCCCCTGATCGTCGGCGACGCCCGCAGCGACCCCCGTTTTTCCGACAATCCCCTGGTCACCGGGGATCCGCACGTCGCGTTCTACGCGGGCATGCCGATCGTCACCTCGGAAGGCCACGCCCTGGGCACCATCTGCGTGATCGACAGCGAGCCGGGCGAACTGAGCGAGGACCAGGTCGAGGCGCTCAAGGGAATCAGCCGCCAGGCCGCAGCGCTGCTCGAACTGCGCCGGCGCACCCGCAACCTCAGCTCGGTACTTGACCAGGAGCGAGCCCACCAGGACGAGTCTGCATCTCGGGACCGCCTGACCGGACTGCCCGACCGAGAGGTCCTGGAGGAGGCAATTGCCACGCGGGATCCCGATGAGCCGTCGAGCCTGATGATCATCGACCTCATGCGATTCAGCGAGGTCAACGCTGCGCTCGGTAGGGAGGGCGGGGACGCCGTCCTGCAGGCCGTGGCCCGGACGATCGCCTCGAGGCTGACCGCCAACGACACGCTCGCGCGAATCGACGGCACGACCTTTGCCACGTTCCTCCCGCGGATGCGCCCGGCCCCGACCGCCGCCCTGGCCCGCGACATCTCCGACCTTCTCTCGCGGCCGGTCGAGACCAGCGGGTTCGAACCGATCAGCCTGGCATCGGCGATCGGCACGGCGACCGCCGGCGGAGGTTCAGGAACCGATACATCAGAGTTGCTGGAGTCGGCAGAGATGGCCACCGCCCAGGCCAAGAGGAAAGGGCCGGGATCAACGGTTGCCGCCGGGTCGGAAGCACTCGGTGAGCGGGCACGCCGGGCCAATCTGCGCACCGCGCTCAGTCGCGCTATCTCCGAGGGCGCGATCGGCGTTGTCTACATGCCGGTCGTCGAGCTCGAGTCGGGAGCCGTGGTCGGGGCCGAAGCCCTGGCCCGCTTCCCGGGCGGCGAATTCAAGGGAACGTCGGTCGAGGAGATCATCCAGCTGGCCGAGGAGGAGGGAATGGTCGGCGACATCGACGAGCTCGTGGTCAACCGGGCCCTTGCCGACTTCGCTGCCGGGCGACTCGACTCACCTTCGGTCGGGGCGAATATCTCCCCTGTCGCGATCGACCGTGAGCTCCCGCAACAGATCCGGGAAGCCCTGGACCGTCACGGAGTCAGGCCCGACTGCTTCGTGATCGAGATAACCGAGCGTGTCGCGCTCAGCGAGAACCCCGACCTCAAGGAGGCGTTGACCGAGCTCTCGCAGATGGGTGTGCGGATCGGGATCGACGACTTCGGCGCGGGCGCCACCTCCATCGCCGACCTGCGGCGGCTTCCGTTCGACGCCATTAAGCTCGACCGGGGCCTGATCACCGACATCGACGGGCCCGACGGGCGCCGGGCCCTGATGGTCGTGCAGGCACTGACCGGAATGGCGAAGGGGCTGGGGATCGACGTGCTCGGCGAGGGGGTCGAAACCGAGCACCAGCGCAGGAAGCTCCTCGAGGCGGGGGTGACCTTCGGCCAGGGCTACCTGT
>JBMSXD010000167.1:0-2859 GCA_049425265.1 Solirubrobacterales bacterium
CCGACCCGACCCGCTCCCTCTACAACCACGTCTGGATCATCGGCGATGAATCGGTAATCGGACTTGACCAGCAGGCCGAGATCGACCGCGCAGCCGAGCTGACTGAAGTGGGTGCCTCCGATGGGGTGACCGGATGAGCGAGACCGAGCACCTAGGCGTGCTGGGCCAGGGCCGCCCGATCACGGCGGAGGAAATCCGCGAGCTGACCGGCGCTGCGACCCCCCACTTCGCCCTCCAGCTTAGGAACCGGGTCGCCCGGCTGATCGAGGGACTACCGGAGGGAGATCCTGCTCGGGCGGAGGGCGAGCGGCAGATCGCCCGACTGGAGGAACTGGCCGACCTCACCACCCAGGCAGAGGCAACCGGCGACTCGCTCTGACCCTGGCGGCTTTGATCTTCGCCACCTCCCGTTGAGTGAGAGCGCGATTTCCGGGGGCAGCAATGGTGGACCGGCGGCCGACCTGAGCTTCAGGTCCCTGGGGTCGGATATCCGGGTCCTGATCGACCCCGCAGACGACCCCGCCTTCCCGGCTCCCGAAGTTGCCGCGCAAGATGTGAAGGAGTTCATCGAACGCTTCGACCGGACCCTCTCCCGCTTCAGGGAGGACAGCGAGTTGACCGCCTTCAATGCGGATCCCAGACCGACCGTTCCGGGATCGGGCCTTCTCAGGACCCTGGTCAGGGCCGGAATCTGGGCAGCGCGGCGGACGGACGGACTGGTCGACCCGACCCTGCAGGGCGAGATTCTCGAGGCCGGATACAGGGAATCCCGGGCGGGGGCCAAGGGCCTGTCGGCCGGGGAGGTCCTCGAGGATGCGGGACCGAGGGCCCCGGCCTCGGCGTCGGCGGCCCGCCGGTACGAGACGATCGAGGTAGACGACGAAGCCGGGACGATCTCCCGACCTCCGGGGGTCTCGATCGACCCCGGGGGAATCGGGAAGGGCCTGGCTGCCGACATGGCCGCAGGACTGCTCGAGGGCTACCCGAGGTTCCTGGTCAGCTGCGGAGGTGATATCCGGGTCGGGGGCGAGAGGACGACTGAGGAGCCCTTCGAGGTGTTCGTGGAGAACCCGGTCAGCGGCAGGAAGCCACATTTCTTCAGGCTCGGCTCAGGGGGGATCGCGACCTCTGGCACCACCGCACGGTCGTGGCGAAACCCCGACGGCAAGGTGGCCCACCACCTGCTCGATCCTTCGAGTGGAAGACCGAGCAGAACGGGTCTGATCAGCTGCACCGCACTCGCACCTACCGCGCTCGAGGCCGAAGTCCTCGCCAAGCAGGCAGTCCTCTCGGGTCCCGATGGAGCCGGTGCGATCCTCGAGGATCGTGGTGGAATCCTCGTCCACGAGGATGGGACCGTCACGGTGGCTGGCGAGTCGCGGATCAGGTTGCGGCCCCCCTCCCCAGACCCCACTTCAGGCGAGGAATGACCCGAGGAAGGTTTGGCTCCTGACCCCGCCAGGGATGAGTTCCGGAAACCGCGTAACCCTCCGGCTCTTTTCGGGTCTTGGGGGTAGCTGCGCCACCAATCGAAAGGAACCCAAGCCAGTGACTGCATCAGCCAAGAACCGCGTCCTTACCCTGACCGCCGTGGGATTGGGCCTCCTCGCCGTACTTCCAGCGGCTGCCTCTGCCGCAGGGGATCGTGACGGCGACGGTCTTTCCAACCAGCGCGAGCGGAAGATCGGGACCAGCCCGAGCAGGGCCGATACCGATCGCGACAGGCTGAAGGACGGGCGGGAGGTAAGGCGCGTCCGGACCAACCCGCTCAAGGCCGACACGGATGGCGACGTGATCAAGGACGGGAGGGAGCTCCTGCTCGGGCTCGACCCGCTCGATCCCGATTCCGACGACGATGGCTGCTCGGACCGGCTCGAGAGGAAGGGTGTGATCGTCGCAATCACCGACTCCTCGGTGACCATCGAGGGCAGGCGCGGAATCGAGACCACGCTCGCGGTCGACTCTGACACCTACTTCGAGGGCGTGGACCGGGACGGCGACGGCAGCCTGTCGCTCGCAGACTTCCTGGTAGGCGACCGGGTCGAGGTCAATCTCGACCCCGCGGGCGATCGGGCCGATTCGCTCGAGCTAGAGAGCGATGACGACGGCCTCGGGGAGGATGAGGTCAAGGGCCTGGTTTCCGCGATCGACGGTGACCAGTTCACGGTCACCGGTCGCTCCGGGGCAAGCCGGACCTTCACGGTCGACGGCGATACCTCGGTGAGGGCTCCCGACCGCGACGGGAGCGGAACCATTACTCCTGCCGACGTGAAGGTCGGTGACAAGGTCGAGGTCCACCTCAACACCGACGGGACCCGCGCACTCAGCCTCGAGGTCGAGCGGAGGGACGGTGAGGGCGAACACGGTGACGACGACCATCCAGGCCCGGGTCCCGGTCCCGTGCGGGCCAAGGTCAAGGGTCCGATCACCTCGCTCACCTCCACCACGGTCACGGTGACCGGCCGGGATGGCAAGGAGCTCATCCTGACCGCGAACGACCTCACCCGGTATGAGGTGCCTGACCGCGATGGGAGTGGCAACCGGACCTTGGCCGATTTCCCGGTGGGCGACCGGGTCGAGGCGAAGTTCGTCCGGTCGACTGGTGCGCTGCTCAAGCTCGAATACGACGGCCTCGACGACGACTCGGACGATTGATCGGTCCAGTCGGGGCGGTTGCCCCGTAGCGAACGCCTTTCCTTTCGGGGGCGGCACCCGGCAGGGGGTCGCCCCCGACTCGTTCCCGATTCGGGTCCCCTTGACTAGGTTCGGTTCGGGCCGAACACCTCGATGATCCGGTCGTTGTACTCGGCGATCTGCTCGGGGGGAATGAAGCAGTTGGGGGCGCCGGGGAAGATCTCG
>JBMSXD010000168.1:0-2849 GCA_049425265.1 Solirubrobacterales bacterium
GCTGGCCGACGTCATGAGGTACGCGGTTGGACTGGTCGCTGCCCTGACCCTGCTCTGGGCAGCCAATACCGGCCTGCTCGCCCTGTCCCGACATACCTTCTCGCTGGCGGTCCACCGCCAGATTCCGGTCAGGATCGGGATCCTGGGCAAGCGCTTCGAGACGCCGTACCGGGCCCTGATCCTGGCGGGCACGGCGGTCTTCCTGCTTGCCCTCTTCGGCGACGTCGAGGTCCTCGCCGGGCTTTTCGCCTTCGGTGCGACCCTGGCGATCACCCTCGCCCACCTCGCCCTGATCCGCCTGAGGCTCACCCGTCCCGATATCGAGCGGCCGTTCAGCGCACCGCTTTCGATCCCCTTCAGAGGCGGCCGTATCCCACTCACCTCGGTCGCCGGAGCCCTGTTGGGCGGGCTGGCCTTCCTCTCGGTCCTGGTCATCCACGACGAAGCCCGCTGGATCGGCGCGGCCTGGCTGGTGGCCGGTCTCGCCGGTTATGCCGTCTACAGGCTGGTGGTCCAGGGTGTCGGTCTGAACAAGCCGATCGAACTCGATACCCGGACGCTTACCCGCCCCGAGCCCCGGGCGAGCCTCGGTCGGATCCTTGTCCCGCTCTTCGGAACGGCCCTGGACCAGGACATCGTAAGTACGGCCGGTCTGATGGCGGCCGAAGAGGAACCGGAGATGGGCATCGAGGGGGCGAAGGTGATCCTGCTCTACACGACCGAGGTACCGATGAGCCGCGCGCTCGAGGACCCGGTCGAGGGCGAGGAGGAACGCCTGGAGGTACTGGGGGAGAGGGCGCGGGCGATCGCCGAGGAGTACGAGGGCGTCTCCGTCGATGTCGAGTCGGTCCGCTGCAGGGAGGCAGGCGAAGCGATAGTCGAGGCTGCCAGTCGGCTGCGGGTCGACGCGGTCGTCATGGGAGCCGAGCCGCCCACGGGCATCCAGGGAGGCCCGCAGTTCGGGGGTCTCGGGGAGGCTCGCTACGAGGAGGTCGGACCGGTCACCCTTTATGTACTCAGTCACGCGACCGTGCCGGTTCTCGTTACGGCGCCGCCCGCCGACCAGGACTAGACTCGCGCGAATGTTCATTCTGATCGTGGGCTGTGGCAGGACCGGCTCCCGTCTGGGGCGCTTCCTGATCGAGCAGGGGGGTAACACCGTCTCGGTTATGGACCGCGATCCCGAGGCCCACGCCAGGCTCGAGGTCGGGCTGGAAGAACCGTGGGAGAAGATCGGGGGGAAGTTCACGGTGGGGGCGGCACTCGAGACCGATGCTCTCGAGCTTGCCGGCATCGAGGAGGCAGATGCCTTCGTCGCTGCGACCAACGGGGACAACACGAACATCGTCATCTCCCAGATCGCAAGGGAGCGTTACGGGGTCGACAAGGTGGTTGCACGGATCATGGACCCGGCACGGGCCAAGTGGTACCGGGAGCGGGGCCTGGAGATCGTCTGCCCGACCTCGATCTCGGCCGGACTCCTGGGTGAGGCCCTCGGCTACCCGGACGCAATGGGCGAGGCCTGATGTACCTGCTGGTGATCGGGGCCGGCAAGGTCGGATCGAACCTCGCCCGGGAGCTGGTCGACCAGGGGCATGAGGTGACCCTGATCGACAACTCGCGCAAGCGCTACCAGGCGATCGAGCCGATGTTCGAGCATCGGATCCAGCTGGGCGATGCGTCGGAACTCTGGGTGCTCGAGCGGGCCGGGATCGAAAGGGCCGACATGGTTATCGCAGTTACCGGTGACGACGAGGACAACATCCTGATCTGCCAGGTGGCCAAGGAGAAATATGGCGTGCCGCAGATCATCGCCCGGGTCAACAACCCCCGGAACAAGCAGCACTTCGACCTGCTGGGGGTCTCCCCGGTGGTCTCCTCGACCAGCCTGATCCTCAGCTTCATCGAGCACGGGGTGCCCCAGAAGGGCCTGATCCGCCTGCTCGACCTCGGTAACGAGGGAATCGAGATCATCGAAGTCAGGGTCGGGGACGACTCCCCGGTCCGGGACACGGCCGTCCGCGACATCGACCTGCCCGACCGGACCCTCCTGATTTCGGTGTTGAGGGAGGGAACGGGATTTGTTCCGGAACCCGACTCGATCCTCGAGGAGGGCGACCGGCTCCTGATCGTGCTCGACCCCGGCCAGGAGGAGGCGGTCAAGGCCGCCCTCCGTACCGCCTAGAGCCTCAGCCCCCCAGAAGGGAATAGCCGAAGAGCGAGGCGAGGATCATGGCCTTGATCCCGACAGCGGCGAAAGCGATTGGCTCGATCCTGACCGATTGCTCGACCGGATCCTGGATCAGGCTCGGCAACCTGCGGTAGACGATCGCCGTCTGGAGGCTGCCCGCCAGGAGGAGGTTCAGCGGAAAGAGGTGGATGGTCACGGCATTGAGCAGTCCGGCGAGGATGGCGGCCCAGAGGACGAACCTGACCGTTCTGAAGGTGTCAGGCAGCGGAGTCTCGCCGGCCCGCCCGGCCAGCCAGACCGTGACGGTCGTGACCAGGCAGAACAGGATCGAAAGGAAGCCGGCACCCAGGAGCCCCATCTCGAGTTGGATCGGACCGGAGGTGAGGAAAAGCAGGGCGAGGGTGAGCAGCGCCCAGGGGCCGAAGGAGACGACGAGCGAGAAACGAAGCGCCTCGCGCCTGGTCCAGGGTCGGTGAAGCAGGTACATGGAGGGAGGTTAACCCGGACCGGGGACCCGGTCAGTTCGAAGGTACGCCGCCCGAGCTTCCCGTGTCTGACACCTCGCATCGGGAGCCGCAGTTCTTTAGCTGCCTGATCCCCCTCAGCATCAACTTGAACTCATCGTTCCGGCGACGGGTCAGGCCGGGAAGGGTGTACC
>JBMSXD010000169.1:0-2817 GCA_049425265.1 Solirubrobacterales bacterium
CAACATCATGGAGTTCTGCAAGGCCTTCAACGCCCAGACCCAGGAGGAGGGCGGGACGATCATCCCGGTCGAGATCACGGTCTACGAGGATCGGAGCTTCGACTTCATCACCAAGACCCCGCCGGCTGCGGTGCTGATCAAAGAGGCCTGCGGAATCAAGAAAGGCTCTGGGGTCCCCCACATGGAGAAGGTGGCGACGATCACCAAGGAGCAGGTACGCCAGATCGCCGAGCGCAAGATGCCGGACTTGAACGCCAACGACATCGACGCCGCCTCGAAGATCATCGCCGGCACCGCCCGCTCGATGGGCGTCGACGTGGAGGATTGACGGATGGCCCACGGCAAGCGATACCGGATGCAGCGCGAGAAGGTCCAGGGCGGAAACCTCTATCCGCCGGCAGAGGCGATGAACCTGATCGCCCAGACGGCCTCGGCCCGGTTCGACGAGTCGGTTGAGCTCCACGTCCGCCTGGGGGTGAACGTAAAGCACGCCGAGGAGCAGCTCCGGGGCACCCTCGCCCTGCCGCACGGCCTCGGTCGTGACGTGACGGTGGCCGTATTCGCCCAGGGTGACAAGGCCCGGGATGCCGAGGCCGCCGGGGCCGACATCGTCGGTGGCGAGGACCTGGCGACCAAGATCGAAGAGGGCTTCGACGAGTTCGACGTGGTGATCGCCACCCCCGACCAGATGCCGGTGGTCGGCAGGCTGGGCCGGATCCTCGGCCCCTCGGGCAAGATGCCGAACCCGAAGGTCGGCACGGTCACCGAGGACATCGAGAAGGCGGTCGGCGAGACCAAGTCGGGCAAGGTCGAGTACCGGACCGATCGCCAGGCGATCATCCACATGGTGATCGGCAAGGCCTCCTTCGATCCCCAGCGCCTGCTCGACAACTACGCGGCCGTGATGGACGAGATCACGAGGGCCAAGCCTTCGGCGGCCAAGGGTCGTTACGTGATCTCGGTTTCGGTCTCGACCACGATGGGTCCGGGCATCCCGATCGACCCGACACTGACCACCGAGGGCGAGATCCTCGGCGGCGCACCAGCGGCATCGAACGGTGCGGCCCCCGAGGCCACGGCCGATCAGCTGGCTGCCGGAGCGGAAGAGGTGGAGGTCGAGGAGGTCGAGGAACCGGAGCCAGCGGAGGAGGAGGCCGAAGCGACCGACGAGGTCGAGGAAGCGGAATCGGCGGGAGCGGACGACGAGGACTCCGGGGAAGGATCGGACGAGGACCAGGAAGCCTGATCCGGCGGGGCTCCTCGCCGGACCTGTATATTCAGAGCCAACCGAAGACCGTCGGTCGGGCGAAGAGTCCGTAAATCCGGCGCAGGTGGATCGAGAGGCCCTTTTCATTCCGGCCTGAAGTCCGCCTGATGGCGGACTTTTTCGTTTCCGCCCGGTCGAGGTCCAGACCCGAGGGAAGCAAACCGGAACGAGAAGAATGGACAGGCAGCAGAAAGAGGCTTTGGTCGAGGAGCTCGGCGAGGAGATCCGCGAGGCCGATTCGATCTTTGCGATCGACTACCGGGGGATCTCGGTAACCCAGTCGGCCGAGTTGAGGGGCAAGCTGCGTGAGGCCGATGCCTCTTTCCGGGTGGTGAAGAACCGCCTGACCAAACTGGCAGCCGAGAAGGCCGGGGTAGCCGAACTGGAGCCGATGCTCGACGGCCCGACCGCCCTGACCTTCGTCCGGGGCGACGTCGCCACGGCAGCCAAGGCGATCACGACCTTCAACCGGGAGTACGAGGTCCTCTCCTACAAGGGCGGCCTGATGGGCGAGATGCTTCTCGACGAGGACCGCTTCAAGGAGATCGCGAGGCTGCCGTCCCGTGATGCCCTGAACGCCCAGCTCGCCGGGATGGTCGCCAGCCCGATCGTCACCCTGACCAGGGGTCTCGGTTCGATGGTCCAGGGCCTCGCCATTCAGCTTTCGAAGATCGCCGAGCAGGGTCTGGTCGGTGGCGACGCCGAACCGGAGGCCGCTCCGGAGGATGCGGGGGCCGAGGAGGCCGCGGAGGAAGTTGCGGAGGAAACCTCGGAGGAACCCACGCCCGACGAGTCGACCGGGGAGGAGACCGGTGGCGACGAGGAGGCATCTGGGGATCCGGAGGAGACACCGGAGGGAGACGGCGGCGAAGACGAATCCCCGGAGGTGCCGGCCGAAGATGGCGGAGATGGAGAGGCGGCCGAAGAGGATGGAGCCACGGAACCGGTTGAAGGTGACGGGCAGGAAGGATCTTCGGAGGAGACCGAAGAGGCCGAGGGGGACGAAGAGTCCGCCGAAGGAGACGGCGAAGAGGCGTGACCGGGGGCTCGGTCGCCCAGAGCGACCTGGCCCACAAGGAACTTCGAACGGAAAGGAACGAAGAACATGGCAACCAGCACAGAAGAGTGGATCGAGGAACTGAAGGGCATCTCGGTGCTCGAGCTCTCCGAGCGGATCAAGGCGCTCGAGGAGGAATTCGGCGTTTCGGCGACTGCCGTTGCGGCCGCAGCACCTGCGGCCGGTGGTGGCGGTGAGGCCGGCGGAGACGGTGGCGAAGAGGAAGGTGCCACGGTCGACGTGGTCCTGACCGAGGTCGGCGAGAAGAAGGTCCCGGTGATCAAGGTGGTTCGTGGGGCAACCGGACTGGGCCTCAAGGAGGCGAAGGCCCTGGTCGACGGAGCTCCGGCGCCGGTCAAGGAAGGGATCGAGAAGGACGAGGCCGAGAAGCTCAAGGCCGAGCTGGAAGAGGCCGGAGCCGCGGCCGAGATCAAGTAGTACTCGGTAGCGGACCCTGAAAAGCGTGCGGTCGGCCGGTCCATTGGGGTCGGCC
>JBMSXD010000170.1:0-2780 GCA_049425265.1 Solirubrobacterales bacterium
GCGCCGCGGTACTGACCCCGACCCCGCCCGCGACCGGGGTCGGTGACTCGTTGGATACCGCCCTGATCAGGTCGGCAAGATGGGCCGGAAGACTCTCCCTCGCGCCGGTCGTACCGACGTCGGAGACCAGGTAGACGAACCCCGAGGCAGACCGGAGGATCTCCCGGCGCCTCTCACCGGTGGTCGTCGGAGCGACGAGCGGGATTACGGCAAGGCCAGCATCGGTGAGCTCGCTCCTGATCGACTCGTCGGTTCCGAGGGGGAGGTCTGGGATGACCACCCCGGAGACGCCGGCCGCTGCGGCCTGCCGGGCGAATTCGGTTGGCCCGCCGCCACCGATGACCAGGCCCGAATAGGCGAGCAGGACGACCGGGACCCGCTCCGCAACTGCCGATGCGAGCTCGAGTACCTGCTCCGTCCCGACCCCGTTACCGAGAGCGACCGTGGCGGCTTCCTGGATCACCGGGCCGTCGGCGAGCGGGTCGGAGTAGGGAATCCCGATCTCGACCAGGTCGGCGCCGGCATCGACGTATGCCGATGCGATCTGCTCCGAACTCGGGAGATCGGGGTAGCCGCCCATCAGGTAAGGCATCAATGCAGCCCGGCCCTCCCCCTTCGCGCCCTCGAAGGCAGCGAGAATCCGTTCGGGGCCGAGGTCAGCCAAGGTCGGATCCGAGAACCTCGGCGAGGTCCTTGTCGCCACGCCCCGAGAGCGATACGACGTCGAAGCCCTCGCCGCCGATCCGGCCGTCACCGTCGATCCAGGCGAAGGCGTGGGCCGTCTCGAGCGCCGGGATGATTCCCTCGATTCGACTCAGCTCGCGGAAGGCGTCGAGTGCATCTCGGTCGGTGACCGAGACATACTCGGCTCGCCCCGAGTCCCTTAGCCAGGCATGCTCCGGGCCAACCCCCGGGTAGTCGAGGCCGGCCGAGACCGAGTGAGCCTCCTCGATCTGACCCTCGGTATCGGCGATAACCGCCGAGAGCGATCCGTGGAGCACGGCGGTCCGACCGCCGGCAAGCGGCGCCCCGTGCCTGCCGGAAGCGATTCCCTCGCCGGCTGCCTCGACGCCGACCAGGGCTACCTCCGGGTCATCGAGGAAGGCGGCGAAGATCCCCATGGCATTCGAGCCGCCACCTACGCACGCGATCACCCGATCGGGAAGGCTGCCCTCGGCCTCGAGCGCCTGCTCGCGGGCCTCGTCGCCGATCACCCGCTGGAGGTCGCGGACCAGGTCGGGGAAGGGATGGGGACCGACGACCGACCCGATCACGTAGTGGGTCGTCGCGACATTCGCGACCCAGTCCCTTATCGCGGCACTGACGGCTTCCTTGAGCGTCCGAGCGCCGGCCTCGACCGGGACCACCTCGGCCCCGAGCAGGCCCATCCTCTCGACGTTCGGGCGCTGGCGCCGGATGTCCTCGCTGCCCATGTAGACGACGCACTCGACGTCCAGCAACGCGCAAGCGGTGGCGGTGGCAACGCCGTGCTGGCCCGCGCCGGTCTCGGCGATCACCCGCTGCTTGCCCATCCGCCTGGCCAGCAGGACCTGGCCGATCGCGTTGTTGATCTTGTGGGCGCCGGTGTGGGCCAGGTCCTCTCGCTTCAGGTAGGTCTTTCGGCCGCACCTCTCGCTGAGGCTCTCGGCCAGGTAGAGGGGCGTCGGACGACCGATGTAGTCGCGACGGAGCAGCTCGAGACGGGCGATGAACTCTGGGTCTCGCGACGCCTCCTCCCAGGCCGCGGCCAGCTCGTCGAGGGCCGGGATCAGGGTTTCCGGTACGTACCGGCCGCCGTACGGTCCGAACCGTCCCGGATCAGTGCGATCGCCATTTCGGTCGGCGCCCGTACTCATTCGGCCACCACGGGTGCACTCTGGGCGGCCTCGATGAACTCCGCCATCAGGGCGTGGTCCTTCACGCCGGGCTTCACCTCGACCCCGCTGGCGACGTCGACTGCCTCGGGCCTCGCCGTCTCGATCGCCCGGCCGACGTTTTCCGGATCGAGCCCACCGGCGAGGATGAAGGGGACCTCGGAGCGATGTTTGGCGAGAAGCTCCCAGTCGAAAACCTGGCCGGTGCCACCACGGAGCCCCCCTCGACGACTGTCGAAGAGGTGCCAGGCCGTACGAAAGGGTTCGGCCCGGTGGAGGTCGGCAGCGCTGGATACGTGAATCGCCTTGATCACGGGACAGCCGGTACGACGGGCCACCTCGGTACAGAAGGCGGGACCCTCCTCACCGCTCAGCTGAACCATCGTCAGGCTGGCGTTGTCGGCGACATCGACCACCCGGTCGAGGCTCGGGTTCACGAAGACACCCACCACCTCGCACTTCCTCTTCATTGCGGCGCCGATCACCGCTGCGTCCGAGTACTTGACCGAGCGCGGGCTCTTCCGGTGGTGGACCAGGCCGATCGCCCAGGCTCCTAGCCTGGCCGCTTCCTCGGCATCCTCGAGACGCGTTATCCCACAGAACTTGACCCTCATCAGGGAAAGGGTAGGACACCGGGGGATCGGTGACCTTCGGGGGGTGTTACCGGTCGGCAGCCGCCGGAGGGATCAGGGACGCTCGCCGAGCTCTACCTCGACCGTACTCTCCTCACCGTCACGAATCACGAGCACCTCGACCCTGTCGCCTACCTCGAGGTCGTCGACAACCCTGGCGATATCGGCCATCGTCGGCTCATCCACACCACCGAAGCGGACGATCAGATCGCCCGGTCCCCTGCCAGCCCCCTCGAGGCCGGCCCCGGCCGCCCGGGCGCCCGGGGCCCCCCCC
>JBMSXD010000171.1:0-2669 GCA_049425265.1 Solirubrobacterales bacterium
GCCACCGTCTCGTCGGAATCCTGTCGGATAAGGAGGTTCAGGCCGAGCCCGCCGGGCAGCCCACCCATAGCGCCGGACGGACGGTGACGACGGCGCTCGGTGAGGAGTGAGAACTCCATCGGCTCGAGCGCCTCGAATTCCCTGACGACCCCATCGCCTCCACGGCTACCACCCCCACCACCGCTTCCCCTCCGAACCGAGTACTCGGTAACCCGCATCGGGAATTCGATCTCGAGCGCCTCGATCGGCGTATTCAGGGTGTTCGACATAGCAACCTGGACCGCATCCGGGCCGTCGCCCCCGGGGAAGGCTCCCTGACCGCCGGCGATCGTCTCGTAGTAGGTGAATCGGTCGTTACCCATCGTCACGTTGTTCATCGTTCCCTGGCCGAGGGCCCTTCCGAACGCCGCCAGGCAGAGATCGGCCACTCGCGAGGAGGTTTCTACGTTGCCCGCGACGACTGCTGCCGGGGCCGCTGCCTCGAGCAGGGATCCCGGGGTGGTCACGACTTCGACCGGCCGAAAGGTGCCAGAGCTCGCCGGTGCATCCGGGTCGGCGATCACCCGGGTCGCGAAGTAGCAGGCGGCCTCCGTGACCGAGCGGGGGCAGTTGAGGTTGCCGGGGTCGGAACCGGAGGAGCCGGTGAAGTCGTAGCGGAGCCGGTCGCCGTCGACCGTCACCTCGAGCACCAGCTCGAGGTCCCCCTCGCGACCCTCGAGGAAATCCCTGGCCGAATAGGTCCCATCGGGGATTCGGCCGATCGCCGCTTCGGTCCGCCTGGCTGCGTACTCGATCACCTCCGCCATTCGCTCGGCCAGGCCGTCGGGCCCGAACCGCTCTTCGAGCGAGGCAAGGCCTTGCGTCCCGATTAGGTTCGCCGCTAGCTGCGCCCGGAGGTCGGCCTTTCGCTGATCGGGCTGGCGCATCAGGGCTACGACCTCATCGATGGCCCGGTCATCGAGAACCCGTGGTGGGATCACTACCCCTTCTTCCCCGAGGGTGCGTGAGTCCGCCGGCATCGATCCTGGGGTAGTGCCGCCGACGTCAGCGTGGTGGGCCCGGTTTGCCGCGTACCCGATCAGGGTCCCGTCCGAACCGAAGGCCGGGGTCACGACCGTCAGGTCGGGCAGGTGGGAACCCCCGTGGTAGGGATCGTTGAGGAACCAGGACCGACCCGGAGTCTGGTCCCATTGGGACACCTCGGCCACCGACGCCGGCATCGAACCCAGGTGGACGGGGATATGTTCGGCCTGCATCACGAGGCTTCCCTCCGGATCGAACACCGCGGTCGAGCAGTCCCGTCGCTCCTTGATGTTCGCCGAGTGCGCCGCCCGGACCCGGGCGGCGCCCATCTGGTCGCAGATCGCACCGAACGCCCCGGCGGCCAGGCCGACCCTGAGCGCCTCGGGCTCGGCCGGACTCAATCCCAACGCTCCCGGGTGATCGTGCCGTCGGGGGCGTAGACCAAGTGGGTACGGTCCAGGTCGGGGTCGGTGTCCGGGAAGTCCGACCTCCGGTGACCGCCTCGAGACTCCTCCCTCGCCAGCGCCGTTCCACCGATTGCCCGGGCGAGGGGATACTCGTCCGTCTCCAGGGCTTCGAGGCCCTCGCGGTTTCTGATCGGTCCGGCAAGACGCCAGACGGCCTCGCGGGTCTCGGTCGTCGGCGGTTCGAATGCCAGGGGCCCATCCACTGACCGGACCTTCGGGTTCCGAGCTGGGAGTTCGAGGGCTGCCACGGCGGCTCGTCCGCCGAACACGAAGCACTCCGTAAGGGAGTTGGATGCCAGTCGGTTGGCACCATGCAGGCCGGTGCAGGCGCACTCACCGACCGCGAACAGCCCGGGCAGGGTGCTCTGACCGTCGAGGTCGACTGCGATTCCACCCATCGTGTAGTGGGCCCCGGGGGAGACCGGGACGGGCTTACGGGTCGGCTCCAGACCTGCCTCGCCCAGCATTTCGAAGACTGAGGGGAAGTGGTCCGGGTCTAGGCCGGTCAGGTCGAGGCGGACCGGGATGCCGGGCTGGTCGGCCTCGACCGCGAGGATCGCAGCGGTCACCTGGTCCCGGGGGGCGAGCTCGTCGGTGAACCGGTTGCCGGAGGCATCGACCAGAGTCGCTCCCTCGCCCCTCAGCGCGTCGGATATCAGGGCCCCGTCCCGTGGCGATCCCGGGAGGAGAAGGCAGGTCGGGTGGAACTGGCAGAACTCCAGGTCGGCAAGGTCGGCCCCGGCTGCACTCGCCATCACCGGGCCAGCCCCGATCGCGCCCCATGGGTTGGAGGAGCGACTCCAGAGTGCTGCGGCGCCTCCGGTCGCCAGGACCGTAGCCCGCCCGCGGATCAATCCGCGATCGGTCCGGACCCCAAGGCACCTCTCCCCGTCGGTTGCCAAAGCAAGTGCCGAGGTCTCCTCGAGGACCGTGATCGCTTCGCTCTCGGAGACCAGGCGGGAAAGCGAGCCCGTCAGTCGATGGCCGGTGGCGCTACCCCCGGAGTGGACGATCCTGCGGTGCGAGTGCCCGCCCTCGAGAGCCAGCTGGAGCCGACCATCTTCGTCCCGGTCGAAGTCGATTCCTCGGGCGACCAGGTCCTCCACGGCGTTCGGTGCGCCTTCGACGAGCAACCTGACGGCCGATTCGCGACAGAGACCACGACCGGCGACCAGGGTG
>JBMSXD010000172.1:0-2660 GCA_049425265.1 Solirubrobacterales bacterium
CCGAGATCGAGGCCTCCTCGCTCGACCCCTCGCTGGTCGCCGCCGAGTCCGAGCGGCAGCTACGCAAGGATCTGGTCGAATCGAGGTCCGAGCCGTCGCTCGACGCATTCCTGCCCCGGAGCGGCGGCAGGCTCCGGCTTTCGGCGACCGACATCGACCTCTACCTCTCCTGCCCCCTCAAGTACAAGTTCGCGCGGGTCTTCTCGATCCCGACACCGAGGACGGTCAACCAGAAGTTCGGAATCCTGATCCACGACGTGCTCGAACGGTTCCACCGCGACGGTGCGGAGGCGGACCCCGAGGAGCTGGTCGGGATGATGGAGGCGGGCTGGGCCCGGGCCGGGCTGGAGGACTCGGCCGACGAGGTCCAGTTCCGGGAGCGGGCCCGGGATGCGCTCGCCCGTTACCACCAGCTCGAGGCGAACTCGGAAGCGGAGCCGATCTGGTTCGAGCGTAAGTTCGAGTTCGACCTCGGCCCCTACCGGGTGACCGGGCGGGGCGCCGGGGTGGACCGGCAGCCCGACGGGTCACTGGAGCTGATCGACTACAAGACCGGTGCACCGGTCGATCCCGAACGACTCGGTGGTGACCTCCAGCTGACCCTCTACCGGCTGGCGGCAGAGCGGGCCTGGGAGGTGGAACCCTCCACCCTCACCTACTACTACGTGATGGAGCCGGCTCGAGCGGCGATCGAGTCGGGGCCGGGGGACGTCGAGAGGGTCGAGCGGACGGTGGCCGAGGTAGGGGAGGCGATCCTCGCCCAGGACTTCGAGCCGACCCCTTCGCCGGCTGCCTGCTCCTGGTGCGACTTCCGCACCGTCTGTCCGGCCGCAGAGGCCTGACCCCGCGGTCGTTCAGTCCGCGTCGCGACGGCGGAGGAACCTCTGGAACTCCCGGGCGATCGCGTCGCCGCTCGGCACGTCGAGCGAGGCCTCGACCCGGGAGCGCTGCTGCTCCTCGATCCGGGTGACCAGTTCCTCCACGTCGGAGTCGGCCGCAACGGCCCGATCGATCTGCTCGTCGTAGTCGATCGCCTCCTGCTCGAGGCCCGAGGTATCGGCGGCGACCCCGGTCACCTGTTCGAGCAGGGCCGTCAGTGCAAGGGCTGCCTTGGGGCTCGGTACGGCCGCGACGTAGTGGGGGATCGCTGCCCAGAGGGAGACCGAAGGGATGTCGCGGCGACGGCAGAGTTCGTGGATGACCCCGACTATTCCGGTCGGCCCTTCGTAGTTGGCCCGCTCGAGCTCGAGCCTGGTGACCATCTCGGGATCGGAGGCCAGCCCGGTCACCGGCACCGGGAGGGTGTGGGCGACCTCGGCGATCAGCGCGCCGACCACGGCGACCGTGATCACGTCGAGTTCATCGGCCACCTTGAGCAGCGTCTCGGAGTAGGTCCGCCAAAGCAGGTTGGGCTCGGTACCGATTACCAACACCAGATCACGAGGTGCAGACTCCGGGGTGGCGACGTAGACCTCGGTGTCGGGCCACTCGATCTCGCGATAGGTGCCGTCGACCACCTGGATGGTCGGCCGGTTGGCCTGGAAGTCGAAGAACTGCTCGGGATCGATCGTCGCGATCTGCTCGACCGGCAGCGAGTCGGCCAGCGTGGTCAGTGCAGAGGTCGCCGATCCGGCCGCGTCGTTCCATCCCCTGAAGGCGCAGACCATGATCGGGTCTCGCAGTCGGGGCGGTGCCCCGGTCCAGATCAGGTGCTCCATCGAACCCAATCTAGAGGATGCCCCCCGTCTGGCAGTTGGGTAAGTATGTGGTCGTGGAGGCGGCCAAAGTTCCAGATCGGGAGCCGGAGCGGGGTCCGACGATTTCGGAGCTCACGCCCGGCAGGGCCTTTCGTGGGCGCTACGCCTGCGCCCGGAAGGACCGGCTGGTCGCAAGGAACGGATCGGCCTACCTGGGCCTCGAGCTTCGGGACCGGACCGGAAGCCTGCAGGCGAGGCTGTTCCGTGATGCCGATCGGCTGGGGTTGCTGTTCGATCGGGGCGACGTGATCGAAGTGAGTGGACGGACCGAGCTCTTTCGGGGAGTCCTGAGCGCCGAGGTCGAGTCGGTCGTGAAGGTGCCCACGGAGGAGATCGATCCCGCCGACTTCCTGCCGACCGCCTACCGGATCCGCGAGGAGCTCGAGGGGTTCCTCGAGCACCTCGTCGGAGAGGTCCACCATCCCGGCCTCTCGGCGCTCGTCCGGGAGCTGCTCTTCGAGGGGGAGGTAGCCGAGGAGTTCAGGATCGCGCCCTGCACCCGGGCAGGGCACCATGCCTACATCGGTGGCCTGCTCGAGCACTCGGTTGCGGTCGGGACCCTGGTCGGGGAGACCTGCGTACTCCACCCGAAACTGAGGCCGGACCTGCTGATGGCCGCGGCCCTGATCCACGACGTCGGCAAGACGGGCGAGTTCACCTACGGGGCCGAGATCGGTCTCTCCGACCGGGGTCGCTCCCTGGGCCACCTCCAGATCGGGGCCGGGCTGATCACCGACGCCGCCCGGCAGACCGGACTCGACCCGGAGCTGTCCGACCTGCTGCTCTCGGTGGTCATGTGCCACCACGGGACCGATCCGTTGAGGCTTCGGTCCTTTCCGTCGGCCGAGGCGATCGCCCTGTACCGGCTCAACGCACTCGACGCCCAGGTCAAGACCGCGCTCG
>JBMSXD010000173.1:0-2634 GCA_049425265.1 Solirubrobacterales bacterium
GGGACCGACGTCGCCAAGGCGTTGATCCTCGGCGCGAACTTCGTCCTCGTCGGGCGGCCGATCCTCTGGGGTCTTGCTGCCGGAGGGGCGGAAGGGGTCGAGGTCGTCCTCTCGATGCTGGCCGACGAGTTCGACCGTGCACTCGCTCTGCTCGGCGTCCCGCGGGCAAGCGAGCTCAGGGGCCGCGACGACCTGATCGCCTGACGGGCGCGAAGCCCCGCCGGAGGCTACCCCTTGAGTGTGACCGTCGACTTGGCGCCCTGACGCCCGAGGGTGGCCTTCACGCTCACCTTCCCCGACTTGCCCTGTTTGGTCCGGACGGTGACCTTCCCGGTTGCCGAGGACTTCGCGCCGACCTCGAGTGGGAGCGATCCGGGGACCGTTGCCTTCGCCCGGTTGCTGCTCCTGAACCTGACCAGGGCCGTGGTCGCCGCATCGCCCGAGTTGGTCACGGTCACCCGGAGGACGACTTTGCCACCGGCCTTAACCTTCGTCTTGTTCGGCTTGAGGGCGATCCCCGAGATCGCGGCCACCCGGCCGACCGTCTTTTCGATCCAGGGACGTGCAGTCGCCACCCGCGCGAACACGGTCGGCACCCCCGGTGTGGAACAGCGCTCGGTGGCGAAGCTGGTCACCCCGGCGAGCACCCTCTGCCCACCTACGTTCGCGGTGAGCGGGCCACCGCTGTCGCCGAAACAGGCTGTCGGGGTTCCGGTCGAGATCGAGCCTGCACAGATCATCGTCGCCGAATCGAACCGGCTGCCCCAGGCCGAGGGTGAACCGCAGACCGAATCCGAGACGAAGCTGACCTTCGCCTGGAGCAGGCGGTCGGGGTACCCGCCGGGGGTGCATTCACCGACCGCCGGGGCAAAGCATCCCCAGCCGGCGATCTCGGCCGGGCGACCTCCAGCGGTCGAGGGTTCGCCCGCCGGCTGCACGAGGGGCATCGTTGGCCGTCCGGAGGGGGTCGCGAGGCGGAGCAGGGCAAGGTCGCCGCTCGAGGCCTCGCGGTCCCAATCGGGATCGACGATGATCGAAGCGACGTCGATCCGGTCGCTCGGACCGATCGCCGAGAGAGTCTCTATCCCGACCGCGACGTCGACCGCCGACGCCGGCACCTGCGAACCATCGTCCCTGGTGACGCAGTGGGCCGCAGTCAGGACCCACTCCGGGTCGATCAGCGTCCCGCCACAGAACTGTCCCAGCTCGGCATTTGCCTGGGAGGAGGCGATGAGCGCCACCTGGGAGGGCCAGGCGCCGGGGGGCGCCTCGGTCCCGCCGATGATCCGGGGAGCGGCCTGCCCTGCGCCAGCGAAGGAGGCCGGGGCGATTAGGCCGAAGGCCAGGACGAGCGAGGCCAGGGCCAATGCCAGGCCGGTAGTTCGGGATCGGTTCTCTTGCTCGAGGGGGGTCATCAACTCAGTCCGAATGAAACGATTCGAAGCCCGGGAGTGCCGGTCGAGGGACCATAACCGAGCGCCCCTCCTCTTCCCTAAACCCCGCGTGGGCCCGAAGGACCGGCCGGGACTCGATCAGTTCGATCCCGTTCGCCAAGCGGATGATTCGACTGGCCGGCGGTCGCTGACCCCTTCCATCGCGTGTTCGGCTAGGGCCGTGATCGTCAGGCTCGGGTTAACCCCGGGATTGGCCGGCATCACCGAGCCGTCGACCACCATCAGGTTGCGGTAGCCGAACACCCTCTGGCCCTCGTCGACCACGCCGGTCTCGGGTGACTCGCCGATCACGCAGCCCCCGAGGAAGTGGGCCGTCGCCGGGACTGCCCTCAGTACGTCCGGGAGCGTGCTCTGGGCGTAGCCCCCGATCCGCCGGGCAGCGAGCGTAGCCACCCGGTTTGCGACCGGCAGGTAGGAGGCGGCCGCCCCGCCTTCCTCCGACTCGGTGTCGAGCACGGTCCCCTGGCCGAACCGGCGGGGCCTCAAGACGAGCGAGACCGATCGCTCGGCCGTCTGCATCGTGGTGAAGATGACCGTCCGCTTCGACCAGCCGAACGGGGAGAGGCTCTTGAGCGCCTCGACCGGGTGGCGGATCAGGTTGGCGAGCAGCTTGAGCGGTCGGGTCAGCCGGGTGCCGCCGCCAGTCAACAGGGTGAACAAGGTCGAGTTGGCATCGCCGGCCGTTCCGTAGGTGTTGTTGGTGATGTGGGTCTCGCGGTCGGGGAAAATCGAGGCCGTGATCGTGACGTCGGTCGTGTAGTCGGCATCCTTCGAGTGGGCGGTGGCAGCGGTGATCGCCTCGCTGTTGGTTCGGACCAGCTTGCCGAGCCTCGGTGAGAGCCCGGTCAGGCTCCCCCTCTCCCTGCACCGAAGAAGCAGCTCGTTGGTTCCCAGCGTCCCCCCGGCCAGGACGACGCTGCCGGCCCGGAGGGTCGCTTCCTCGCGATCGCCCGAGGGCGGTGTGGCCCGGTGGACCACCTCCCACCCCTCCCCGCCGTCGGCATCCCCGATCGGCCTTAAGTCGACCACCTGCCGTCCGGCCCGGACCTCCACTCCCCGCCGCTCGGCCAGCCAGAGGTAATTCTTGACCACCGTGTTCTTCGCCCCGTGGCGGCAGCCGAGCACGCATTGGCCACACCTAAGGCACCCGGTCCGGGGGGGGGGGGGGGGGGGGGGGGGG
>JBMSXD010000174.1:0-2605 GCA_049425265.1 Solirubrobacterales bacterium
TCACGCCCCCGAGGAAGGTCGCGTTGACGTAGTCACCGACCGCCGGGATGAAGGTCAGCAGGACCCCGGCGATGATCCCAGGTGCGGTGAGCGGCAGGGTCACTCGGAGGAAGGTCTGGGTAGCTGACGCGTAGAGGTCCTTGCTTGCCTCGAGCAGCCTCAGGTCTAGCCGCTCGAGCGAGGCGTAGAGGGGCAAGACCATGAAGGGGAGGAAGTTGTAGGTCAGCCCGGCGATCACGGCCGCCGAGGTCGCCAGCACCCTGCCGTCGCTCGGCAGGACCTGGATCGTCTTGAGGAAGCTGACAACCGGACTCGAGTCCTCGAGGATCGTCTTCCAGGCGATCGTTCTGATCAGGTAGGTGGTGAAGAAAGGCGCGATTACCGCGAACAGCATCAGGTTCTGCCACCGACCCGCCTTGAAGGCGATCGCATAGGCGAGCGGGTAGCCGAGCAGCAGGCAGAAGATCGTGGCGGCCCCGGCGTAGAGGAACGACCGGCCGAACTGGGTCGTGTAGTTGGAGATCGCGTCGGTGTAGTTGGAGAAGGTCCAGGTGAGCGACCAGCCGGCCTCGAGCGAACCACTGCTGACCGAGAACCAGGCCATGAAGAACATCGGCACGACGAAGAACAGGGCCAGCCAGAGCAGGCCCGGGCTCATCAGCCCATAGGGCACGAGGCGCTGGCGGAGCGTCGTCAAGGTCTTCCCCTCACCTCGATCGAATCGCTCCGCCAGCCCCCGTCAGCGTGGTCGGGCGTCAGCCCTCGACCACCGACAGCCAGGCGTTCTCCACTTCCTTCTGCTCGGCGTCATCGCCAGGTGGTGACACCTGGTTGGAGCACTTGCTGAGGAACTTCTCCGAAGGGAAGATCAGCTCGTTGTTGGCAAGCGAGGGATCCTTCTTGGTCAGGATCTCCTTGACGCCCGTAACCGGACTTATGTAGTTCACGTACTCGACGATCTGGGCCTGGTTCTCGGGCTCGTAGACGTAGTTCATGAACTCGTAGGCTGCCGGCGAGTTGGGAGCCCCAACCGGGATCGACATGTTGTCCGACCACAGGATGCAGCCCTGTTCCGGCTGGATGTACTCGATGTTCGGGTTGTCGGCCTGGGCCTGGACCGCATCGCCCGACCAGCCGACGGCCGCCACGACATCGCCCTTGGCGAGGTCCTGGACGTAATCGTTGCCGGTGAAGCGCCTGATCTGACCGCTCTCCTTCGCGCCCTTGACCTTGTCGACGGCCGCCAGCCACTCTTCGGTCGAGGCCTCGGACGGCTCGACTCCGTCGCCCTTCATCACGAGGGCGGCGGTGTCACGCAGCTCGTCGAGCATCGTCACCTTGCCCTTGTATTTCGGGTCGAAGAGGTCGTTCACCGACTTGATGTCCGGCGCGAGGTCGGTCCGGACGACCAGACCGGTCATCCCCGACTGCCACGGGATCGAGTAGGTGCGACCGGGATCGAAAGCCGGGTCCTGGAGGCTCGGGATCAGGTGGTCGAACACCGTCGTCAGGTCGTCCGGGTTCAGCTTCTGGAGGTAGCCGAGGTCGTACATCTTCTTCGACATCCAGTCGGTCACCGTCAGGATGCTCCGACCCCCGGAATCTCCGTTGGCGAGGAGCGGCTGGACCTTCCCGAAGAAGTCGGTGTTGGAGTTGACGTCCTCGGTGTAGTTGACCTTGATCCCCGTCTTCTTCTCGAAGTCCGAGATCGTCTGGTCATCGATGTATAGGGGCCACTGGGAAATGTTCAGGGTCCCGCTGGCCTTCCCACCGGGCGCCGTCGGAACGTCCGAGTTGTCGCTTCCGCCGGTGCTGCCACAGGCAACCACGGTCAGGGCGGCGGCCAGTCCGGCAGCAGCGATCGCCAGCCTCGTCACCGGTCGCTTCCAGTTCGAATCGGTCACTTTGCTTCCTCTCCTTGCTGTTGTTCTTGACTAGTTGAGACTGCTCCGGGACCCGCACCGTTGGGACCCGACCCGTTCGGGCTCTCGGTCACCAGGTGCATGTGCTCCGGCTCCCAGCTCAGGTGCACCCTCGCCCCTCCTCCCGGGAGGCGGTGGCGCTCCTCTTCGCTGGCGTTCGGTACCAGTACGGTCAGCTTCGAGTCGTCGGCGACCTTTACCCCGAGCTGGGTCGCCGTGCCGAGGAAGAGGGAGCTCTCGACGATTCCCTCGATCCCGGGCCGATCGGCCGGGCCTTCCCCGGGGCTCGAGACGTCGAGCTTCTCCGGGCGGACGACTGCGAAGAGGCTCTCCCCGGCCGGGAAGCGCGCCGCGTCGGGGGTCGAGACGGTCGGACCATCGATGATCGAGACCTCGTTTCCGCCGCGGATCTCGGCGGGGAGGAGGTTCGAGACTCCGATGAAGCCGGCGACGAAGGTGGTGGCGGGCCTCTCGTAGACCTGTTCGGGATCGGCGCACTGCTCTATCCGGCCCTGGTTCATCACCGCGATCCGATCGGACATGGTCAGTGCTTCCTCCTGGTCGTGGGTGACGTAGACGAAGGTGATCCCCACTTCCTCCTGGATCCGTTTCAGCTCCACCTGGAGGCCCTTGCGGAGCTTGAGGTCGAGCGCTCCGAGTGGCTCGTCGAGCAGCAGGACCTG
>JBMSXD010000175.1:0-2602 GCA_049425265.1 Solirubrobacterales bacterium
TGCAGGCTCCGTCCAGGACCGAGTGCTCGCTGTGGACGTGTAGGTGGGCTACCTGCGCTTTTCCGGGGGTCGACCCTGCCACGCCTCAATGATCGCAATCGGTCCCGACGAAATCGGGCGGATCGGGATGGTCGCGTGACGGGGATTCGCTCTTTGGGAGGAGTTCCCCGTCGCACCGATCCTCCGCCGCTACGATCGTCGGCGATCCCGATGGAAACGATCATCTTCCTTCGACATGGTCAGGCAGAAGACGACGACGGCAGCGGCGATGCCGCGCGTCCACTGACCGAGAAAGGGGTGCGTCAAGCCGAGGCCGCCGGTCGCGCCCTCCGCTCCCTCGGACTGATCCCGGACCTATGCCTTTCGAGCCCCAGGGTGAGGGCGATCGAAACGGCACGGGAGGCCTGCCTCGCTCTCGACCTCGAGCCGGTGATCGACCAGGGCCTGGGGACCGGTGAATTCCGCGCCGACGAGCTGGCAGCCGGCCTGGGAACGGTGCTGCTGGTCGGGCACGAGCCTTCCTTCTCGACCGAGGTCGGTCGGCTGACCGGAGGCTCGGTGCGGATACGGAAGGGCGGAATCGCCTTGGTCAAAGACTCACGGCTCGAACTCCTCGCGGGACCGGACCTGCTCTCCTTCGTCGGGTAGGAGGTTCGGGGGCGCTCAGGCGCAGACCCAGGCGCCAGGGCCGGCACTCTCCCAGATAAGTCTCGCGATCCGGTCCTGCTCGGCCTTCGGCGCCTGATGGGGGAGACCTTCGCCTCCGTACGCTTCCCAGGTCGAAGGAATTATCTGGTAGGCCCCACCGGCGCCACTGCTCGGATTGAGTGCCGAGTAGTTGCCGCCCGACTCGCACATGACTATGTAGGTCGGAATCGCATAGGGACCACCAGCGAAGTTAGGAGCACCCTCGCTCGAAGCGATCTCGGACTCGATTAGCTCGACCTGCCCTTTCAGTTGCTCGATCCTTCGCTGCCGCTCTCCCTGGATCGAGCTCAGCCTCTGCATCGAGTCCTGCGCCTCGACCCGGGCCGAGGCCGCCGACTCCCGGGCCGCGCGAAGCCCGTCGAGCTCCGATGCAAGCAGCTCCCGCGTACGCCCGACCTCGGCAAGCGCATCGAGCCGTTGGGCGCGAAGGTCGGCGACCCGTGCGGCCAAGTCACGCTCTGACTCGGCGATCGCATCGAGATAGGTCCCGGTCGAAGCCAAGACGCCGAAGTCCTCGGTCGAGAGGAGGATGGCGACGGCATCCGCGGTGCCCGACTGGTAGATCGCGACGAGTCGATCGGCGAGGCGGGTCCGGGCGATCCCCAGGCGACGGCCGGCCCGATCGGCCGCTCTCTCCGCAAGGCGGAGCTGGGACTCGATCTCGACCAGACGTCGCTCGCCGTCGGCGAGGCGGGTCTCGATCCCTGCTTCGGCGATCCGGGCCGACTCGGCCTGCCGGTCCAGACGATCGAATTGCCGTCTTGATCCGGTGAGCTGGTCGGAGAGTCGCTCGACCCTCGATTCGGCACGCTCGAGCCGCTGCTCCTCCCTGGAGGGTTCAGCCGATGCAGGAGGTGAAAAAGGAGAGAGGGTGGCGGCCAGGGCCGGCAGCAGAAGTGCCACCACGAGGGCGCCAGGGGTTGGCCGCAGGCCCGGGACGGCGATGTCGGAGGGGTCCGGTGGGGGCATCCGGAACGACCGTAGCCCAGCGGAGTCGGGCGCTACTCGGGGTAATGGGGAGGCGCAAGGCGGGTTGCGCCGGTCCGCTTCAGCCGGGTCCTTCGTCTTCTCCGGTCCTGCCGACCAGGACTCCGACGACCACCAGGCCGACCAGAGCGCCGATCAGGCCGAGTCCCAGGACCGAGAGCCTCGAGGGTGGGGGGTTCGGCCTAACCAGACGTTTCCGAACGGTCCAGACCGCCAACCGACCGATCAGCTCGTAGATCACCCCTCGCCCCCTTCCCGGTTCCTGATCCTGTGGGCCATCCGGGTCTGTAGGGAGAACAACTCGATGAACCCCGGGCTGGACCGTTGAGAGAACTCGCCGCCCGACTCGCCGAAGGATGCGAGGTTCCGGTCGTAGAGGGCGTAAGGGGAAGATCGGGAGACCGGAACTGCCGAACCTTTGTAGAGCCGTAGCGCCACCTCTCCAGTGACGTACTCGTTGGCCGAATCCATGTAGGCGTCGAGGTCATGCCTCAGCGGTTCGTTCCAGAGGCCGGCGTAGACGAGATAGGCCCACTGCCGGTCGAGCGTGTGCTTGAAGTTGTTCTGGTGGATGGTCGACACCAGCTTCTCGAGCTCGGCATGTGCGGTCAGGACGATCTCGGCCGCCGGCACTTCGTAGATGTCCCGGACCTTGAGCCCGACGACCCGATCCTCGATGTGGTCGACGATGCCAACCCCGTGGCGGCAGCCGAGTTCGGTGAGGCGCTCGATCAGGGGCACGAGCTCCATCCGGTTTCCGTCGAGCGCAACGGGGACGCCGGCCTCGAATCCGACCGTGACGGTCTCGGGTGAATCCGGTGCCTCTTCAGGGGGGGTCACGAGCTGGAAGACATCTCGAGGCGGGGCCGCGGTCAGGTCTTCGATCTCCCCTCCCTCGGAGGACCTT
>JBMSXD010000176.1:0-2590 GCA_049425265.1 Solirubrobacterales bacterium
CCCCCCCCCCAGCCCGATCGATGAAGAGACTCAGCCCTTGACCGCCTTCTTCAGGCCGGAGCCTGCGGAGAAGCGCGGTACCTTGCTGGCGGCGATCGTAATCCGCTCGCCCGTACGGGGGTTCACGCCCTGGCGCTCCTTGCGATGGGCGACGTGGAACTTCCCGAAGCCGGTGAAGTTGATCTCACCGCCGGCAACCAGGGTGTCGGTGATCGCGTCCAGAACGGCATCGACCGCGTCGGCGGCTTCTTTCTTGTTGCCGATCCGACTGTCGGCGGCAACCGTGTCTACGAACTCAGCTTTCGTCACGTCAGTAGTCCTCCTCAGGAGTAGGTGATTCGGCAACGCTAACACCGGATTCGGACGATGCAGCGGAAAAAACCGCGCAACTAGCGGGGATCGGAGGCATCCGAAGGTGCCGAAGGGCTGGGAGTCCTGCCGATAAGCGAGGTGGCAGCCGCCCCAATCGCCACTCCCACTGCCGAATCCAGGGCTACTTCCATCGCATCCCCGCCGACATACTGGATCCTGATGAAAGGACGCCGATGATGCCTGCGGCGGCGCATGAAGGCCCGCGCCTCGTCGGCGTAGGCGCCGACCCGGTCTGCCAGCAGACGATGTGGCTTAACCAAGGGATGCCTCCGCCAAGAGGTCGCGCAAGGTCATGCGAATGTCGTAGGTCATTAGCGACGAAAGGACGAACCGGTCCGCTACGGCGACCAGCGTCATCCCGGCCTCGCGGACCAGGAATACCTCCGCGTCATCGGAAGCGATGTGACAGCTGTCGATCGGCTCTTCGCCGGCTGCCTCGACCTCCGAAATGAGCCTCGCCGCTGCATCGGCAAAGCCCGGGGCCGCAGCGACCGAGCACTCGACCAGCCCGCCCGACGGACCAAAGATGGCCGCTGCCCGCAGCTCCGGCTCGAGTTCGGCCAGGTAGGCGACCCCCTGGTGGCCCGGGGATTCCCCCCTCACGGGGCGGCCGGCCGCGGCCGATGGCTCTTCGGGACTCTGGTTCCGCATGCCGATAGGAGAAGATACTGCCGTGTCGATCGAACGGATCGCCTGGATCGTCGCAGTCCTGGTCTGCACCGGACTCGCTGCACTCTGCTTCGTCATCGGCTACTCCGGCTACGGCTGGACAGTGATCGCGATCGGCCTCGCGGCCGCGATCAACCTCCTGCCCGAGAGGAAGTCAGAGGCCGAGGCCACCGAGCCGTCAGGAGCCGGAGAGGCGCTCGGCGAGTAGGCGGGCCGCTCGGCCCCGGTGACTGATCGCATGTTTTTCGGCCGAGCTCAGCTCAGCCATCGTCCTGTCATCTGACGGGCCGGTGTCTGTCGGAACGAAGATCGGGTCGTAACCGAACCCCCCGCTTCCCCTCGGTTCGGTTACCAGGACCCCCTCGCAGACCCCCTCGACCACCTGTTCGGCGCCATCGGGAGAAACATGGGCGAGGGCACAGACGTAGCGGGCAGTTCGCGACCCGGCCGGAACGGACTCGAGCGACTCGATCAGCAACTCGAGGTTCTCCGAGTCGGTCGCCCCCTCACCGGCGAATCGGGCCGACCTGACCCCGGGTGCCCCATCGAGTCCATCCACCACCAGCCCCGAGTCATCGGCTATCGCCTCCTGACCGGTTGCTTCACGGGCAGCCCTCGCCTTGCCAAGCGCGTTACCGGCAAAGGTCGGGGCCTCCTCGGGCGGCAGCTCGACACCGTCGGGCAGTGGCTCGACCTCCGGCAGCCCCTCGATCTCGCCGAACTCGCGCAACTTGTGCGGGTTGCGGCTCGCGAGGATCAACTAAGCCCCCGTGGCCTCCCGCTGGAGGCTTCCGAGTTCCCCGATCCCGGCCTCGGCAAGCTCGAGGAGCCGGTCGAGCGAGGTACGGGAGAGCGGGGTCTGTTCGGCAGTTGCCTGAACTTCGACCAGGCCACCGTTTCCGGTCATGACGACGTTCGCGTCGACCTCCGCGGTCGAATCCTCGGAGTAATCGAGGTCGCACATCGCCACGCCGTCGACCATCCCGACGCTGACCGCAGCCACCGAATCGATGAGTGGCATCCGGTCCAGCTCGCCCGAATCGACCAGGCGCTCGAGCGCCCGGTAGAGCGCGACGTAGCCCCCGGTAATCGCCGCGCAGCGGGTCCCTCCGTCGGCCTCCAGCACGTCGCAGTCGACATAGATGCTCCGCTCGCCGAGCGATTCGAGGTCGACCACGACCCTGAGCGACCGGCCGATCAGGCGCTGTATCTCGACCGAGCGGCCATCGGGCCGCCCCTTGGCCGAATCACGGGCCTTCCGTTCCCCGGTCGAGGCCGGCAGCATCGCGTACTCGGCGGTGACCCAACCCCTGCCGCTCCCCTCCATCCAGCCGGGTACCCGGGTCGAGACGGAGGCCGTGCAGATCACCCGGGTCCCCCCGACCGAGATCAGGGCAGAGCCGTCGGCGGTCGAGACGAAATCGGTTTCGATCCCGACCGGCCTCATCTGGGCCGTACTCCTGCCTCCGCTGCGCTCCACCTCCGCCATCTGCCCAGTCTTCCAGAGCATGGATCGGGCCGGTCCGCGACCCCGGGGCCTGCCCCGGGG
>JBMSXD010000177.1:0-2582 GCA_049425265.1 Solirubrobacterales bacterium
GCCGGGCGCCGGCTCAGACGTGGCCTCGATCCGGACCACCGCGAAGCTGGACGGCGACGAGTACGTGATCAACGGTTCGAAGACCTTCATCACCAACGCAGCCCGGGCCGACTTCATCGTCCTCGTCGCCAAGACCGACCCAGATGCCGGCCACAACGGGATCAGCCTCCTGCTGATCGACATTCGGGATGAAGAGGGCAACGAGCTGCCCGGCTTCTCGGTCGCCCAGAACCTCGAGAAGATGGGGATGGCCGCCTCCGACACCTGCGAGATCGCCTTCGAGGACATGCGGGTCCCGGCGGACTCGATCCTTGGCGAGGTCGGCAAAGGCTTCTACCACATCACCTGGGAGCTCCAGGGCGAGCGACTGGTGGCGGCCGCCGGCTCGAACGCCGGTGCCGAGAGGCTGCTCGAGACATCGATCGAGTACGCCAAGGATCGCGAGGCCTTCGGCCGCCCGATCGGCAAGTTCCAGTCGATCCGGCACAAGATCGCCGCGATGGCAACCAAGATCGAGGCCTCGAAACAGTTCACCTACACGGTGGCCTGGCGGTTCGCCAACGGCGAGTACCCGGTTCGGGAGATCTCTATGGCGAAGCTGCTCTCGGCCCAGATGGCCTGCGAAGTCGCCGACGAGTGCATCCAGATCCACGGAGGCTGGGGCTACATGAAGGAGTACGAGGTCGAGCGCCATTACCGCGACGTCCGGCTCAACCGGATCGGGGCGGGCACCGACGAGATCATGCTCGAGGTGATTGGCCGCTCATACGGGCTGTAGGCCAGCCAGACAACGCCTGCGAAAGGGCTCGTGGCCAGATCGGCCGCGGGCCCTTTCCCCTTTTCGGTTCCCCTGAGCCGGATTCCACCGGGGCGACCTTCCCGCTTATAGTCCCTCGCCGTCCGCCAACCGGAAACACCAGGAGGCCATCAGATGGGACTGCTCGAAGGGAAGAACGCGATCATCACCGGATCTGCCCGGGGAATCGGCCGGGCAACGGCCGAGCTGTTCGCCGCCAACGGGGCCAACGTCCTGATCAACGACCTCGACGCCGATGCAGCCGAGCAGGCATCTGCCGAGATCGACGGGGCGACCGCCGTCTTCGCCTGCGACCTGACCGAGGCCGACGCCGCCGACCGCCTGGTCGCCGCCGCAACCGAGGCCTTCGACTCGATCGACATCGTGGTCAACAACGCCGGCTACACCTGGGACGGGATGGCTCACAAGATGACCGACGAGCAGTTCCAGGCGATGCTCGACATCCACACGATCGTTCCGTTCAGGGTCGCCCGGGCACTCGCCCCCCATTGGCGGGAGGCGGCCAAGGCCGAGGCAGGCGAGGGCCGGGAGGTCTTCCGCAAGCTGATCAACGTCTCCTCGGTCTCGGGGACGATGGGCAACACCGGCCAGGCCAACTACTCGGCTGCCAAGGCCGGGGTCACCGGGCTGACCAAGACCCTTGCCAAGGAGTGGGGCCAGTTCAAGATCAACATCAACGCAGTCGCCTTCGGATTCGTCGAGACGAGACTCACCGCCTCGAAGGAAGAGGGAGAGACGGTCACCGCTCCCGGGGGCGAGGAGATCCAGCTGGGGATCCCCGAGCAGATGCGCTCGATGGCCTCGATGATCATCCCGCTCGGACGGCCGGCGAGCACCGATGAGGCTGCCGGGCCGGTGCTCTTCCTCGCCTCGGAGCTCTCGAACTTCGTCCACGGCCAGGTCCTGAACGTGACCGGCGGGCAGTTCGGCGGGATGTACACCTAGGCGGACCGGGTCCGCCTCAGATCAACGCTCCTCAGCCGGGAGCTCGCCCGACACGAAGGCCTCGGGCGGGAACTGGCCGAACCAGTTGTCGCGGCCACCGTCGACCGTGATCACCGAGCCGGAGTGGAAGGCCCCGGCCGGCGAGGCCAGGTAGGCGACCAGCCAGGCGAACTCCTCCTCCCTGCCGAGCCGTCCCATCGGGATCGTCTGGTGGACCGACTCGACCACCTCCTTCGGGTACTTGGTGACGAAGGTGTCGGTGGCGAACTGTCCGGGAGCGATCGCGCAGGTCCGGATCCCGAAGCGTGCCCACTCGGTGGCGAGTGTACGCATCATGTTCTCGACCGCTGCCCGGGCCGCTCCGGAGTGGACCATCCCCGGCATCCCGTTGTGCGGCGAGAGCGTGACACTGAGGATCGTTCCGGACTCCTGGGGGATGAAGGCCCTGGTGGCGGCCGTGTGGCTCATCAACCAGGTGCCGGTCACGTTCAGCTCGATCACCGTCCGAAAACCCTTCGGGTTGACCAACTCGGCGGGGCTCAGGTACTGCCCACCGGCGTTGTTCAGCAAAGTGTCGAGTCGGCCGTGGCGATCGAGCAGGCGATCGAAGAACGACTCGACCTCATCCTCATCACGGATGTCGAGGGTCGAGTATTCGAACTTTCCCGGGAGGCCCTCGGCCAACCCGGCCGTCTCCTCCAGCGGCTCCTCCCGCCGGCCACAGCCGACCACGGTCGCCCCGAGACGGCCCATCTCAAGCGTCGCGGCCCCGCCGCGGCCGGTGCCGGTAAATGAGTTTCGAGTTCGTCCCCCAAAACAG
>JBMSXD010000178.1:0-2563 GCA_049425265.1 Solirubrobacterales bacterium
GGCCCCGCCCCCCACCCGCTGAAGGGTTGACGATCAGGAGCAGGGGTGATTCAGGGCTTCGTTCCATGCCCCGAAAGCCTCGCAATCCTCCAGGTTCCATAACCGGCCCTGCCGGAGGCCGCAGGAACCATCCCGGCGCGGGTCACCGCCTTCCTGTAGATCCGGTCCGGGGTGTCGAACGGCGTGTCGCGCCCCAGTGTCGAGATGGAGACGAATTCACCCCCGTCCCTCAAGACCCTTGCCACCTCCTCCGGAAAAAGAGGAACGTTGACCTGCACGACAAGGTCGAAGCTCCGATCGGGCCACGGAAGGGCAGAGCCATCCCCTACCCGGAAACTCACCCGGGCCGATGGGTCGAGCCCGATCTTGCGCGTTGCCCGTCGGACCATCTCCTCGGACAGGTCAACACCCCGGATCCCGGCAAGGGGAAACTCACGGGCAAGGAAGAGTGTCGTCTCCCCAGTGCCGCATCCGACATCGAGGACCCTCTCGGGTCGCACATCGACCCTGCCCAGTGCCACGGCAAGCGGCTCGAGGTGCTCATAGCTGCCCGCGGTCGTCCGGGAATCCCAGGAGGTCGCTGCGGAATCGAAAAAGGCCTCGACACCGGGGCGGAGGACTACCCAGCTCACCGGGAAGGTAGCGACGAGTCTCGTCACGGCATGCCCAGCAAGCCGAATCCGGAGGGGAGGAAGGTTGCGGACGCGCTCCACCGGGCGATCATTACAGCCGAATCGATGGGAGGGGTCGGCCTTTGCCATCGAATACCTTTCGGGGGTGTCGGGCGACGGGAATCGAGCGAAGGTACTTGTCGCGATCATCGGGATCGCGGCCCTGGCTGTTCTTGCGATCGTCCTGGTAGTCCCGGGTGGCGGTGGGGGGGAGCCCGAGGTCGTTGTCAAGGCAGGCAAGGTCGCGAAGCCGGTGGCCGGGGAAACCGTCGCAAGCGGAAG
Source organism: Solirubrobacterales bacterium (assembly GCA_049425265.1). Lineage (GTDB taxonomy): Bacteria > Actinomycetota > Thermoleophilia > Solirubrobacterales > 70-9 > 67-14. The sequence goes on from JBMSXD010000178.1 coordinate 954, forward strand.
CAGGGCCTCCGCGAGGTTTTTCACCAACAAGGGGGCCTTCACGGTTGAGCTCGACACCTCCGGGTCACCGGTCGCGGCGGACAACTTTGCCTACCTTGTCGAGAGTGGTTTCTACGATGGCCTGGGATTCCATCGGATCGTTCCGGGCTTCGTGATCCAGGGCGGTGACCCCAGGGGAAACGGGACGGGGGGGCCCGGCTACACGGTGGTCGACCGGCCCTCTCCCGACACGGTCTACGGACCCGGGACGGTCGCGATGGCAAAGTCTGGAGACGAGCCGCCCGGGTCCGCTGGCAGCCAGTTCTTCGTGGTCACCGCATCCGAGCCAATCGGTCTGCCACCTGACTACGCGGTCGTCGGGAGGGTCACGCGTGGCCTGGAGACCGTTGAGGAGATCGGTCGCCTCGGCGGACCCGACGAACAGCCGACCGAAACGGTCGTGATCGAATCGGCGCAGCTCCTGAGGGGGTGAACATGAAGAACCAGGAGTTCGAGGTACTCAACGATGGGGTCATCCTTCGGGGTGCGACCGAGGGCGAGGGGCCCCCTGTCGTTCTGTGCCATGGGTTGAGTGCGACCAGAGATTTCGTAGTCCATGGCTCGAGGGCAATTCAGCGATCGGGTCGGACTCTTCACCTCTGGGATGCCCGAGGACACGGTAGCTCCGATCCGGCAGGCGCCCCCGGCGGGTATGGATATCCGGAGCAGGTCCGGGATTTCGACGCGGTGGTTTCCAACAGGGCGGGCAGGGAGCGGCTCGTGGTGGGAGGACATTCGATGGGCTGCCATACCGCGATGGCATGGGCCCTGGCCAACCCGGAGCGGGTCGAAGCCCTGATCCTCATCGGCCCGGTTTTCGACGCCTCCGACGGGGGACAACCCGAGGATCGCTGGGACGAGCGGGCGGCCGTGCTCGAGACGGGCGGCCCCGAACGGTTTGCCGATCTGGTCGCGGGCGAATTCGAGGGCTCGGAGGAGGAACGGGAAACGGTCCGGCGGATCGCCCTGGAACGAACCCTTCGGCATGACCACCCCAAAGCCGTCGCCCAGGCACTACGAGAGGTCCCGCGGTCCAAGCCCTTCGATCGACTCTCCCAGCTCGAGGAGCTCCCGATGCCCAGCCTTGTCGTAGGGAGCCACGACGAATGGGATCCCGGTCACCCGCTTTCGGTAGCGGAGGCATGGGCCGAGGTATTGCCCGGTGCCGAGTTGATCGTCGAGGACCCAGGGGACTCCCCCCTTGCCTGGCAAGGAGGACGGCTCTCGCGTGCGATAGTCGACTTCCTCGATTCACCGGGGATCGAAAGCGGTCGGGTTTGAGCGCCAGGGACCGAACTCCCGAGCCCGACGCACTGGAAGGGGCCCTCTGGATTCCCGGGGGGGAGTTCCTGATGGGGAGCGACCTCCACTACCCCGAGGAAGCTCCGGCATCGACCGCAGCTATCGACGGCTTCTGGCTCGCCGAAACCCCGGTTACCGTTGCCCAGTTCAGGAAATTCGTCGAAGACACGGGTTACGAGACCGTCGCTGAGCGCGTCCCCGACCCCGCCATGTATCCGGGCGCCGATCCCGCGATGCTGGTTCCGGGCTCGCTCGTTTTCGCACGGCCC
>JBMSXD010000179.1:0-2562 GCA_049425265.1 Solirubrobacterales bacterium
CGGCAGATCGACCGTGGGTACGAGCGAATCGACGAGCGCCTGAGCGAGCTCGGCGCCCGGATCGAGAGGGTCCGTGACTGAGGAAGGAAAGCCGGGCCCGATTCCCCCTGGAACGAGGGATGTACTGCCGGACGAGATGCGGGAGCTTCGTGAGATAGAGGCTGCCCTGATGGCCGAGTTCGGTCGCGCCGGGTACTCGGAAGTCAGTACCCCGACGATCGAGTACGCCGAACTCCTCAGTCGCGGCGGTCGACGTGGGGGACCGCTCTATCGCTTCCTCGACGATCGGGGCGAGCTGGTCGCGCTGAGGAACGACATGACCGTTCCGATCGCCCGCCTGGCCGCAGCACGGCTGGGTGAGGTCGACCCGCCCTGGCGCCTTTCCTACCTCGGGTCATCCTTCAGGACCACGTCTCCCCGCAGGGCCGACCTCCGTGAGTCGGGTCAGGCGGGGATCGAGCTGATCGGGTCCGGGGATGCTGAGGGGACCGCAGAGGTGCTCACAGTCCTCGATCGAGCGCTCGCTGGCGTCGGCGTCACTTCAGCGGTTATCTGCATTGGGGATGCCTCGCTCTGGCCTTCACTCCTCGAGGAGTCTGGACTCGGGGCGGCCGAGGCGGCCGTCTGTCTCGACGCACTCGCCGGAGGGGATCTGGTCGGTCTGGAGGAATACCTCGGCTCCGACGCTCTCGGTCTGGGGGCGCGCGGGCGTGAGTTGGTTTCGATCTCCCGGACAAGGGGCACGGTCGACGTACTCACCGGGCTCGGGGACCTGGACAGCGTGGCCGGCCAGGCGAGCGCCGAGCGGCTCGGGGCGATTGCCGGAGCCCTGGAGCAAGTCGGGCTCGATGCCGACGTCGTCTACGACCTGGGGATGGCCAGAGATCCGGATTACTACTCGGGAGAGGTCTACGAGGTCTATTCGAAGCGCCTCGGCCGATCGCTGGGAGGCGGTGGCAGGTACGACGGCCTGCTGGAGCAGTTCGGGGTCGAGCTGCCGGCAGTCGGTTTCAGCCTCGGGCTCGAGCGCCTCCACGCGGCCCTGATCCAGGGATCGGTGGCGCCGTGAGCACGACGGTCGCAATACCGAGAGGGGCGCTCTTCGATCCGGTCATCGCTTTGCTCGTCGATTCCGGGCTGATCTCGGAAGGACTGGTCGATGACAGTCGCCTGCTCGTCTTCGAGGAGGAGGGAATCCGGTTGCTCACGGTGAGGCCTTCCGATGTCCCGACCTATGTCGAGTCCGGGGCGGCCGATCTCGGGATCACGGGCAAGGACGTCCTGATCGAGCAGCGTGATCTCGACTTCATCGAGGTAGACGATCTCCGGGTCGGGTTCTGTCGAATGGTGCTCGCGGCACTTGCCGGGGACACGGGACCTGCGGAACACGAGCGGAGGCTCGGCCTGATGAAGGTGGCTTCGAAATACCCGAGGGTGGCTCGGGAGTATTTCGCCTCGTTGGGGCGCCAGGTCGAGGTGGTCGAACTGAAGGGGTCGGTCGAGATCGCACCGGTGGTCGGTCTCGCAGACGCGATCGTCGACCTCGTGGCCACGGGAAAGACGTTGAAGGAAAATGGGCTGGAGGAGAGGGAGGAAATCTTTTCTTCCTCGGCGCGTTTGATCGCCAACGTGGCCTTCTACCGCACCCAGTACGGCGAGGCCGATCGGGTCAGGAAGGCGCTCCGGGAGGCCCGGCCTGACTCCGAAACTGTCTGAGTAGTCCCGGGACAGGTCGACCGGGGTCCTTCCGGACCGGCACGGATCGAAGTCACTGGCTAGCCTCGTCTGCCGAGCATCGATCGAGGAGATTGGATTTCAAGTGGCTGACCAGGCGAACAGAAAGGCTGCGACCGAGAGGAAGACTGGCGAGACGGACGTCGCCTTGAGCCTCGACCTGGACGCGGCCGGTGCAGAGATATCGACCGGGATCGGGTTCTTCGACCACATGCTGGACTCGCTGGCCCGCCATTCCGGAATCGGCCTCGAGGTCTCTGCCAAAGGAGATCTCGAGACCGGCTCCCACCACACGGTCGAGGACGTCGGGATCGCCTTTGGCCAGACCCTGGATCGGGCCCTGGGCAACAGGGCCGGAATTGCCCGCTTCGGATGGGCACTCGTCCCGATGGACGAGGCTCTCGCAAGCTGCGCGGTCGACCTCTCGGGCCGGGGAATGCTCGTTTTCGAGGGAGACCTCCCAGTTACCGAGATCGGTGGCTTCGAGACCGAGCTGACGGCGGAGTTCTTCGGGGCCGTCGCGCGGGAGTCGAGGATGACCCTCCACCTGGGGGTCGAGCGGGGGAGTAACGTCCACCACATCATCGAAGCGGTCTTCAAAGCGTTCGCCCTCTCTCTCAGGGACGCGGTTGCGGCATCCGGGATCGAGGGCATTCCCAGCACCAAAGGCACCCTGACGAGTTGACCTCCGCCAGGCGGCCCACCGTCGCCCTGCTCGACTACGGGATGGGGAACCTCCACTCTGTTGGCAAGGCGCTCGAGGTGGCCGGAGCCGACGTGGCCACCACCGCCGATCCGGAGGTAGTGGGGGAGTCCGACGGCGTTGTG
>JBMSXD010000180.1:0-2476 GCA_049425265.1 Solirubrobacterales bacterium
CGGTCGTTCTCTTCTTCGGGCTGATCCGTCCGAACAAGGGCCTCGACCTGCTGGTCGAGGCGATGGCCCAGGTTCCCGAGGCCGAACTCTGGATCGTCGGCAAGTCGAAGCTCTCGGACGGCGAGCTGAGGGACCTCACCGCACGGGCCGCGGCCCTCCCGGGAGGGAGCCGACTGGTGATCAGGTACGTCGAAGAGGGAGAGGTCCGCTCGGTCATGGAGCGGGCCGACCTGCTCGTACTCCCCTATCGGAGCCGGGATGAGTCCGGTGTCCTCCACGTAGGCCTCGCCTTCGGCAAGGCGATGGTCGTAAGTGATCTGGGAGGCCCGGGTGAGCTGGCCGGGAGGACCGACGCAGTGGTCGCAGTCCCGCCGGAGGACCCGGCTGCCCTCGCCCTCGCGATCAGGGACCTGGTCGAGCACCCTGATAACCGGGAAGAGCTCGAGCGCAGGGCGGCCGCGCTGGCCGAGACGGAGCTCTCCTGGGATCGGGTGGCCGAGCAGACGATCGGGGTCTACGAGGAAGCGATCGCGGAGGTCCGGCGCTGACCGTATTCCTCGAGGTCATCTTCTGGATCAGCCTCGGCCTGATCTTCTTCACCCATCTCGGCTACCCGGCCGTGCTCTGGGTGCTCGTCGCGCTCGGCAGGGGCCACGGCTCGGGAAGGGTCCGTCCCTCGACCCCGGCCTTTCCCGGTCCGGCCACCGAGGAGCCGGATGGGCCCGACCTCCCTTCCGTCTCGGTGATCATCGCGGCCTATGACGAGGAGAAGGTGATCGCCTCGAAGGTCGGGAACGCCCGCAAGCTCGACTATCCGGAAGAGCTGGTCGAGGTCATCGTCGCCTCGGACGGCTCGGGCGACGGTACGGTCGCTGCCGCCGAGGCAGCCGGAGCCGACCTCGTGCTCGACCTGCCGAGGGAAGGCAAGGCGGCGGCTCAGGATGCCGCGGCGGCCCGGGCCCGCGGGGAGATCCTGGTCTTCTCCGACGCCAACTCCGCCTGGGAGCCGGACGCCCTGAAAGAGCTGGTCGAACCGTTCGGGGACCCCCGGGTCAGCTACGTCTGTGGCCAGGTCACCTTCACCGGGCCGGATGGCGGGAACCTCGAGGGGGCTTACTGGGCCTGGGAGATGAAGGTCCGCCGGCTCGAGTCGGACCTGGCCGGAGTGACCGCCGGCAACGGGGCGATCTACGCCGTTCGAAGTTCCTCCTACATCCCGCTCGGGGCGACCGGCAGCCACGACCTCTCCTTCCCGGCCGCCTTCGCCCGGCATGGCGAGCTTTCGCTCTACCGACCGGAGGCCCGTGCCACCGAGCAGGTGGTTCCGAGCCTCGAGGGGGAGCTGAAGAGAAAGCGCCGGATGATGGTCGGCCTGTGGGACATCCTGATCGGCGAGCGACTGGCTGACCTTCGCGGCTACGGGGTGGCCTACGGCTTCGAGATGTTCTCCCACCGCCTGCTCCGCTACGCGACGCCGCTCTTCCACCTGCTCCTGTTCGTCGCCAACGCGCTGCTCCTCGGCGACGGGACCTTCTACGTCGTCACCTTCGCCCTCCAGATCCTCTTCGTCCTGGCCGGGCTGCTCGGCCGGTGGATTCCCTTCCTGCCATTCCGGATCGCCCGCTACTACCTGATGACCACCGCCTCGATCGCCCTCGGGCTGTGGGACCGCGCCCGCCAGGGAAGCCCCGGCACCTGGGAGAAGGCGGAGGGCACCCGGTGAGTCGCCTGCTCGACCTGCTGCTCGGCAGCTTCCTTCTGGTCCTCTCCCTGCCGGTGCTTGCCGTCGCCTCCTTGTTGATCCGCCTGGAGGGGGGAGGCCCCGCGATCTACCGCCAGACCAGGGTCGGCCGAAACGGCGAGGAGTTCGAGCTCCTCAAGCTCCGGACGATGGTCCCGGGCTCGGACCCGGTCGGGATCGGCACCGCTGTGATGAGGGACGACCCCAGGGTCACCCGGACCGGCAGGTGGCTCAGGCGAACCTCGCTCGACGAGCTACCGAACCTGTTCAACGTGCTTCGGGGCGAGATGGCTCTGGTCGGTCCCCGGCCGACGATCCCGGCCCAGGTCCTCGACTACACCCCGCACCAGCGTCGCCGGCTGGAGGTCCTGCCCGGGATTACCGGTTGGGCCCAGGTCCAGGGTCGGGCCGGGATCCCCTGGGAGGAGCGGATCGAACTCGACGTCGAGTACGTGGACCGCCGCTCCTTCCTGCTCGACCTTAAGATCCTCTCCAGGACCTTCTGGTTGACGATTACCGGCGAGGGCCTCGCCCCGGACTGATTCCGGGCCTGCTCTACCCTTGTCCGATGCGGATTCCGGACATGATCGGCAACGGGAGGCCGGTCTTCTCGGTCGAGTTCTTCCCGCCGAAGACCGACGAGGGGCACGAGAACCTCCTCGCCACTGCCCGTGACCTTGCCGGGCTCGACCTCGACTTCGTCTCGGTCACCTACGGGGCCGGCGGCTCGACCCG
>JBMSXD010000181.1:0-2406 GCA_049425265.1 Solirubrobacterales bacterium
GAGTTCGGGGCAGGCCCCGGGCGGATATCGGTTTCAGTTGGAACGGGCGCCACCAACGTCGGGCGCAATATTCGCGGCATCGACGCAACTGCGATCCGGATGGGTGCGGGCCTTGACGTGCTGGAAGTCGAGGATCCGGAAGACGGTCCCGTCGACCTCGATGTGAGTTCCGTTCTTGAACTGGTTGGTCGAGATCACGCCCGCGAGTGTAATCCGAGCGGAGGGCCGGCAGGCGCCCGCTACCGGCATAATCGGGGCGTGGCGAAGAAAGGCTCGAAGACGACCCCGGAACTGCTCGACCGACTTCTTCGGATTCCGGCCCCTTCGGGATACGAAGCCCCTGCGGCCGAGGCCTGGCGCGAGGAGGCTGGATTCGCCGAGGTCTCGAGCGATGCCCTCGGTTCCTCGATCGCGACGATCGGAGAGCCGGGTGCAAGTCCGCTGGTCGCGGTCGTCGGCCACATTGACGAGATCGGACTGGTGATCCGGCACATCGACGAGAAGGGCTTCCTCCACTTCGGTCCGATCGGGGGCTGGGACCCCCAGATCCTGATCGGCCAGAGGGTCGTGGTCGAAGGCCGTGACGGTCCGGTGCCTGGAGTCGCAGGCAGGAAACCAATTCACCTCCTCGACCCGGAGCAACGAAAGAAGGTCGTCGAACTCAAGGAGATGCACATCGACGTCGGGGCGAGCGACCGTGAGGGGGCCGAGGCGCTGGTCTCGGTCGGTGACCCGGTGGTGATCGATACGGAACCCCGTCTGCTTGCCGGGGGACGCCTCGTATCCCGCTCGCTCGACAATCGGGTCGGAAGCTACGTAGCTCTCGAGGCACTGCGGCGGGTTGCAGAATCCGGAGGACCGCCCGGCCGATTTGCCGCAGTTGCCGCGGTCCAGGAGGAAATAGGCCTGTTCGGTTCCCGCACCTCGGCCTTCGAGGTTCGACCGGACATCGCGATCGCCGTCGACGTGACCCATGCGACCGATGCCCCCGGGATAGACGAGACCGAGGTCGGTTCCCACCCCTTCGGATCCGGCGCGGTAATCGGAAGGGGCTCCTCCCTTTCCCCGATCGTGTCGCGACTCCTCCGGGAGGCTGCCGAGGCCGAGGACATCCCGTTCACGATCGAGGCGAGCGGTGGTGCGACCCACACCGACGCCGACTCCCTGCAGATCTCCCGCAGCGGGATTCCGACGGGCCTGGTCTCGGTACCTCTGCGTTACATGCACTCCCCGGTCGAGATGCTCGACTTGGACGACCTCGAGGCCGCGGTAGAGCTAATCGCTGCCTTCGTCCGCCGGACCGGGCCCGACGTCGACCTCTCGCGCTGACCCGCTCGCGGGGCTCGTAACAAAACCTTCGCTCCGGATTGCGCTAACTTTGTGACTACCGTCACTCAGGCGGGTAGCGAGATGGGGCCAGAGGTCCCGGGGAGGGATTACCGCATGTACGACTCGAGCAGGCCTAGCTCTACCCGCACGCAAGGGGTACGAATGGCCTTCGCCATCGTTGGCTTCGCGGTTTTCTTTGCACTCCTCGTCCCGCCCACCTCCGAAGCCGCAACCTCGGTCCAGATAGCGACCTCTTCCCAAAAGGAGTTGCTTAAGGCAGGGGGACTAAAGGTTCGCCTGTTCGGACAGGGAAAGGTCCGGGTTTCGGCGACCGGCAAGGGCAAGTCCAGCTACTTCAAGTCGAAGGCCTTCTCGGTCAGGGGTTCGAAGACCGTGAGCGTCCCACTTAGCGGCGCGGGCTTCGGCGCGCTCGGCTACTGCAAGTCGATCCCGGTTCAGGTCAAGGCCGCCGGGGCAACGGCCTCGAGGACGCTCAAGGGGGGCTCCTGCGTTTCCGTGAACCTGGGACCCAACCCGACCAAGTGCGACTTCCTCGACACCACGGTCTGCCTGCAGCCGTTCGCCAATGACTACTTCACGCGGAAGGATTCCAAGACCACAACCGGACGACGTCTCGACATCCCATCCGCCGCAACTCCTGCCAACACGGCGGGGGATCACGTGAGTACGACCGATATCAACCGGGCGGATGGCTTCAGCCCCGGAAACCTGATCAGCCTGAAGGTGCCCGGACTCGACACCCCGAAGGCATTCGGGAAGAACAAGATGGTCCCGCTTACGGACCTCGGCTCGTACTCCAAGAGGGATCGGGCGGTGATCGTTCTCGACGCGAAGACCGGCAAGCGGCATCCGATATGGACCGAGATCGACGCAAATCCGACCGCTGTCGACCCATCCTCCAAGGGTCCCGGGGGGATCGACCAGAACCCTTCCAACACGAAGCCTGTGAACCTGATCATCCGGCCTGCGAAGAACTTCGAGCACGGGCGGCGCTACATAGTTGTGCTGCGCAACCTCAAGAACGCCGGTGGGCGGACGATAGGTGCGCCGAAGGCA
>JBMSXD010000182.1:0-2381 GCA_049425265.1 Solirubrobacterales bacterium
ACATCGCTGAGCGCGGCCGGCCCGGAAGGGGAGCCGACGGCCTTCTCGATCAACCTGAGATTCCTCGCCCCGTCCCTCGCCGCGGGCCTCGTCCTCATTCCATCGCTCGAGCTGTTCGATCGGCCGGCGGCCCGCAGGGTATTCCTCGTCCTGCTCGTCGTCCTGTTCGTAACCGGGACCCGGATGGATGCCCTGGTAGAGCTGTCCGGTCGCTATTTCGGGGTCGCCCTCGCCCTGGCGACCGTGGTCATCCCGGCACTCCTCTGGTGGAAGAGGGAAACGATCCGGAGGATCTTCAGAGGAAGGCCACCGGAGAGGGTCCTGGTGCCGATCGCCCTGGTGCTGTCGGCGCTCGCCGCCTGGCCCCTCGCCGACCACTACTTCGAATCCCGGTACCGGGCCTTCGAGCCCGAACTGGGAATGGCAGCCGCCTACCGGTGGGCGAACGGCACCGATGGCGAGCGGGTCGCCCTTGCCGGTACCACGGCCGGCTTTCGGGACTACGGGTTCTTCGGCCCCCGGCTCTCCAACCAAGTTAGCTACGTCGGGCGGCCGGCACCCTCGAGGGGATTCGACGTGATCCGCTCCTGCCCGGACTTCCGCCGACAGGTGAACCGGATCGCCCCCGACTACCTGGTCACCTCGCCCTTCCTCGATTTCAACGCACCCGATCGTCCCGGTCCCTCGCTCGAGCGGGAGTGGATTCGTGGTGTCGGGCAGCTCGAGCGGGTGGCAGGGAGCCCCCGGGTTACCGTCTGGGCCGTCAGTGGGAGGCTCGACCCCGGCTCCTGCCGTCCCGGGGTACCCGGCCCGGGAGCTAGCCCGGGCCTTGCCGAACCCTGATCTGGGTGGACCGTCCCCCGCGGAGGTGGCAATATCGAGCCATGGCCGGATACCCACTGGACAACGCCCTCTTCAACTGGGAGGCAGGCGCCCGCCACCTGACCCGCCTGGAGGTTGCGGGCGGCGCCGGCTCGGCCCTGGCCACGGTGGCCCTGATCAGGGACGAGATCCGTCGTCGGGTGGGAGTGACGTTCTCGGCGGCGGAACTGGCCGACTTCTACGGATCCGGGACCGATTGGGCCCGACAGCTCGACGGCGTGGATCCGGCCGCCCCCGACATCCAGGAGCTGATCGACGCTGCGTTCTGGGAACAGCTGAAGGCGGCGACCGACTTCGCCGGCGGCAGGCTGCTTGAGGGAGAGGCCGATACGGGGGAGGGGGGTACGGTCAGGCCGGACGGATGGTGATCCGGTCTTCCTCGACCGTCACCACGACCTCCCGCCGGTCGGCCCAGGCGTCGCGGTAGGCCGGGATGTCGGTTATCGCCGGGTCGAGCCAGAGGCCGTAGCCCTCATCGCCGTGGTCGAAAGTGCCTTCGAGTTCTCCCGAACGGGATCCGTTCCCGCCGCCCTCGCGCTGAGGCCGCCTGCGACGGCGCCGGCGACGGCGAGGCCTCCCTTCGGACTCGGAGCCGTCGGCTTCTGCCTCCTCATCCTCTTCGACTGCCTCGGCCAGCTCTTCTTCCTCCTCGGCCTCGTCATCTGCAACCTCGGCCAACGCTTCCTCCTCGGCTGCCGCTGCCTCGATCTCGGCCTCGATCTCGTCCCGGAGGTCGACATCGATCCCGGGCACCTCGCCCTCCTCGGCCGGGGCGAGGTCGTGCTGGCGCCTGAACTCGCGGAGCTCCGCGGCACTTATCTCGAGCTGGTGGGCGATCCAGGCATCGGTTCGGCCTTCCTGGACCCAGGCTCGGATCTGGTTGAGCTGTGGCTTGAGTGATTTACGGGCCATCGGAGGCGAGTCTATTCGAGCGTCCATCGGGGGCGTCGGCTCGGGCGCCGGTACCCAACCGATTCCGGGACGCGGTCGGCGGTGGCACGACTTCCAGTCATTCCGGTTCGGTAGGCTTTACCCAGATTAGGTAGCGACCCGATCGACCCGTCCAACCGCCGTCCAGCCACTTGGGGGTTCGAGGTCTGAGAACTGTCTAGGCTGGACTTGATGATGCTTGTACTAACCAGGAAGGTGGAAGAGAGCATCCTGATCGGGGACGACATCGAGATCATGGTTCTCGGTGTTTCCGGAGACAAGGTCAGGATCGGCATCAACGCACCGCGCGAGATCGAGGTCTTCCGGAAGGAAGTCAAGGATGCGCGGGACCACGATGGTGCTGCCTCGGAAGCCACACCGGAAGTTCCCGACCCCGACGCCTGAGGTCCAGACGCGTTCCCTTCGGTCGATCGGCGCGGGCGAGCGGCCGGTCAGCCGGCGAGCATCGTCAGAGCTTCGAACATCGCGACGGTGACGACGACCACGGTTGCCGTCAGGGCGACCGCGAGAACTCCGAACCGGACCTTGCCGTCCTGGCGGCTCCGGTG
>JBMSXD010000183.1:0-2362 GCA_049425265.1 Solirubrobacterales bacterium
GGGGCCGGCAAGACCCGCGAGCAAACCGAAAGCCCCGACCAGGAGCGTCGCCGTGATCGAAATCCGAGTACCCATCGACTGCCGCTGCCCCATGCCTGCACCTCTCTCTTGCGGCGAGTTTGCCCCCCCCGTTGAGCCCGAAGGCTATAGATATCCGCAGATGTCCGGTCTCAGGCTCTGCCTCCGGCCCTCCCGAATACAGTCCCGTTGGTGCCCCGCTCCGAGCGATATCTGGTCCTCCTTCGCCACGGCGAAACCGAGTGGACCGTTACTCGTCGACACACCGGCAGGACTGACATCGAGCTGACGGCGGCCGGGCGCGAAGAGGCCCGGACGGCCGGCAGCCGCCTGGACGGGATGGAGTTCGAGAGGGTGGTGACCAGTCCGCTGGACCGGGCGGTCGAGACCTGCCAGCTCGCCGGGTTCGGCGAGGGGGCGGGCACCGACGAGGCCCTGATGGAGTGGGATTACGGCGAGTACGAGGGCCTGACCACGGTCGAGATCCAGGAGTCGAAGCCCGACTGGTCGCTGTTTCGGGACGGCTGCCCCGGCGGCGAGTCGGCTGCCGAGGTGGGCGCCCGGGTCGATCCGCTGGTGGACGCCGCGAGGGAGGGGCAGGGCAACTGGCTGTTCGTCGCCCACGGGCACGTGCTCCGGGTGGTCGGTGCCCGGTGGGTCGGGCTGCCTGCGGAAGACGGGGTGATGCTCAACCTCGGCACGGCCGCGATCTGTCTGCTCGGCTTCGAACACGACCGGCCGGTGATCACCCTCTGGAACGAGACCGGCCGCATACTCCCCTCCTGAGGGCCGGAAACCGGGCCGGGAAGGGCTTCGATCTAGGATTACCTCGATGAGAGCCGCCCGTCACTTCCTGCCCTGGGTGGGGGTCCTGATCCTCTTCGGGATCGGCGTCTCCCTGCTCCCGGACGCAACCACCGAGACGATCCTGATCACCCAGACACCGCTTATCCCGGTCTCCGGGCTGGTCATCTACAGCTTCTTCCGTAACGGGCCGCTGCCCGAACTGGCGGTCAGGGTCACGATCGCCCTCGTCGCCCTGGCGGGACTCTCCTTCGCCTCCTACCTGGCGATCAAGTGGGCGGCGGGCGAGCTGCCCACCTGCTCGACCGGCGGCTGCACGGCGGCCCAGTACTCCGACGGGGCAGACCTCTTCTTCGGGATCAGGACGACCACGGTCGGGATCACCGGCTATTCACTGGTCCTGCTCTCGCTCCTTCTGCCCGGAAACCTCGGCAGGTTCACGACCCCGTTCCTCGGTACCTTCGGCTTCGGTACGTCGATGTACCTGACCTTCTACTCGGTGACCGAGCTCAACACGACCTGCCAGTGGTGCCTGGGGTCGGCTACGGCGATGACCACGATCATGGTCCTCTCCTACTGGCGACTCGCCAGGTACATGCAGTAGGTCAGGCCCCGGCCGAGGCGAGCTTCGACTCGAGCTCGGCCGCCCCGTCGCCCAGCTCGATCCGGATCCGGTCGAGGCTCCAGCGGTCCGAGGGTCGGGCGAGTCCCGGCTCGGTGCTGGTCGCCGAGCGGTAGCCGGCCTCCCTGACCGCCTGGATCACCCGGTCGTCGTAGCTCCCGGCCGGGTAACAGAAGTCGGTTACCTGGGTGTCGAACTGCTGCTCGAGGATCCGGCGGGAGCGGACCATCTCGTCTTCCAGCTGGGAGTCCGAGAGTGAAGGGAGGTCGGGATGGGTCGCCGAGTGCGAGGCGACCTCCCACCCGGCGGCCACCATCTCCTCGACCTGGCTGTCGTAGATGTCGGACTCGAGCGCCTTCAGGTTGAGAACTCCCGGCCAGCCGAGCTTCTGCATCAGCGGGAAGGCGTTCTCGTACTGGCTCTGGTAGCCGTCATCGAAGGAGAGGACGACCGGTTTGGGCGGGAGGGTGCCACCCTCGAACCAGCTGTCGAGCACCTCGGTAAGGGTGACCGCCTGGTAGCCGTTTCGATCGAGCCACCGGACCTGGTCGGCGAAGTCCTCCCTGGTCAGGAAGAGGTCGGGGTAGGGGTTGCCCTCGACCGGCTCCTGGATCGGGTGATACATCAGGATCGGTACCGGGCCCTTCCATGGACGCCATCCCTTTCGGTCGCGAGCAGCGGCCCCGGCTTCCCCGGCCCTCGGGTCGTTCGTACCGGCGGGAGGAGAGGTGGTGACCTTGCCGGTAACCGGGCCATCCCCCGAGCTTCCGTTACCCCAGAGCTGGGAGAGCACGATCCCGGCCACCGCCAATCCCCCGACCGCTATGGCGGAAAGGACGAGCACACGGCTCCGCCTCCGTCGCCGCTCGGCAGCTTCGAGGCGCCGGGCACGGACCCGTTCGAGCGCCTCTTCGTAGC
>JBMSXD010000184.1:0-2328 GCA_049425265.1 Solirubrobacterales bacterium
AGTACAGGCGACCGAATCCTACAACTAACCCAACCCCATCCCCCGACCCCGGCCCGGCCGGGATCGCAGACCTGGTCAGTCCGCCGGTTCCCCGCGGGCGGCCCTCAGCCTGCGCCTCGCCTCGTCGTGGTCGATGCCGAGGCCGGTGAGGATGTCGAGCGCCGACGCCCTGACCTGGGCGACGATTGCGCTGGCGGCGAGGTTGGAGGTCTCCTCGAGCGAGGCGGTTGCGAGCACCGCGGCCTCGACCGCGGTGTCGCGGGAGTCCCGCCGGCCCTCCCTGCCGGCCAGGTAATGGTCGAGCTGGCGGACCGATTCGGCGAGTAGCCGGATCGACTCGATCACCGAGTCGGGCACGTGTTCTCCCAGCGAGTTGGCCCGGACGGCGCCCCGGGCCAGGACCCGGGTATCACGGACGATCAGGTCGATCGGCTCGGATGCGGTCTCGAAGCGGCCGACGGTGCCACTCGCCGAGCGCCTGGTCGGGGCCATCCGGACCGTCTCCCGGCCGGCCTCCACCGCCAGCTTCATCTCGCGGACTGCCGGGTCGAGGGCCCGGGCCTCCTCGAGCGCCTCCTCGGCCTCGTCCTCGCTTCCGCTGGCAAGCGATGCGGCCACCCGATCGAGGATCCCGGCCAGGTCGGATAGCAGGGGCTTGATCCGCTTGCGGCCGATCAGGACCGGGTCGGCCGGGAAGAGTGCATTCGCGGCGAGGGCGATCCCGCCCCCTATCGCGGCGTCGAGGAACCGGTTGAGCGACTCGGCCAGATCGGGGACCGGCAGGGCGGCGACCAGCACGGCCGAGACCGCCGCCTGGTTGACCAGGATCCGCCCCCCTCCCAGGAAGAGGGCGACGGTCACCGCCAGGCCGACCACCAGGGCCACCTGCCAGGGGCCGGTACCTGTGCCGAGCACGATCAGGTCGGCGATCCCGATCCCGATCGCCACCCCGAGGGCGAGCTCGAAGGCCCGGCGTCCCCTCTGGCGAACGGTCAGCCCGAGCACGATCACCGCCGAGATCGGGGCGAAGAAGGCCTGGTCGTGGCCGAAGACCTCGGTCGCCGCCAGCCAGGCCACACCGGCGCTGAGCGCCACCTGGAGGATCCGCCACCGTCGCAGGGAGATCTCGGCGAGCCCGTTTCGGGCGGCCCGGCCGAGGTCCTCGCGAAAGCTAACCCTTTCCCTTATGCCGCTCCCGATTGCCACCGACCAACTATGGACCGGGCACCCGACGGATTCCGTCTCCGCGGTCTGGTGGGGAAGTCGAGGACCGACCGCTCCCGACGTAGCTGATACCGGGAGGAGCCATCCGTGGCCCTCGACGGCCGGTCCGCCCCTTAGGTCGGGAGCGAGTACCGATTCCTGACGGACCGTTCGGGAACTAGGAGCGGGGGTCCGGCTTGGGGGAGGTCCAGGGGGCGACCAGCCTGCCGGCTACCTCCTCGACCAGCCCCTCGATCGGCAGCCTCTCCTGCTCGAGCGAGTCGCGGTCGCGAAGGGTCACCGTTCCGTCCTCCATGGTCTGGTGATCGACCGTCACCCCGTACGGGGTACCGATCTCGTCCTGGCGGCGGTACCGCTTGCCGATCGAGCCACCCTGGTCGTACTCGGCCTGGATCCCGGCCCGGCGGAAAGCGTCGAATACCTCGCGCGCCTTCTCTGGCTGGCCCTCCTTGCCGACCAAAGGCAGCACGGCGACCTTGACCGGGGCGAGCCTGGGGTGGAGGTGGAGCACGGTCCTCTCCCTGCCCTCGACCTCGTCGACCTCGTAGGAGTCGACCAGGAAGGCGAGGGCGGCCCGGTCTACCCCGGCGGCAGGCTCGATCACGTGAGGGAGGTAGCGGTCGCCGGTCTTCTGGTCGAGGTACTCCATCTTCTCCCTGGAGAACTCCTGGTGGCGGGAGAGGTCGAAGTCGCCCCGATTGGCGATCCCCTCGAGCTCCGACCAACCGATCGGGAAGAGGTACTCGATGTCGCTGGTGCCCGATGAGTAGTGGGAGAGCTCCTCCGGGCCGTGCGGCCGTACCGTCAGGAAGCCCGGGCGGATGCCGAGGTCGAGGTACCAGTCACGCCGTATGTCGATCCAGGTCCGGTACCACTCCTCGGCCTGGTCGGGCGGAACGAAGAACTCCATCTCCATCTGCTCGAACTCGCGGGTCCGGAAGATGAAGTTGCCGGGTGTGATCTCGTTGCGAAACGACTTGCCGATCTGGGCGATCCCGAACGGCGGAGTCTTGCGGGCGAAGTTGAGGACGTTCCGGAAGTTGATGAAGATGCCCTGGGCGGTCTCGGGCCTGAGGTAGACCTCGTTGCCCTCGCCCGCGACCG
>JBMSXD010000185.1:0-2313 GCA_049425265.1 Solirubrobacterales bacterium
GGGGCGGGGGGGGGCGGGGCCCGGGGCGCCGTCGTTTTCCGGGGCCGGTGGCGGATCGGCCCCGGGCGCCGTCCGTTTTCCGGGGCCGGTCCGGTCAGCTAGTTGTCGGGCGGCAACACCGGCGGGGGCGCCTGACGGTAGCCTCGAATCCCCATGAGCGACGAGTCCATCACCCTGGCTGAGGCTGCCCGCAGGTCGGGCGTTTCGACCGACACTTTGAGGAGATGGGCCAAGGACGGGATCGTCCCCCTCGATGACGGGGTCTGGACCCGTGCGGCCGCCTCCCAGGCGAGGGTCGTGGCCAGGATGCGGGATCGCGGCCATTCGCTCAAGGACCTCCGCGAGGCAGCCGCCGAGGGGCGCCTCGCCGTGGGCCTGGCCGAGGATGTCTTTGCCGATGATTCCGAGCAGATGACGGTCGCCGAGGCGGCCGAGCGGACCGGGGTCGAGGAGGAATTCGTCGAGCGGCTGCTCGACCTGCTGGGTACTCCCGTAGGGGAGAACCGCATCCTCAGCGAGGAAGACCGCAAGGCGATCGCCCGGCTTGCCTCGGTGGCGGAGGCCGGCCTCCCGCTGGAAGCGGTACTCCAGCTGGTCAGGATCTACGCCCAGTCGGTTCGCCGGATCGCCGACGCCGAGGTTCGGCTGGTCCACCTGTTCGTCCATGAGCCGATGATCCGGGAGGGGATGTCGGCCAGCGACATCTCGGAGGAGCTCAGTGACATCGCGGCTAATACGGCACCGACCGCCGTGCCGCTGTTCAAGTACCTCCACCAGCGCTACCTCCGGTACTTCATGGAGCAGGACGTGGTCGGCCATATGGAGGACGAGGCCCCCTCCGGTGCCGACATCGGCGAGGTCAAGATCGCGATCTGCTTCATCGACCTCACCGGTTTCACCCAGTTCACCGAGGAGGAGGGGGACATCGAGGCCCTCCTGGTGATCGAGAACTTCACGGATGCCGTCCGCGAGACGCTTCCACCCAGGGCCGAGGTGATCAAGTCGATCGGTGACGAGGTGATGGTGGTCTCTCCGGACCCGGCATCCCTGGCCGAGTGGGCCGTTGGCTTCATCTCGTTCTTCAGCGACCGGCCCAAGCCGAGGGCGGGGGTCCATTACGCCGGGGCCGTCTTCCGCGATGGCGACTACTTCGGCAGTCAGGTCAACCTCGCCCACCGGGTCGTAAACCGGGCCCTCGGCGGGGAGGTGCTGGTCACCGACACGGTGGCGGATTCGCTCGCTGACCACGAGGAGATCGAGCTGGAACCGATCGGCGAGGTCCCCCTCAAGGGTTTTCCCGAGCCGACCCCCCTGTTTTCGGTCAAGGTCCGTGGCTGAGGCAACCGGAGCCAGGAGGCTCGAGGAGGCGATCCTCGGGTCGGCCCTGGTCGAGCCCGGAAGCAGCGGAGTCGCGCTGCTCTCTGGCGGGCCCGACTCGGTCGGGCTCGTGTCCGGATTGGTCCGGGCGGTCGGGCGGGATCAAGTGATCGCCCTCCATGTGAACTACGGCCTCCGATCCGACTCCGATCTGGACCAGGAGGCATGCGAGGCGGTCTGCGCCCACATCGGGGTGGAGCTGGTGACGGTCCGGGCCGGTGAGCTCGACGGCAACCTCCACGACTGGGCACGAACGGTCCGCTACCGGGAGGCCTCGCTGCTCGCCGACCGACGGGGGGTGGACTGGATCGCGGTCGGCCACACCCGGACGGACCTGGTCGAGACGGTCCTGTACCGACTCGCCTCGTCTCCGGGAACCCGGGCACTCAGGGCGATGCCGGCGAGGCGCGGGCGGCTTATTCGGCCCCTTCTCTCCCTTGGTCGGGAGGAGGTCCGGCGCTCAGCGGAGGAAACCGGCCTCCCCTTCGTCGACGACCCGTCCAACCTCGATCCCCGCTTCGCCCGGGCACGGATCAGGTTGGGGGCGATGCCGGTGCTCGGGGAGGTCAACCCCGGTTTCGAGCGGAACGTCCTCCGGACCCTTGCGGAACTGGAAGAGGAGGCAAACTTCCTCGAGGCCGAGGGCGGGGAGCTGATCGAGGACGGCCCCAGCGGTCAGCCGGCGATCGGGGTCGCCGCCCTCCGGCGGGCAGACCCGGCGGTCGCCCGGCACGCCCTCCGGCTGCTCGTTCGGGCCACCTGCGGAAGGGAGGCACCGGTCTCGATCGAGCGCACCGCCCTGGCGAAAGAGCTCTCCGAAGGCCCGGAAGGGGGCTCGGTCGATCTAGGGGCGGGACTCCGGATCGAAATCGGCTCGGGCTTCGCCCTGGTCGAGGGGGCGCCAGGAAAGGCAACGCCGGTTGAAGGGTCGACGGA
>JBMSXD010000186.1:0-2279 GCA_049425265.1 Solirubrobacterales bacterium
ATCGAAGCCGAGCTGTACCGGGACAACGGGGAGCGACAGGTAGTGGACGAGCGGACTGTCGAGTCCGGGTCCGACTTCCGGCTGGAACCGGAGCAGGCAGCAGGTCACATCCGGCCGCCGACGGGCAAAGCCTTCGACGTAGCCCTCGAGCTCTCCGACGTCGCGCTGGAACCTGGTGACGAGCGGAAGATCTCCCGCCATTTCCTCTGTGAAGAAGATCGGGCGGGAGGCAGATGTCCCGTAGATCGCCGAGGAACTCCGGACCACCACGGCCCGGAGTCGGGCGAGCCGTTCGCACCCGGCCAGGAGGTTCAGGGTCCCGATCACGTTGACGTCGTGCAGGGTTCGAGACGGCTCGCCGTGCTCGGGGTACCAGAGGATGCCGCAGTGGACGACCAGGTCGGGTTCGATCTCCGCGATGGTCGCGATGACCGAGGGACTCCTCAGGTCGGCCTCGACGAACCGGACCTCGGGGAGGTCGAACCCCGACCGCTCCGAGTCGAGGCCAACCACCTCGACCTCGTCCCGCCCGACCAGCGCGGCGGCGAGTTCGCGGCCCCAGTGGGTGGTAACCCCGGCGATCAGTACCCGTCCGGTCAGGCCGGGCACTGCCGATCAGTCCCCGTCTTCGCTCTTCCCGGGATCGTCTCCGGGATCGCGAAGCCTTCGTTCAAGGGCCTCGACCCGCTCAACCAGCGATTCGAACTCGTCCAGGCCGACTACCCGAAAGCCCTCGAGGGCTCCACGGGCATCCTGACCCATTCGGGAGACTTCTCCAACAAGGCCCTGGGCCCGGTCACGGGTCCGGTCGCTCAACTCCTGGGCGCGGTCACGGGTCAACCCGGTCGCGGCAAAGGCACCCTCGACGGCCTCCCGAAGGCTGTCGGAAAGCGGACGCTCGCCGCCCTCCTGTCCGGTCTCCCCGGGTTCCCGCTCACTTTGGTCGGCCATCAATCGAGTGTATTCGGTTTGAATGCCTGCCCAATGGTCCCAACCAAAGCCACTTCCCGGTGACCCTCCGACTCGAACCCCTGGCTACGGTGGCCTCGGATGCGGTGCTGGTGGGAGACCCCCGCCGAGCGTTCACGCTAGCCCAGGCCTTCACCCAGGATCCCCGGATGACCCACATCGCCCGGGGTCTCTGGGGGTACCTCGGGCGCTTTGGCGAGCGCAGCCTGACGGTGCAGTCGACCGGCGCGGGGGGCGGACCGGCTGCGACAGTCGTGACCGAACTGGCTGACCTGGGGGTTCGCCGCATGGTCCGGATGGGAACCTGCGAAGCGGTGGAGGACGGACCCGGCATCGGGACGGTCTGCCTGGTCGGCCGGGCACTCGGGGAAGACGGTGCCAGCCGAGCCCTCTCGGGCTCGCCACCCAGCGGAGCATCTCTCTGGATCGAGCCGGATCGGACCCTGACCGAGGCACTGGAGGGTGCGGGTCCCGAAGTGGAGGTGACCAGCCGCGACCTAACCGGACGACTCGACCCCGGGCCTCGACCCCCGACGCCGGTAAGGGACCTGCAGACGGCCGCCTTCCTCTCGGCTGCAAGGGCGGCCGGGGTGCCGGCAGCTGCCGTTCTCGTGGTGGTGGAGGACGGTCCCGGGGAACGTCTCCCGGAATCGGGGGTCGAATCGCGCCTCGCCGACCTGGGACCGATGCTCGAACGGGCGCTCGCCGCGGAGCCGCCCAAGCCTCGACCTCAACTAGAGGGTTAGACTAGGGCTCCGGATCGGGTCGATCGCCGGACTGATCCGCCGCCAGTTGCCTCTCCAGCTTCCTGACCTTCCCGAGGGCGGCATCGAGGCGATCCTCGGCCTCCTCCAGCCTCTCGGAAAGAACCCGGATCCGTCGCTCGAGGCGCTCGGCCTGCTCCTGGGAGGAGAGGTTGAGGGCACCCATCGCTGCCCGCTGGGCGTCTCCGGCCAGCTCCCTGGCGGCCACCGCGGCCGACACCGCCTGGCCGAAGGCCGGGCTGCCGATCACCGCCTGGGCCAGGTCGGAAGCAGCCTTCGATCCACGATCCTGCACCTTGTCACGAAGGCCGGGGTCCCCGGTCTCCGAATCCGCGCCATCTGGAGTTCCTGACTCGTCCATCGGGTAATCCTAGGCCAGGCGACCTGGACCCCGCAGCCCAGGGGAAGGAGGCCCGTTGGTGGGCGAGAAACCGGTTCGGACTGCGATACTTTCCATGTGCTGCACCGCAGGCCTCCCAGAGGTCGGCGTTGCGGCACTCGGAGGGCGGATGAGAGGGATCTTTACGCAAAGAGGCGCCTACCTGG
>JBMSXD010000187.1:0-2261 GCA_049425265.1 Solirubrobacterales bacterium
GAGCCTGGTGATCGCCGGCAGGGTGCCACTGTCCCAGCCACCGACCATCAACTGCCGCCTGCCCGGGGTCACCTCGCGGGTCCAGGCGAGCAGGATGTCGCCCTGGGCGGTCCGGCTGACCGAGCCGCCGCTCGTACCGCTGGTGCTGGCAAGCCGTCGCGGAACCGAGAAGGCGCCGGCCCCGGGTCTCCGGAAGGCGATGTAGAAGCCGGCCTCGCTCCGGGTGACGATCGCCTCGGCACCGTTGGGGAAGACCTGGAGTCCGCTTTCGACCGGGACGGCGCCAGCACCCTCGGTCGGGACGGGGATCGCCTCGCGGAGCGATCCGTCGGGCTCGCGGACCCGGACCCACCAGGTCGTGCCGGTCGGACCACCGGTGATCGAGGTCAGGAAGTGGAGCCGTCCCCACTTATCGGCTGCCGGCATCGAGGCGGTGTCCTCGACCATCTCGGTTCGGGTAAATGATCTGCCCGGCCCAGCCGGTCGAGTGAACAGCACGGCACCCTGGTCGGAGTTCGCTGTGATCCCGACGATGCCGTTCGGCAGTATGGCCGCTCCGGTCGGCAGGAGGGTTGCCGGCTCCATCGCCGATCCAACCTGAACCGTCTCGGCATAGGAGGAGTCGGCCCCGTAAACCCTTGCCTCAATCGTCCGCTCGACCGGTGGCCCTTCCTCCTCGTAGCCGAAGGCGACAACCCCGGTGCCGTCGGTTCCCCAGGCCGCGAACGGGGTGATGTCGGGCGACCCTGTCGGCGGGGTGATCGGGAGGGTTGGGGCGATCCTCGCCGGTGCCTGCCCGATCCCAGCCTGCCCGGTCCAGGGAGGTACCAGCCCGGTGTCGGTCCGGCAGGCCGAAGCGGTCCGGCCTCCCGCGGAGATCGCCAGCGCGACCGGCCCTACGCACGACCCGGCAGGGCTGGCGGTCTCGGGCGGGCCGAGCGGCGGTCGGACCGTCTGCTCGGAAGCGGACCCCGATCCACCTGCCTCCCAGGCGATCAGGGCCGTCCCGTCGGGGGCGAAGGCGAGGGTCGGCAGGCCCGTCCCCGAGATGGCCGAGAGCCGCTCGAACCCGCCGAATGGGGCGCCACCGGTCCGGGCCCTTAGGCCGGTCGTCAGCGATCCACCAGGGTCCTGGCGCAGGTAGGTGAAGAGCTGCTCACCGGTCGGTGAGACCCAGGGCTCGGCGTAGGAGAGGAATCCAGTCTCGTCGGCGACGAGCGGGGTAACCGGGTTGCCGGCAGACGCCTCACCCGCCCCGCCTGCCAGCAGGCAGGCCACGGCCAGGGCCGAGACCAATCTGCCTTTGGCGTTCCTTTCCATCGGCATGCCTTAACCCAAACCCGCCGGGAGCCCCTAAGGAGCGGCGACCGGCCCTTCGGTACCGCTAACCCTTTGGGGCCAGCAGCCCCTTCTCCTCCAGGTAGGCGATCAGCTTCGCAGCCGACTCCTCGGGCTCCTCTTCTTCGGTCTTCAGGGTGAGTTCGGGGTCGAGCGGCTCCTCGTACGGGTCCGACACCCCGGTGAACTCCTTGATCTCCCCGGCGAAGGCTTTCTCGTAGAGGCCCTTGACGTCCCGCTCGGCGCAGGCGTCGACCGACGCCTCGATGTAGACCTCGATGAACCGGTCACCCATCATCTCGCGGGCCTCGTCGCGGATCTCCCGGTAGGGGGAGATTGCGGCCGTGATGACCGGCACGCCGTTGCGGGAGAGCAGGTCGGCGACGAAGGCGATCCTCCGGATGTTGGTGTCGCGGTCTTCCTTGGAGAAGCCGAGCCCCTTCGAGAGGTTCTCCCGGACGACGTCGCCGTCGAGGATCTCAAGCTTCGAGCCACGGTCCGTCAGCTCTTCGGCCACGATGTGGGAGATCGTCGTCTTGCCGGCTCCGGAGAGCCCGGTGAACCAGAGTGTGTAGCCCTGCTGTTCGGCCATCTTCAGTCTTTCCTGCCTTTCGTCTCGTTCAGTCTGCGTTGTCGTCTGCGCGGTAGGCGTCGATCAGGATCTGCGCCACCTCGGGCCGGGAGAACTCGGGCGGCGGCATCTCGCCGTCGCCCAGCATTTCCCTGACCTTCGTCCCAGAGAGGAAGAGGTGGGATTCCGAATCGTGCGGGCAGGTCTTGCCCGAGGCCAGCCCCTCGCATTCGTTGCACCAGAAGGTGTGCTCGAACATCAGCGGCTCGATCCCCAGCTCGTCGATGTCGATCTCGTCGAAGATCAGCTGGGCATCGTAGGTCCCGTAGTAGTCGCCTGCCCCGGCGTGGTC
>JBMSXD010000188.1:0-2232 GCA_049425265.1 Solirubrobacterales bacterium
CCCCCCCCCCCAGCTCTGCTTCCGAAGAAGAGGCGGTGGCGATCCAGCCGGGGTTGACCGAGTTGACCGTGGTACCGGTGGGCCCAAGCTCGAGGGCGAGGGCGCGCATAAGGCCGTCGAGGCCGGCCTTGGCGGCGCCGTAGGCAGAGGAGCCGTGGATCGCGACCAGCGGACCGGTGACCGAGGTGACGAAGATGATCCTGCCTTGGCCGGAGTCGGTGATCGCCCCGATCGCGGCCCGGGTTACGTTGGCGGCGAGGTCGAGGTTTCGGTCGATGCCAGTACGCCACTCGGCGTCGGAGAGCTCGGCGAACGGGCGGGAGTCCTCGTCGACTCCCTCCTGGGCCATGCCGGCGTTATTGACCAGGATGTCGAGTCCGGACTTCCAGGCGGTCGCCTGCTCGACCACATCGGCAGCGCGGTCGGCCTCGATCAGGTCGGCGACGAGGGCCTTTGCCTCGATCCCTTCCTCGGCCAGCTCTTCGGCCCGGTCGTGGATCCGCTCGGTGGTGGAGGTGATCGCGACGGCGGCTCCCTGTCGGCCGAGCAGGCGAGCCGTGGCGAAGCCGATCCCTTCGGCGCTGCCGCAGCCGGTGACCAGGGCGGTCTTCCCACTTAAGTCGGCGAAGGTTGGTGAGTCGGCCATGGGGCGAGGGTATTGGGGAGGCGGGGTCGTGCGGTTTTGGCGGTCGTTCCTGGCGGAAAATAGTCGAAGTGAGCAGACTAGTCACTCTGATATGGTCAGATTGACCATGAAAGTCGTGGGTGTAGCGGAACTAAAGGCGAAGCTGAGCGAGTACCTGGCGATGGTCAAGGGCGGTGAGGAGATCCTGATCACCGAGCGGGGCAAGCCGATCGCGAAGATGGTCAAGGCCGAGCCAATGGACGACGAGCTGGAGCGGTTAGTCCGAAAGGGAATAGTGAGGCCTCCAATCAAACCCCTTCCAGATGACTTCTTCGACAGGCCACGCCCCAAGGCAAAGGGCGAGCCACTCAGCCAGACGGTCATCAGGGAACGGCGCGAGGGCTGGTAGGCGGGTGCGTTATTGGGATGCCTCAGCCGTGATCCCGCTCATCGTGGACGAGGGCAACTCGCAGCCGATGGTGGACGTTTTCGAGGCGGACGGCTCCGTTGCTACTTGGTGGGGAACCCGAATCGAATGCATTTCAGCGATCAGACGGAAGGAGCGCGAAGGGCAGCTAGAGCCTCAACAGGCAAGACAGGCCTCGCTCCTACTCGACGCCCTTGCAGGAGACTGGGCTGAAGTCCAACCGAGCCTCGAACTTCGATCACTGGCCGGCCGACTACTTGCAGTCCATCCCTTGAGAACGGGGGACGCGTTCCAGCTGGCAGCGGCCCTGCGATGGGCCTCCGAGATTCCCGACGAGGCGGAGGTAATCACTCTTGATGAACGCCTGAAGGATGCGGCAATGAGGGAAGGTCTCCTCTGCCCCTAGGGCCCTGTTGGGCTCCCGGTCAGCTGATGGCGGAGTCGACGAACGCCGCCCGGTAGCGTCGCGGCAGGTGGATCAGATGGAGAAGACCCGGGAAAAGATCGAGATCGAGATTCCCGACATGAACTGCGCCTCGTGCGTGGCGAAGGTCGAGAAGAAGCTGAACGGGGTCGAGGGGGCCGAGGCGACGGTCAACTTTGCGACCAAGAAGGCATCGGTCGAGTTCGACCCCGAGCTGGCCGGCGAGGCGGAGCTGGAGGCCGCGGTCGGTGCGGCCGGCTACACCCCGGTCCTGGCCAGGAACGGCACGCAGAAGGGCCACGCCAAAGGCCACGAACACCAGGAAGGCCACGGGGAGGGCGACGCCCACGACCACATGTCCCACCAGGTGGCGAGCCTGGCCAGCCTGAAGGCGCGGCTGATCGTCTGCGCCACCCTCACGGTGCCGCTGGTCCTGATCACGATGGTGCCGGGGCTCCAGTTCGACTACTGGCAGTGGGTGGCGCTCGCCCTCGCCACCCCGATCGTCTTCTGGGGAGGTCTCCCCTTCCACCGCTCCGCCCTCCGCTCGGCCCGACACGGCGGGACGACGATGGACACCCTGATCTCCCTCGGCACCCTGGCCGCCTTCTTCTGGTCGCTCTACGCCCTGGTCTTCGGGGACGCCGGGATGGTCGGGATGACGATGACCTTCGAGTGGGTGCCCTCCCGGGACGGGGCGCTCGACAACCTCTACTTCGAGGTGGCCGGCGTGGTTACGACCTTCCTGCTGGCCGG
>JBMSXD010000189.1:0-2229 GCA_049425265.1 Solirubrobacterales bacterium
CGGTCGCTTCCTCAGAGCCGGTCACGTCGAGGATGTCGTCGACTATCTGGAAGAGGACTCCGAGCTGGGTCGCAAATTCCCGGTAAGGCAGACGTTCATCTTCCGGAACGGCTCCGATCGCGAGGGCGAGCTCCACCGAGGCCGCGATCAATCTCCCGGTCTTCAGGGAGTGGAGCATCTCTATTCCCTGCGCGTCCAGTGATTCGACCGTTACGTCTACGTACTGGCCGCCAACCATGCCGTCGACCCCGGCCGCCCGTGAGAGGACCTCGATCGCCTCGACCACCCGCTCCGATGGCCAGGGGCCGGCACCGATAAGGGCAACCGCTTCGGCAAACAGAGCATCCCCCGAGAGGATCGCTACCGCTTCGCCGAACTCGACATGGGCGGTCGGCTTGCCGCGACGGAGCTCGTCGTCGTCCATCGCCGGCAGGTCATCGTGGATCAACGAGTAGGTGTGGACCATCTCGATCGCCCCAGCCGCGGGGAGGAGGGCCTCGGTGTCGATCCCGAGCGCCCTGCCGGTAGCAAGACAGAGCACCGGGCGGACCCGCTTTCCTCCGGCAAGAAGCGAGTAGCGCATCGCCTCCGCGAGGCCTTCGACCGAGGCCGGCCCGGGGAAGGTGAGACCCTCCAGGTATCGGTCGACCTCCTCGCGAAGGTCTTCCGGGTAGCTCAATCCCCCTGCTCCAGGCCGGCGACGGCCCGTTCCGTTTCTTCGAGCGCCTCGCCAACCAGGGCCGCTGCCTCCCGGGCCAGTGCGACCGCCTGGACGTCTGGCGTATCGGGGTTGGAGAGCTCCTGGCCGATTTCACGGAGCCGAAGGGCTATCCGCTCGAGCGTCTCCGGGGAGCCCGATGTCGCCTCCCCTTCGGTCATGCAGCCGATTCCCCAGTCCGGGCGACCGACCCCAGGATCCCGTTGACGAAGCCCGGGGCGTCGGCCCCGCAGTACTTCCGGGCGAGGTTGACCGCCTCGTCGATCGCTACCTCATCGGGGACGTCATCGAGGAAGCGCATCTCGTAGAGGGCTACCCGAAGGACGTTTCGCTCCAGTGGGGCAATCCTCTCGAGCTCCCATCCGTGGGAGCGCTCACCGATCACCTCGTCGATAGCGGCGCGGTTCTCCTCGACACCCCTGGCAAGGTCCCGGGTGAAGTCCGGTGCGCCTTCGAGCAGGACGTCCAGGGGCCTCCCGGTGACGTCATGCTGGTAACAGGCGAATACTGCATCACGGCGCTGTTCGGAACGACTCACACCCATCCCGCCAAGGTTAGTGGTCGACGGGGCCGACGTCGTCACCGTCCCGGTCGCCCCAGAGGGTGGCAACCAGCCGACGGCTTCCCCCGCAATCCCGATGTTCACAGAGGAATATCCCCTGCCACGTACCCAGGAGGAGGCGACCGTCGTCGATCGGGAGGGTCAGGTCGACCTGGGTCAGGACGGAGCGGACGTGGGCCGGCATGTCGTCGGGTCCCTCTAGCGAATGCGCCCAATCCCGGGCTTCCGGCACGGAGTCGGAGAACCAGTCCTCGAGGTCCCTCAGGACGTCGGGGGAGGCGTTCTCGGTCACGGCGAGGGAGGCCGATGTGTGCAGGATCATCAGGTGGACCAATCCCGTCCGGTAGCGCCCGATCTCGGGAAGGGAGGCGACCACCTCACCGGTTACGTCGTGGAACCCCTTCGGCCGGGCCTCGAGTGTGATCTCCCGCCGGAGCACGCCAGTCGCGCCGCTCCCGGGGTCAGGCCCGGGCGACGTATTCGCCGGATCGGGTGTCGACCCTGACCGTCTCGCCCTCCTCGATGAACAGAGGTACCTGGATCTCGACCCCGGACTCGAGGGTGGCCGGCTTGGTACCACCCCCGGATGCCGTGTCCCCCTTGACCCCGGGCTCGGTGGTCACGACCTGGAGATCTACGGCACTGGGGACCTGGACCTCGGTCGGCTTCTCGTCGACGAACAGGACCTCTGCCTCATCGTTCGGCTTGAGCCATTGGAGGGCGTCCGCTACAAGGGCGGCGTCGAGTTCGATCTGGTCGAACGTTCGGCTGTCCATGAAGACCACCGCATCTCCCGATTCGTAGAGGTACTGCATCCGGTTGGACTCCGTCCTGACCGGACGAAACTTCTCCCCTGCCCTGAAGGTCTTGTCGATCACCGACCCGTCATCGATCCGCCTGAGCCTGGTCCGGACGAATGCCCCGCCCTTGCCCGGCTTGACGTGCTGGA
>JBMSXD010000190.1:0-2195 GCA_049425265.1 Solirubrobacterales bacterium
GTCGACTCGATCGACGTCTCGATGCCCGACGAGGTCGTGACCGACGATCCCGAGGACCCGACCAGCCCGGGCAAGGCGATCGTCGTCATGAAGATCGATGACCCCGACTTCCAGGACTTCCGCGACGACGCTTCCTGCATCATCCGTCCGCAGTCGCTGATCGGCGAGAAGTTCATCGACTGCCAGGTGACCGAGCCGAGGCCGCCGGGCACCGAGCCGCCCCCGGCCCTCGCGGTCATTCCCGACGGGCAGCCGGGCGCGGGTCAGAGACTGCTCCCCCTGGAGAACAACGGCCGCTCGGTCGACCAGGACCTGATCAACAACATCTACCGCCTTCCTTACCAGCAGCGCTTCAGGATCATCCTCAATGAACTCGGCGTCGGCCTCGCGACCCGGGGCCCCGAGCTTCGGGAGACGATCACCAGGGCCAACCCGACCCTGCTCGAGGTGAACAAGGTCCTGAGGATCCTCGCCTCGCAGAATCGTCGTCTGGCCGAGCTTGCGAGGAACGGCGACAACAACCTGACCCGCCTGGCGGCCCGACGGAAGCAGATGGTCGGCTTCTTCAAGTCGGCTGGCTACACGGCCGGTGCGACTGCCGAGCGGAGTGACGACATGCGGGAGAACCTGCGGCTTCTGCCGCAGACGTTGCGGGAGCTGCGGGCGACCTTCGCGGCCCTCGAGACGTTCACCGGGGAGGCACGGCCCGTTTTCGCCGCGCTGAGGCCAAGCGCCAAGGACATCTCTCAGGTGACAGAACAGCTCGCCCCGTTCGCAAGGGCGAGCAACGTCTCCCTGACCAGCCTCGCCCGAGCCACTCGCACCGCCCTGCCGGATCTCCAGGCCTCGATTCCGATCGTCGAGCTGTTGGGGGATCAGGCCCGGGCCGCCAAAGAGCCCAGCACCAGCCTCGACTTCTTCCTCAAGAGCACCCGCGAAGCGAATGGCTTCAAGAACCTGATGCGTTTCTTCTACAACACCGGCAGCGCTCTCTCCGGCTACGACCAGTTCGGTCACTACCAGCGAACCAATGTTCTGGTCACCGGTTGTTCCGAATACAAGGTCGTCAAGTTCAGTGACTGTCCGGCCCAATGGTCTAACACCGCGCAGTCGCTCTCGGCGACCGCCCGGGAGGTCCTGCCGGCCCTCGGGACCGGTGGGATCTCACCTGAAGGCCTGGAGGATGGGGACCCGGCGCCCACCGACCCGAGCGACGAACTGATGCCCGACGACCCCGTCGATCCTGCGGAACCCATGGTGCCCGAGGAGCCGGTCGTACCTGGTCCGGATGCACCAGGCGTCCCGGATGAGGGTGGGGCGTCTCCCTCCGTCGACGGAGCTGCCACCCCTGGCGATACGAGGAACCTGGGCCAGGCCGCTCGTGAAGGTCGCGGCAGGGACCCGAGACAAATGACCCGCATGGCGATCCTGGAGTACCTGCTCGGACGATGAGCCAGCCGAAGAAGACAGGGATCTCGGCAAGCCCGCTGCTGGTGGGGGCGGTAACAACCCTGATCGTCGTTGTCGGGGTGTTCTTCTCCTACAACGCGAATACCGGACTCCCGTTTGTTCCGACCTACCAGATCAATGCCGAGCTGCCATCGGGCGCTTCCCTGGTCAACGGGAACGAGGTCCGCATCGCCGGCGTCAGGGTCGGAACGGTTCAGGAGGTGAAGCCGGTCCAGCTAGAGGACGGCCGGACCATCGTCAACCTCTCGCTCAAACTCGACCAGAGCGCCGGCCCGATCCCCGAAGATTCGACAGTGGTCGTCCGGCAGCGCTCCGCGCTTGGACTCAAGTACCTGTTGCTGACCCCGGGGGAGTCCGATCAAGAGCTTCCCGATGGAGGAACCCTGCCGATCAGCCAGGCCGTCCCGGAGCCGGTCGACCAGGATCAGTTCTTCAACATGTTCCAGCCCGACGTTCGCCGGGCGATCCAATCCAACTTCGCCCAGTACGGTGGCGCTTTTGCGGCGAGGGGTAGTGCGATCAATCAGATCCTCGGTCTCCTCCCGCCGTTGTTGGAGGTGGCCCGTCCAGTCACCCGGAACCTGGCCTCGGAGAAGACGGATCTCGAAGGCTTCATCAAGGGCCTGAGTCAGGCCGCTGCCGAGGTTGCCCCGGTGGCTGAACAGCAGGCACAGAACTTCGAGTACCTCGACACGACCTTCTCCTCGCTGGCAACCGTCGCCAGG
>JBMSXD010000191.1:0-2189 GCA_049425265.1 Solirubrobacterales bacterium
GCCCCGTGGATCAGCGGGCGGGTCTCGGCCAGGTCCATCGCCTGCTGCGGGCAGAACCCGAACACGGTCGCCCCGAAGGCCGAGCGAAACCAGTGGCTGTCGGAGAATCCGGGCATGACCAGGGGCAGGATGCCGGCGTCCCGCTCGGCTGCCCAGCCCTCGATCGCTTCGGCGAGCGGGCCTTCGTAGTCGGACCTGGTGCCGACTACCGGGTCGTTGAAGACGACCTCCCAATCGCCGTCCCCGATCACACCCCGGATTCGCTCGAGGGCATCGTCGGCGTCCATCCCGGGCAGGGTTCGGCAGTCGACGACTATCCCGGCCTCGGAGGGGATCACGTTCTCCCGGCTCGACCCCCGAGCCATCGTCGGGGCCACGGTTACCCCCAGCATCGGGTCGGCCACCAACTGGGCGAGGACCGGGTCCTCGATCTCGATCTCGACCAGCGCCCGATCGAGGTCATCGGGCACTTCGCCAAGCAGGACCTGGAGGAATCGGTCGGTGTCGGCGGTCGACTCCCTGGGCGGCTGGCGATCGAGTGCGCCGAGGGCGGGCGCGAGCTTCAGCAGGGCGTTGTCCCCGACGGCCGGCATCGAACCGTGGCCGGCCGTGCCGGTCGCCCGGAGGGTGAAGCGGAAGGTCCCCTTCTCGCCGACCGAGAGGGTGAACAGTCTCCTCCCCCGGAACTCGACCATCTCGCCGGCCCCCTCGTTGACCACCCAGTCGCACCTGACCTCCTCCGGGTGTTCCCGGCAGAGCCATTGGGCCCCGTGGTGGGCGCCCGTCTCCTCGTCGGCAGCGACCACCAGGATCAGGTCGCCCTTTGCCGGCCGCCAGCCCGAGGCACCGAGCCTCAGGCAGGCCGCCACCTCGGCCGCCACCTGGTCCTTCATGTCGAGGGCACCGCGTCCCCAGACGTAGCCCTCAGCCAGGTCGCCGGACCACGGGTCCCGCTCCCACTCGGACGGCTCGGCCGGGACGGTGTCGACGTGGCTGATCAGGGCAAGGTTGGGACCGGGCTCCGCCCCTTCCAGCCGGGCCACGAGGTTCGGCCTGTCGGGCAGTTCGGCCAGGACCTTGCAGGACCACCCGGCCGCTTCCAAAAGGTCCTTCAGGTACCCGATCGCCTCCCCCTCGTTGCCGGGCGGGTTTACCGTGGCGAAGCGGATCAGGGGCTGGAGGATCTCTATCGGCCCAGGGTCTGCCATCGGCTGAGTATCCCACCGGTCCGCGACCGGGTCCCCCGTCATCCTCTGGCCATCGATCGGCTGTTCGACACGGGTGAAACCGGTGGGCCAGGGGTCCCGGAACCGGGTCCGGGGGCTCCCCTGGCCGCCCGGATGCGGCCCCGGAGCCTCGACCGGGTGGTCGGGCAGGACCGCCTCACGGGGGAGGACTCTCCCTTCCGCCAGGCGGTCGAGGCCGGGAGGCCTCACTCATCGATCCTCTACGGCCCGCCCGGCTCCGGAAAGACGACGATCGCCCGGGCGACGGCCGAGGCCCTCGACGGGGTCTTCGAGGAGCGCTCGGCGGTCGATGCCGGCAAGGCCGAGGTCCGGGAGGTGATCGGCCAGGCCCGGGAGAGGCTCGCTTCCTCCGGGCGCCGCACCGTCCTCTTCCTAGACGAGATCCACCGCTTCAACAAGGCCCAGCAGGACGCCCTCCTGCCTGCGCTCGAGGATGGCTCCCTGGTCCTGATCGGGGCGACCACCGAGAACCCTTACTTCGAGGTCAACCCGGCCCTGATCTCCCGCAGTCGGGTCTACGAGCTCGAACCACTCGGACCGGTCGAGGTCCGGGAGATCCTGGAGAGGGCGATCGAAGACCCCGAGGAGGGTCTCGGGGGGCGGCTCGAGGTCGCACCGGAGGCGGTCGAGCTGATGGCGAACCGATCGGGCGGGGATGCCCGGGTCGCCCTGGCGGCGCTCGAGCGCCTGGCCGAGCGGGGCGAGCCGGTCGGGGTCGAGCAGGCAGGCGCCGCGATACGGGACGGAGGCGTGCCGTTCGGCAAGGGTGGCGACAGCCACTACGACTACGCCTCGGCCTGGATCAAGGCGACCCGTGGCTCGGACCCGGATGCCTCGCTCTACTACCTGGCGGTGATGATCGAGGGCGGGGAGGACCCCCGGTTCATCGCCCGCCGTATGGTCATCCTCGCCTCCCAGGACATCGGCAACGCCGATCCGATG
>JBMSXD010000192.1:0-2187 GCA_049425265.1 Solirubrobacterales bacterium
GAGTCGCTCCTCGACCCCGGATTCCTCATCCCGGGCCGGAGGTAGGCGACGGGAGACGACCTTGGTGATCCCGTCGCCCCCCATGCTGGCCCCGTAGAGGACATCGGCCGCGTCCATCGTCAATTTCTGGTGGGTGACGATGATGAACTGGGTTCGGGTGGAGAACTCCCCGACCAGTTCCAGGAACCTGGCGATGTTGGCGTCGTCGAGGGCAGCCTCGACCTCGTCGAGGATGTAGAAGGGGCATGGGCGAGCGAGGAAGACGGCGAAGACGAATCCGAGCGCGGTCAATGCCTTCTCGCCTCCGGAGAGCAGACGCATCTGCCGGGTCTTCTTGCCCTTCGGGGTCACCTCGAGCTCGACCCCGAACCTTGGCTCACCGGGGGCCGGCAGGTCATCGCCTTCTGCTTCACCGTCGGGATCGGCCCCGTCCGCTTCGGGATCGACCGAGCCCTCCAGCTCGACCTTCCTCAGCTTGCCGGAGCCACCCGGGAAGAGGTGGGCGATCACCTGCTCGAAATTCGCGGCCGCTGCGTCGAAGGTCTGTTCGAAGGCCCGCGACATCTCGGCATCGATGTCCCGGATGATCTCCTCGAGTTCCCGGAGGGCCCGTTCGGAGTCTTCTCGCTGTTCGACCAGCGATGCGTGGTGCTCCTGTGCCTCTTCATATTCGCGCTGGGCGAGAGGATTGACCGGACCGATCCGCTCGCGTCTGCGAGCGAGTGCCTCGAGCCTGCGCTCGATCGTCTCGCGCTCTTCTTCGTCCATCGGCTCCCTCGCCTCCTCGAGGGGCTCCCCGAGCCGTGACTCGATCCGCTCGATCTCGGCGACCATTTCCTCCCGACGATTCTCGAGCTGGGCCGCCTCTACCTCGGCTTCGGTTACCTCCTCGGCAACCTTCCGGAGGTCGGCCTGGATCTCGACCTCCTCATCGGAACACTTCCTGAGTTCGGCCGCGATCTCGTCTGCCTCTTCCGAATCACTGCCGACGGCAAGCCGCTCAGCGGTTTCGATCCTCGAGGCCAGTGCCTCGGCCGTACCGGTCGCAGCCTCGGCAAGTCCGGAGATCGCCCCCTGGAGCGTCTCGGCCCGTCCGAGGCGCTCCCCCAATCTCTCTCGGTGACGCTCTCCGAGGAGGCTCTCCGCCCGACGGGCGTGATCCTGCGCTTCCCGCGTCCCTTCATGAACCTCGGCCAGTCCGGCCAGTCGGTCGGTCTCGGACCCTTCCGAGCCGGCTCGCTCCAGTCCGCGGCCGGCCCTCCCGAGGCCGAGTTCGACGGCGCCGAGCTCATCGACCAGGCGTCGGGCACGGTCGGGCTCTCCGGCCGTACCTTCCAGATCGAGAGACAGGGGCTCGAGCTCCCTTCGGAGCCGGTCGATCCCGGGATCCAGCGAACGACCACGCTCCGATATCGAGACGGTGGCCAGGTGGACATGCTCCCTGGCTCCCCTCAGGTCGTTGAGCGTTTCCCAGAGCTCCGTCCTCAGCCGGTCGCGGTCCGCGAACCTCTCCTCGGCCGCCGTCCTGCGCTTCGAGACCTCCCCCAGTCTCTCCTCGAGTTTCGACCGGCGCCCGCGGGCCTGCTCGGCGAGGCCACGCGCAGCCTCCAGGCGGTCCTGGCCGAACCTGATCTCCTCGGCGATGATCCTCGCCTTCAGTCCGAGCTCCTCCCGCTCGATCTTGGCGCCGATCTCGGCGGCATTGGCCTGCTCCTTCAAGGGCCTGAGCGCTCGCTTTGCCTCCCGCTCGACGTCGAGTGCCCTGGACAGGTTCTCCCGGGTCGCCTTCAGTTTCAGCTCGGAGCGACGACGCCGGCGCCTGAACTTCCCGAGTCCGGCTGCCTCCTCGATCAGCAGCCGCCTCTGGGCGGGCTTCGAGCCAACGATCGAATCGACCTGACCCTGGCTGATCACGGAGTGCATCTCCTTGCCGAGGTTCGCGTCGGAAAGCACCTCGATCACGTCGACCAGGCGACAGCGCGCCCCGTTCAGCCTGTATTCCCCTTCTCCATCACGGGTCAATCGGCGACTGATCGAGATCTCGGAGAAATCGGAACCCTCTGGTGCCTCGAAGACGACCTCCACCTCGGCCGAAGAGCGGGCGCCCATGGAGCCCCCTCCCTCAGAGATCACATCCTGCATGGTTACCCCACGAACGGCACCCGGGCTCTGCTCCCCGAGTGCCCA
>JBMSXD010000193.1:0-2087 GCA_049425265.1 Solirubrobacterales bacterium
TGGCTCTACCGGCTCTCTGCCGGCAGGTGAGGCATCCCCCGGTAGGCGGGACGGCTGAATCCGGAGCCCCGGGCCTTCCGGGTATATGTTCCCCGGGCTGAGGCCGAGAGCTACGGAGGAAGGGGCCCACGGATGACCCAGGAAACGAGCGAAGGCATAGTCCCCGAGGAAGCGGCGTCGACCAACGGCTCGACCGCCGGGGGGCAGACCTTCCCCGTGATCGATCCGGCCACGGGCCGTGAGATAGCCCGTGTTCACGAGGACTCACCGGCCGAGGTCGCGGCGATGGTCGCCCGGGTCCGGTCGAACCAGGCAGAGTGGCAGGCGCTCGGCATTGCCGGGCGGGCAAGGTGGCTGGGGCAGCTGCGGGACTGGCTGGTCGAGAACGCCGAGAAGGTCGCCGATTCGATGCAGGCCGAGACCGGCAAGGTCCGCGCCGACGCCTCGAACGAGGGTTTCTACGTCGCCGACCAGATCAACTTCTACGGATCCCGGGCGGGACGCTGGATCGGCGAGGAGAAGGTCCGGCCCCACTCCCTGGTCACCTTTAGCCGGAAGCTCCGGATCCGGTACACCCCCTACCCCGTCGTCGGCCTGATCAGCCCCTGGAACTTCCCACTGATCCTCTCGCTCGGTGACGCGATCCCGGCCCTGACTGCCGGGGCGGCCGTCGTGATGAAACCTTCGGAGTTCACCCCGCTCACCCTCGGGATGATCGTCGACGCATGGCACGACGAGATCGGTGGCCCGGACGTGATCGGTGTGGTCAACGGGGCTGCCGAGCCGGCGACGGCCCTGATCGACGAGGCCGACTTCATCGGCTTCACCGGGTCCGATCGGACCGGGCGGCTGGTAATGAAGCGGGCGGCCGACACCCTGACCCCCGTCAGCCTCGAACTGGGGGGCAAGGATCCGATGATCGTCCTCGACGGGGCCGACATCGACCGCGCCGCGGAAGCGGCAGCCTGGGGCGGGATGATGAACTCGGGGCAGATCTGCATGTCGGTCGAACGGATCTACGTCGAGCGACCGGCCTACGAACCTTTCGTCGAGAAGCTGGTCGAGAAGGTGTCGGACTTGAAGCAGGGCCCGGACGGTGCCGACTACGGCTCCGACGTCGGTGCGATGACCTCACCCAACCAGACCGAGATCGTCGAGGGTCAGGTCGAGGACGCGGTCCGGAAGGGGGCGAACGCCCTGACCGGGGGAAGCCGCCGCACGGGCGAGGGCGACTACTTCGAACCGACCGTGCTGGTCGACGTCGACCACTCGATGCGGGTGATGCGGGATGAAACCTTCGGGCCGGTCGTGGGCGTCATGCCGGTCGCCGACGAGGAAGAGGCGGTCCGCCTGGCTAACGACACCCGTTACGGACTTTCGGCGACGGTCTTCGGGCCGAGGAGGAAGGCCGAGGAGGTCGCCCGGCGGATCGAGTGCGGCGCGGTCAACGTCAACGACGTGCTGTTCAACGCACTCACTCCCGGGGTCCCGATGGGCGGCTGGAAGGAGTCCGGGATCGGATGGAGGAACGGAAGTGCCGGCATCCGGAAGTACTGTCGCTCGGAGGCGATCGTCACCGCCCGCTTCCCCAACCTCCCCGAGCCATTCTGGTTCCCCTACACCGCGGAGCGCCGCTCGGTGATAAACCGGATCACCCGACTGGTGACCGCCCGCGGCCGGGACCGGATCGGCTCCTGACTCAGGGGGCCGACTGGCCAGACGACTGGCCCGGCCTAACGATCACCGTCCGGCCGTCCTCGAGCCGGTAGACCGTTCCCACTTCCCGGCCGCGGCCCGCGACCTTCTGGCCGGGCTCGATCACGATCGTCTTCACCTTCGAATCAGGCGGAACGACCACCGAGTCGGCCGGCACGCTCTGGCCGGTCTCGGCCTTGCCCGGATCGGTCAGCACCGAGGTGAGGTCGAGCGACGAGAGGGCAGCGAGGAGGAAGGCGACCGAAAGGACAATCCCGATGTCGAACAGGTTGACCAGCCCGTCGAGGGGGTCGCCCGCCCGGTCCTCACGGGTCCTCGCCCTCGCAGTGACTCTGCCCCCGACGCGGTTCATGGATTGCCCAGGGAGACGG
>JBMSXD010000194.1:0-2069 GCA_049425265.1 Solirubrobacterales bacterium
TTGCCGCCTGTCGCGGCTCAACGACCGAGCCAGACCCGGATGCCGAAGCCCCTCGGGGTGAGCCAGCCCTTCGGCAGTGAGCTGTAGACGACCCGCCGCACCCCGTACCCGCGGCTGCCGAAAGAACGCACCTTCCCGAGGCTGCACCCGGCCGCGCGAAGCGCCGCCCGAGCGGAGTCCCTCGTCCTGCCCTGGAGGCCGGGCACCCTGCACCACCGGGGAAGGCGTCCGATCTGGCCACCTTCCCCGACCGGGTCGTACCCCGAGACTTCGATCGCCTTCTCCCTGACCCAGTTCCGGATCGTGTTTCC
This sequence comes from Solirubrobacterales bacterium, assembly GCA_049425265.1. Lineage (GTDB taxonomy): Bacteria > Actinomycetota > Thermoleophilia > Solirubrobacterales > 70-9 > 67-14. The sequence continues at coordinate 312 of JBMSXD010000194.1, forward strand.
GGCGGTGCGGTTGTCCACCGAGGCGACGTTCCCGCTACAGAAGAAGTCCCCGAAGCTGGTCAGCCCGACCAGCCGCCATCCATTCCCTACCGGGGAGACCATCGGGCCACCGCTATCCCCGGAGCAGGTCGAAGAGCCTCCCTCCGGCCCGCCGATACAGATCATCGTCTGCGTCTCGTAGACGTTCCCCTGGTCGCGTCGGCAGACCGAACCGGGGAGGATCACCTGCCTCGCGAGCCTGAGTCGATTGCTGATTCGTGGACTGAATGCATTCGTATAGCCCCACCCGGTCGTCTGGACCAGTCGTCCGGGCTGCCAGCTGGCTGTCTCGCTCGGCCCCGCGATCGCGAGCGCGGGGTAAGACGATGGAGAAGCGAGCTGGAGCAGTGCGACGTCCCAGGCGGCGGCCCCGCCCCGGCTCCGGTACCTGCGTTGACCGTTCTTATCCAGCGGCATGATTGCGCGGGAGACGTCGAGTTCCTCGCCGGTAGAGGTCCGGTTGAGGAAGGTCCGGCCCGCGACCACGGTGAGGCCCCTGACCTCGTTCGGACGCAGGTCGGCGACGCAGTGCCCGGCGGTGATCACCAGCTCGGGTGCGATCAGCGAGCCCGAGCAGAAGTAGCGGGAGGTGGCAGACTCGTCCGCCCTCGAGCTGGGGGCCAGCAGCCCGACCTGCCAGGGCCACTTACCGATCGAGGTGACCTTGCCGTTGACGATCCTGGAGTCCCGGTCGAGCTCGGAAGGGGGGCCTGGGATCGAGGCATCGGCGGCGCGGAAGCCGCCAACCAGGAGCCCGAGGACCGCGAGGATGACCCCGGCCGTTCTGGCCGTATTTGCGATCCCTGCCACCAACCAAGCCTAGCGAGCCGCATAAGCAAGCAAAAACTGAGGTAATGCTAATATTTTCCTAATACTTTTTTGGATGCCCCCGTCCCGGTGAAGGAGTTGCCCGGGAGTCGGGGAATAGGTCGGGGTCGCATGGGAATTTCACCTTTTGGAAAGAAGAGCGAGACCGAGGGCGAGCTCGAACGGGCCCGGCTGGAGAAGGCGCGCACCCTGCCTCGAAAAGGCGGCATGCCGATCATCGAACTTCGGGACGTAAGCAAGGTCTACGCCAATGGACACCTGGCCCTCGACCGGGTCTCCCTGGCGATCGACCGGGGCGACTTCGTCTTCCTGGTCGGGCCGACCGGTTGTGGCAAGTCGACCCTGATCAAGCTCCTGATTCGCGAGCTGCTTCCGACCGAGGGCACGGTCTCGATCGCCGGTCGTGACATCGGTGGACTCCCCGAGAAGAAGATCCCGATGCTCCGTCGGAACATCGGGACTGTATTCCAGGACTTCCGCCTCCTTCCGAGCAGGACCGTCTACGACAACGTCGCTTACGCCCTTCAGGTGATCGGCGCCTCCCGCTCCGACATCCGGCAGAAGGTCCCCGAGGCCCTCCGCCTGGTCGGCCTCTCGACCAAGCTCCACAACTACCCCGACGAGCTTTCCGGGGGCGAGCAGCAGCGCGTTTCGGTAGCCAGGGCCTTCGTCAACCACCCGCCCCTCCTGCTCGCCGACGAGCCGAGCGGAAACCTCGATCCAGTCACCTCTGTGGGGATCATGCAGCTCCTCTACCGGATCAACCGAACCGGGACCACGGTCGTCGTCGTGACCCACGACCGGGAGATGGTCGACCGGATGAGGCGACGGGTGATCGAGCTCTACGAGGGCCGAATCGTCCGAGACGAGGTCGCCGGTGGCTACACCGAG
>JBMSXD010000195.1:0-2059 GCA_049425265.1 Solirubrobacterales bacterium
CGCTTTACGCTGCCTGCGTGGCCGACCAGGCGACGAACGCCGGGGGGTTTGCCTCCGACAATGCATCCGGTGCCCACCCGGCGGTGATCGAGGCGATCACCGGTGTCAACGGGGGCCACGTCCCCGCCTACGGCAACGATCCCGAAACGGCTCGACTCGAGGAAATCTCTCGAGCCGAGTTCGGCAGCCAGGCCCGGATCTTCCCGATGTTGAACGGCACCGGGACCAACGTCGCCGCCCTCCGGGCGATCGCTCCGCCGCACAGGGCCGTCATCTGCGCCGAGACGGCCCACATCTCGATCGACGAGACGGCAGCCCCCGAGGCGATCGCCGGCCTGAAGTTGCTCGGGGTATCGACGCCCGACGGGAAACTGACCCCAGAGCTGGCCGCGACCCGGCTGGTTGACCGAGCAGACCTTCCTCACATCGCATGGCCCGCTGTCCTCTCGGTCTCCCAGCCGACCGAGCTGGGGACGGTGTACCGACCGGAGGAGGTTGCCGCCCTCTCCAGGTTCGCCAGGGAGAACGGACTCACCTTCCACATGGACGGGGCCAGGATCTTCAACGCGGCCGCGTCGCTCGGCACCGGCCTGGCCGGGGCCTCCACGGCCAACGGAGTCGATGTCCTAAGCCTCGGGGCCAACAAGAACGGGACTGTCTTCGGTGAGGCCGTGGTCTTCGCCACCCCGGACCTTGCCGACGGGTTCGGGATCTGGCAGAAGGGATCGCTCCAGCTGCCGGCCAAGGCCCGCTTCGTCTCGGCCCAGCTAAGTACGTTGCTGACCGATGGACTCGGCCTCGCGATTGCCGGGGATGCCAACGGGATCGCCTCCCTTCTGGCCGAGAGGCTCTCCGGGCTCGAAGGGGTGGTCATCGCCCAGCCGGTCGAGGCGAACATCGTCTTCTTCTCCCTGCCGCTCGATGCTGCCCACCGATTCGTCGAAGCCTCGGCCCCCAACCGTCCCCTCCACTTCGAGGTGGGCGACCACGGGCTGGTCCGTCTGGTCGCCTCGTGGGATTCGAGCGAAGCGGACGTGGAGTGGGCGGTCGGTTTGGTTTCGAATTCCCTCGGAGCAGCCGCGAGCTGAAGGGACCGCGTGACTTTCCCGATCCGTCCGGGTCTCATTTCTGAACGGTTCGGTTTTTCGACTACCAACTACCGTTAACCTAGCCCGGTTAATGCCGCAAGCGGAAGCCGCAAAAACTGCACCCAGACTCGCCAGGGCGACGCTCAGGATGCAATCGGACGAACGACTTTCAGACCTTTTCCGGCGCGGGGTAGACCCGGCCTTCGACGAACTGGTCGATCGCTACCGGACCCCCCTGGTCGCCTTCGCCGGGGCGATCGTCGGTGCCGACCGGGCCGAGGACGTGGTCCAGGAGTCCCTGGTCAAGGCCCACCGGGCGATGGCGACGGAAGAGGTCGAAGAACCCAAGGCCTGGCTCTACCGGATCGTCAAGAACACCGCGCTGAACGAGATCCGGGATGGAAAGAAGCATGAACACACCGAGCTGGTCGGTACCGAGGTTTCCCACTCGACCCCTGAACGCGAGGCCGAGAACAGGGAGGACCTCAAGAACCTGGTCACGGCCCTGGCGGCACTTCCCGAGGCCCAACGGGAGGCAATCGTCGGGCGTGAGCTCGGCGGCTACACCCACGATGAGATCGCCCGGGAGCTCGCGATCTCCACGGGTGCGACCAAACAGCTGATCTTTCGCGCGAGGACCGGCCTTCGGAATGCCCTTGGCGCCCTTATTCCTGCCCCATTCATCATCTGGCTCGCCTCCGACCTGACCGGTGCCTTCGCCACCGCCTCCTCGGCCGGGGCTGCGGCGGGGGCGACCGCAACGGCCGGGGCTGCAGGCGGTGCGGGGGGCTCTGCGGTCGGCGCGGGCGGCATCTTCGCCGGCTTGGCAAGCGGTGGCGCGGCCAAGGTTGCGGCCGTAGCGGTGGTCGCGACCGGCACGGTGGCGGCCGGCGTCGCGGTCGAGGAGCGGGTCGTCAGGGGTGACCGGGACTCTTCCGCGGTCACTGTCGATTCCGGCGGGGTGGAGGGTT
>JBMSXD010000196.1:0-2045 GCA_049425265.1 Solirubrobacterales bacterium
ACCGTTGCCGCCGAGGATCGTCCTGGCGGTTGCGGCGACCTCACGGGCCATCCGGGCATTGGCCCGCTTGCCCATCGAGACCTGGGCCGGGGTAATCCGCTCCTCGTCCTTAAGCCTTCCCAGCTGGAGCGCCAGCAGGTAGCCCTGCTGGACCTGGGTCGCCATCTCGACCAGCTTCTCCTGGGTCAGCTGGAAGGAGGCGATGGGCGCACCGAACTGTTCGCGGGTCATCGCGTACTCCAAGGCGGCCTCGTAACAGGAGCGGGCCGCCCCGACCACGCCCCAGACGATTCCGTAGCGGGCTTCGTTCAGGCAGCTCAAGGGACCTTTCAGCGACTGGACCTCGGGCAGGCGGTTGCCGTCGGGAACCCGGACGTCCTCGAGGATCAACTCCGAGGTGACCGATGCCCTGAGCGAGAGCTTGCCGTGCATCTCGGGGGCCGAGAAGCCCTCCATCCCGGACTCGACCAGGAAGCCCTGGATGCCGTCGTCGGTATCAGCCCAGACCACGGCGACGTCGGCGAGCGAGCCCGAGGTGATCCACATCTTCGAGCCGTTGAGGATCCAGTCGTCGCCGTCGCGGACGGCCCGGGTCTTCATCGAGGCGGGGTCGGAGCCGGAGTCGGGCTCGGTCAGGCCGAAGCAGCCGATCTTCGTCCCGGCGGCGAGGCCGGGCAGCCACTCCTCCTTCTGTTCCTCGCTCCCCCACTTCCAGATCGCGAACATCGCCAGCGATCCCTGGACCGAACAGAAGGAACGGAGGGCCGAGTCGCCGGCCTCGAGCTCCATGCAGGCGATGCCGTAAGCAACGGCACTCGAGCCGGGCAGGCCGTAGCCCGAGAGGTGCATGCCGAGCAGGTCGAGCTCACCGAGCGCGGTTGGCACAGAGGTGTCGAAGGTGCCGGCCTCGAAGTGCTCCTGGACCCCGGGGAGGTAGCGCTCGTTGACGTAGCGGGCGACCGTCTCCTTGATCAACCGCTCCTCGTCGGTGAGTTGGCGGTCGATCTCGAGGAAGTCCTTCGCAACCTCGCTCAGCTGTCCGGTCGAATAGATGGTGGCCTCCTCGGTCGTGGCCTCTGGGCGGCCAGTCCGCCCGTGTCCGAAAGGATACCCCCAGCGGAGCTGGCTCCTGGGGAGGCTCAGTCGCCGGTGACCGTTACCCGGACCACCCTCGAAATGCCGGTCGCGAAGGGCAGGCCCGGTGCGGCCAGCATCCTCGCCCGGAACTTGATCCGGGTCGCCCGGCTGACGTAGCGGAAGCGGTAGGACGCAGCGAAGGTGCCGGTCCGACGGACCCGGGTGACCAGAACCGGGCGCCACCTGCCGGACGAGGTCTCCAGATACTGGACCTCGACCAGGCTGCCCCCAGAGTGCCTGGCGGCGAGCAGCGGCCGGATCGTCCCCTCGAAACGGATCACCTGGCCGTTCCTGAGCTTCCGGGGGCGGGCCGAGAAGCCGACCACGGCCCGCACCCCCAGCTCGAGGGTGCCCGAGGAAGAAGACATCAACCGCTTGGTCCCGGCGAAGTGGACGGTCACCCGACGGGATGGGCCCGGGGGCAGACCGAGCGCAAAACCCCCGTCGAGCGCGGTCGTGACGGCGTGGACTGCCGGATCGCCCGAAACGCCTTCGGCCGGGGACTCGACCACCCGGAGCCCCTGGTTCCCGAGTCCGTCGCCACCTCGGTCGAGCAGCCTGCCCTGGACCCGCGCGCCCTCGCCGAAGGGAACGATGACCGAGGGGGCGGGCTCACCACCGCCGGCCAGTTTTGCGACCAGCTCGGTCTGGGAGCGCGCCGGCGCGATCACCTGGAGGGGGCTTCCGTCGGGGAGCCGGTCGACCACGGTCTGGTTTCCGGCCCCGTCGGTGACCCTGGCTCGGACCTCCCAGCGACCGGGCGTCCTTCGTTCGGAGGCGAAGTCAGAGCCCAGCCGGCCTGCCGTCCGGTCGAACTCTGTAACCAGCTTCTCCCACTCCCCGGAGGACTGGTGTCGAATCTCGATCGCTCCCCCGGCGACCCCGGAGTGGAGGTCGGAGACGGGCAC